>NZ_LWCT01000013.1:0-253141 GCF_001650455.1 Plantibacter sp. H53
GGGGCCCGGGGGAAGTCGCGCAGGGGGCGGGAGAGGTCAGCGGAGCGAGGGTTCTCTCTGTGCCCCTCGGCAAGCGCACGGACGGGAACGCATCCGAGCGCACCTCGCCCGGTCACTGAGCCTGTCGACGCGCCTGGTCCTGAACGAACGAAAGGAGGGCCAGCACCCGATGCTGGCCCTCCGTGACGTTCGTGGGTCAGAGCGGTAACCCGAATACCGCTCTGACCCGCCCCCGAACTCCTGCCCGCTTACCCTAGATGGAGCAGGAGCTGGTGAAGTGGTCTCGATGAGACTCAACTGTCGAGAATGATCATCCCCCATCAGGGGTACCCCCGACAGTCGGCACTATGGAGGACACGAACGGGGGACAGCACCGCGCGCCACGAGGGGCAACCGGTGGGTCGTCCGCCCAGGCGGCTCAGCCCGTGAACGCGCGCCAGTGTCCGGGGCCCGCGGTGATCCCCGTACGGAGGTTCCGCCTCGTCCGCTCCCACGTCGACGGGACACGGGGCGCCGGGGCGGTGTCGGCGTCGCGCAGCGCCTGTTCGGCGATCGCGACGCTCAGCACCGCGGTCAGCGCAGCCAGCTCCTCGTCTGTGGGCGCACCGCGCACGATCCGCAGATCGATCGACGACGGCTCGGTCGTGCTCGGCTCGGTGCCGGTGCTCACAGCGGGATGTTCCCGTGCTTCTTGGCGGGCAGGCTCGCACGCTTCGTCCGGAGTGCGCGGAGCGCCTTGATGACCGAGACCCGCGTCGCAGCCGGCTCGATGACGCCGTCCAGCTCGCCGCGCTCGGCGGCGAGGAACGGGCTCGCCACGTTGTAGGTGTACTCGTTCGCGAGGCGCGTGCGCACGGCGGCGACGTCCTCGCCGGCCTCCTCGGCCCGCTTGATCTCGCCGCGGTACAGGATGTTGACGGCGCCCTGGCCGCCCATGACCGCGATCTCGGCCGTGGGCCAGGCGAGGTTGATGTCGGCTCCGAGCTGCTTCGAGCCCATGACGATGTAGGCGCCGCCGTAGGCCTTACGCAGGATGACGGTCACCAGGGGCACCGTGGCCTCGGCGTAGGCGTAGAGGAGCTTCGCGCCGCGGCGGATGACGCCGGTCCACTCCTGGTCGGTGCCGGGCAGGTAGCCGGGGACGTCGACCAGGGTGAGGATCGGGATGCTGAACGCGTCGCAGAACCGGACGAACCGACTCGCCTTCTCGCCCGCTTCGATGTTGAGCGTCCCGGCCATCTGGGAGGGCTGGTTGGCGATGACACCGACCGACCGTCCCTCGACGCGCGCGAAACCGATGACGATGTTCGGCGCGAAGAGCGGCTGGACCTCGAGGAAGTCGGCGTCGTCGACGACGTGCTCGATGACGGTCTTCACGTCGTAGGGCTGATTCGGCGAGTCGGGGATGAGGGTGTTGAGTCGGCGGTCCTCGTCCGTCGTCTCCAGCTCCACCTCGACGTCGAAGACCGTGGCCTCGGACAGGTTGTTGTCGGGCAGGAAGCCGACGAGGGTCCGGGCGTAGTCGAGCGCGTCCGGCTCGTCGCTCGCGAGGTAGTGGGCGACGCCCGAGCGGGTGTTGTGCGTGTACCCGCCGCCGAGCTCCTCCATGCCGACGTCCTCGCCCGTGACGGTCTTGATGACGTCGGGGCCCGTGACGAACATCTGGCTGGTCTTGTCGACCATGATGACGAAATCGGTGAGTGCGGGGGAGTAGACGGCGCCGCCGGCCGCCGGACCCATGATGATGGAGATCTGCGGGATGACCCCGGAAGCCTGCGTGTTGCGTCGGAAGATCTCGCCGTACTTGCCGAGCGCGACGACGCCCTCCTGGATGCGCGCGCCGCCGGAGTCGAGCATGCCGATGATCGGGACGCCCGTCTTCAACGCGAGGTCCATGATCTTGATGATCTTGTCGCCGGCGACCTCACCGAGCGAACCGCCGAAGATGGTGAAGTCCTGCGAGTACACGGCGACCTGGCGGCCGTGGATGGTGCCGGTGCCGGTGACGACGGCATCGCCGTACGGCCGTGAGCGGTCCATGCCGAAGGCGGTCGTGCGGTGCCGCACGAACTCGTCGAGTTCGACGAAGCTGCCGTGATCGAGCAGCTGCTCGATGCGCTCCCGTGCGGTGAGCTTGCCCTTCCTGTGCTGCTTCTCGATGGCGGCTTCGCCGCTCGCCGTCACGGCCTCGTGATAGCGGTTCTTGAGGTCGGCGAGCTTCCCGGCCGTCGTGTACAGGTCAGGGCCGGAGGTGGTTTCGTCGGTCACGCTTTCACCTTACCCGGTGGTCCCCCGGCCGACCCGTTGACGATCGGGTACAAGCGGCGCGCCGATCCGTTGTCGGCATCGTCCAAGCACGCCGGTGGGCGACGCGGGCACCGACGACCGGCCTCAGTAGGGTTGTGCCATGGATCTGCCCCTCGCCGCCGCCCTCGTCCCACGCCTCGAGATCCTCGCCCACGCCGGCTCCACCAACGACGAACTCGCTCGACGCGTGCGCGAGGACGGCGGCGACGCATGGCCGGACCGCTCGGTCGTCGTCACCGACGACCAGCGCGGGGGACGAGGCCGCCTCGGTCGCGTGTGGACAGTGCCACCTGGCACGTCACTCGCCGTCTCGGTCCTGCTCCGGCCGGTCACTCCCTCGGGTGATCCGCTCCCGCTGCAGGCCTACGGCTGGCTCCCGCTCCTCGCGGGTGCGGCGCTCGCGGAGTCGCTCCGGGAGCTCGGGGTGCCCGCCGACGTGAAGTGGCCGAACGACGTGCTCATCGGCGGTCGGAAGGTGTCCGGCATCCTCGCCGAGCTGCTGCCGAGTGGGGACGCGGTGATCCTCGGGACCGGTGTCAACCTCCGTCAGCGTGCCGAGGAACTGCCGACCGACCGGTCCACCTCGCTCGCGCTCGCCGGTCTCGTCGATCCTGACCCGGACACCGTCCTCGTCGGCTACCTGCGCGCGTTCGGCACGCTGTACGACGCCTACCTGGCGGCGTCCGGTGACGCCGAGGCCAGCGGGCTCCGAGCTGCGGTCACCGAGCGATGCGTGACGTTGGACAGCTCGGTGCGGGTGGAACTCCCCGGCGGCGACGTCCTGACCGGGACGGCCGAGCGGATCGACGCCGACGGGCGGCTCGTCGTCCGACCGACCGACGGTGGTGCGCCGGTCGCGGTGGCGGCCGGCGACGTCACGCACGTGCGCTGAGCGTTCCCGCCTGTTCGGTGAGGGACCGGCGTGCGAGTACCGTCGCGCCGGAGACGGCTGCCGGCATGACCAGCACGGACAGGACCGGCACGAGGAAGAGGACCGCGACCGTCATCCCGAAGCCCAGGGTGCGGGCGCGTCTCCTCGCGAGGGTCCGGCGGCGGTCGCGCAACGACAATCCCCTCGCGTCGAACGCGTAGCCCGTCAGCTCGAGGGCGAGGAACCAACCGCTCATGGCGAGCCCGAGCACCGGGACCACCGTCTGGCCGATCACCGGGACGAAGCCGAGGAGGAAGAGGACGGCCGCCGTCGGGATGGTGAGCATGAGCAGGCCGAGTGCCCGGGTGACACCGGTGAGGAGTCCGCGCCAGGCGGACTCACCCGACTCCGGAGGAGCGTCGCCGAGGGTGCGTTCGACGTCGGCCCAGATCCGCTCGTAGAAGGGGTCGCCGACGAGGAGCGTCGCTGCGGCGTAGGCGTACAGCATCACCACGACGGCGACGGCCACCAATGCCACCGCTGCGGCCACCCGGATGGACGAGCGGTACGGCTCGTCCCAGGTGTCGGCGAACGGTGTCGCCCAGTCGACGATCGTGGCGGCGTTGACGCCGAGGAGGACGAGCAGCGCGATGAACACGACGCCCACGATCGCGGCGGGGACCATGCCGAGCAGCATGCGCTTTGGCGAGGTACCCCAGAGGCGGAACCCGCCGAAGAGGATGCCGATCCCCTCGAGGAACGACCCGACGACGCCGGGGTGCTGCGCCGTCGGTGCGGTGCTGTCGGCCGGTTTCACGCCTTCATGCTAGCCGGGCGGCCGATGTACGGATGCTCGGGATCGCCGACGGGCGGGGTGGGAGCAGGCGGCGGGTTGCCGCGACTGCTAAGAATGGGAGTATGGCTGATCCCGGTATGACGGGGCCGGGCAGGCCGGCTCCTCCCGCGGCGGCGACCGAACGTGTGGTCGCACGCCTGCGTCCGCATGCCCGGCGGCTCCTGCTCCCCGCCCTCCTGCTCATCGCGGTGAGCGGCGCCGGTGCGTACTTCTTCGGCTCGTTCGACCTCGAGTGGCAGAACTGGGCCGTCCTCATCGGCGGCGGGGTGATCGTGCTGGTCGCCTGCGTCCTGCCGTTCATCGCCTGGCTGTCGGTCCGCTACGTGATCACGACCCGGCGACTGATCGTCCGTCGCGGGTTCTTCGTGCGGACGCGCCAGGAGCTCTACCACGCCCGCGGCTACGGCATCACGGTGCACAAGAGCTGGGTGCAGAGCGCCTTCGGGAGCGGCAACGTCCGGGTGACGAGCGGTGGCGAGGTGCCGGTCGTCCTACGGGACGTCCCCGGTGCGGTCCTCGTCCAGAACGCCCTGCACGAGCTCGTCGCGGAGAACCAGAGCATCGCCGCGCCGTACCCGGCAGCACCGCCTCCGATGCAGCAGCCACCGGTCCGACGCTGACCGGTGCGGGGCGCGCCCGGCCGGTACGATGTTCGAGTCGGGGCACCCGCCGATCCGCCTCAGGATCCGCCCGTCCCGCCTGCCGAAACGAGACCCGCCGGCCGGTCGCCGGAGAGCTGGAGTGAACCCATGAGCATTCGCGTCGGAGTGATCGGCGGTGGTCAGCTGGCCAGGATGATGGTGCCCGCGGCCGTGAACCTCGGACTCGACATCCGGGTGCTCGCCGAGCAGGAGGGCATGTCTGCCCGGCTCGCCACCGTCGAGGTGGGCGACTACCGCGACGCCGACACGGTGCTCGCCTTCGCCGAGACGGTCGACGTCATCACCTTCGACCACGAGCACGTGCCACAGCACGTCCTGCGGGCGCTCGTCGATGCCGGTGTGCAGGTACACCCGGGACCGGACGCGCTCGCCGTCGCCCAGGACAAGCTGCTCATGCGCGAACGCCTCACGGAGCTCGGACTGCCGGTGCCCGACTGGGCGCGCGTGCACGATCAGGAGGAGCTCGCCGCCTTCCTCGCCGAGCACGGCGGGAAGGGCGTCGTGAAGACGCCACGTGGTGGCTACGACGGCAAGGGCGTCCGCGTCGTCCACGGACCGAACGAGGTCGACGACTGGTTCACAGCGCTCTCCGAGGACGCCAACGGCGGAGCACTGCTCGTCGAGGAGCTGGTGTCGTTCCGGCGCGAGCTCGCCCAGCTCGTCGCCCGGCGCCCGTCCGGCGAGGTGGTGCCGTGGCGCGTCGTCGAGACCGTCCAACTCGGCGGGGTGTGCAGCGAGGTCATCGCTCCGGCGCCCGGCTCGGCCGGTCGGCTCGCCGACACCGCGGAGGAGATCGCCGTGACCGTCGCGACCGCGCTCGGGGTGACGGGCGTCCTGGCCGTCGAACTCTTCGAGACCGACGACGACCGCCTGCTCATCAACGAACTCGCCATGCGTCCGCACAACAGCGGGCACTGGACGCAGGACGGCAGCGTCACGAGCCAGTTCGAGCAGCACCTGCGCGCCGTCCTCGACCTGCCCCTCGGCTGGACGGGCTGCCACCGCGATTGGACCGTCATGGTGAACGTTCTCGGCGGGCCCGCGGAAGGGACGCTCGACGACCGTTACCCGCAGGTCCTCGGTGCGCACCCGCTGGCGAAGGTGCACAACTACGGCAAGGACCCCCGCCCCGGGCGCAAGGTCGGCCACGTCAACGTCGCGGGCGACGATCTCGACGACGTCGTGTACGAGGCACGCGCCGCCGCGGCATTGCTTGGAGCCGAGAACGCCTGACCGCCCTTCGACAAGCTCAGGGGCCGGGTGAGGGCCTCAGGGACCGAGGGCTGGGCTCAGGGACCGATGACCGGTCCCTGAGCCTGTCGAAGGGCCTCGCCCTCGACCCCGGAGCGCCTCAGTACACGTCGCGGATATAGCGCTTCTCGCGCTTCAGCGTGTGCACGTACTCGGCCGCGGCCTCCGTCGAACGCCCGCCGTGTTCGGCGATGAGCTCGTGCAACGCCTGGTCGACGTCCTTCGCCATCCGTGAGGCGTCACCGCAGACGGCGAAGTGGCCGCCCTCTTCGAGCCAGGCGTAGAGCTCCTTGCCGTTCTCGCGCATCCGGGTCTGGACGTACACCTTCTCGCGCTGGTCGCGGGAGAACGCGAGGTCCAGACGGTCCAGCACCCCTCCGGTGAGCAGCTCGCCGAGTTCGTCCTCGTAGATGAAGTCGTGCGCGCGGTGCTGGTCGCCGAAGAACAGCCAGTTCCGACCCGTCGCCCCGCGCTCGCGGCGCTCCTGGAGGAACGAGCGGAACGGCGCGATCCCGGTTCCCGGGCCGACCATGATGAGCGGTGCATCGTCGTCCGACGGCACCCGGAAGCCCGCGTTCGCGGAGACGAAGATCCCGCTCGTGGCACCCTCCGCGACCCGGTCGGCGAGATGCGTCGACGCGACGCCGCCGTGCAGACGGTCGCCGACCGCGTACCGGACGCTCGCGACGGTGAGGTGCACGCGCCCGTCGGCCGCCAGCGGACTGGACGAGATCGAGTACGCGCGGTGCTGGAGCGGACGCAGCACGTCGAGGAGCGAGGCGGCGTCGAACCGGACCGCGGTGGAGCGCAGGAGGTCGAGGATGTCGCGGTCGCGCAACCAGGAGTCGAGCGTCTCCGCCTGGGCGAGCGCGAGGATCCCCGCCAGCTCCGAGTCCGGCGCGCGGTCGGCGAGCTCGGCCACGAGGTCCTTCGACGGGGTGCGGATCTCGAACCCGTGGGTGAGCCGGTCCGCCAGGGTCGAGCCGTCGACCGACTCGTCCGCGGTCGCGTCCAGTTCGGCGATGATGGCGTCGACGAGCGCCGGGTCGTTGCTCGGCATGACGCCGAGGGCGTCGCCGGCCGCGTATTCGATGCCGCTGTCGCCAAGGTCGAACTCGTAGTGCCGGATCTCCTTCGACGAGGCGGGCCCGGACAGGACGCGGTTGACGGCGAGGGTCGCGCCGTACGGCGTCTTGCGGGTCCACGGTGAACGCGTGCGGCCGGGCTTCTTCGCCGGTTTGGCCGCCGGCGCGGGAGCGGGTGCCGCATCGGCGTCCGTCGGGGCGAGGGCGCCGAACAGCGACAGCGCCTGCGTGGTCCACGCCGCGGCGGGCTCCTCGTAGTCGACGTCGCAGTCCACGCGGGCGAGGATGCGTTCCGCGCCGAGCTGCTCCAGACGCGTGTCGATGAGCTTGCCCGCCTGGCAGAACCCGTCGTATCCGGAGTCGCCGAGCGCGAGCACGGAGAACTTCAGGCCGTCGAGGCGTGGTGCGGTGCTCGCCTGAAGCGTCTCCCAGAACAGT
Organism: Plantibacter sp. H53; assembly: GCF_001650455.1. Taxonomy (NCBI): domain Bacteria; kingdom Bacillati; phylum Actinomycetota; class Actinomycetes; order Micrococcales; family Microbacteriaceae; genus Plantibacter; species Plantibacter sp. H53. The sequence continues at coordinate 7,471 of NZ_LWCT01000013.1, forward strand.
TCGGCGTTGTCGGGCATCTCACCTTCGCCGTACGTGGAGGTGATGACGACGACGTGTCCCATCGTCGGGAGCCGGTCGACCTCGACGTCGTCGAGCCCGATCGTCGTCACCGCCACACCGTAGCCGGAGGCGGCTCGGCCGAGATCCTCCGCGATGGCCTCCGCGGTGCCCGTCTGCGTCCCGACGAGCACGTGCAGGGCGAGCTGCGGCGTGCGGCCACCTGCGTCGGTGGCGTCGATCGCGCTGGAGCGGACACCGGCCAGGAAACCGGCGAGCCAGACACGCTGCTCGGGGCTGAACGGTGCGTCCGCCGGGATGAACGGGTCGTCGGCGCTGCTGCCGAGCGCGGCGAGCGCCTCGAAGAGCACCGGGCTCGATCCGATCGCCGTCGGTGTCCGTGTCTCGGTCATGATCCCCTCCGGGCCGGGCGCGTTCATCGGCCACCCGCCAGCGTCAGTTCGGCCAGAGCGGCCGATGCAAGGAGTGCTTCGGTGCCACCGGTCACTGCGGATCGGGCACGGTTCTTGGCGTGCTGGTGCATGATCCACCCCGTGGTGCCCGGGTGGTCGATCGACCGCACGTTCCGCAGCCGCAGGGCCTCCGTGTAGTCGTGGAGTCGCTTCGCCGCGATCATGGCGGCGAGCGCCCCGTCGTCGTACCGTTCGAGCAGCTCTCGAGCCGCCCGCTGCACCCGCTGCATGACGAAGAAGTCCTCGGTGAGGATGAGCGTGCGCACGCTCGCCTGCACGAGCGGGTGCGACGGGTCGTCGACGCCGGGGGTGCGGGACAGCGCGACCTCCTGGGCGAGCTTCAGCACCGTGTAGCTCGTGAGGAGTGCGTAGACGTCCTGCGGGTCCGCCGCCGGTTCGCCGAGTCCGGGGGCACGACCGCCGCGGACCGGCCGGCGGTCGCGGTAGTCGAGCTTGAAGGTGCGGAGCTGCTGCGCCGCGAGGGCCGCGCCGAGCTCGTCGAGGAGTTCCTTCCGGCTCTTGGCCGCGAGGATCGCGTCGCTGTCCTGGTAGAGGAGCAGTGCGCGCGGCATGCCGAACACGAACTGGTGCCTCGCCGTGTCCCACTCGGCGAGCAACCGGGAGGCGAGCGGCGAACCGGTCGCCTCGACGTGCCATTCCAGCAGCAGGAGCACGGCGGCCTCGTGGAACGCGGCCTGCTCGCCCTCGGTGATCGATCCGAGGAGGAGCGAGTCCGCGCTGACCTTGCTCGGCAGTTCGCCCCGCGGGTCGTACTGGTAGACGAAGCCACCGCTCATCCCGTTGCCGAAGCCGATACCGAAGCCGCCGAGGTTCAGCACGGCGCCGTTGGTCATGTACTCGCAGGCGTAGTCGCCGACGCCTTCGACGACCGCGGTTGCGCCCGAGTTGCGGACGGCGAAGCGGTCGCCGGCCTCGCCCTGGACGAAGGTGCGTCCGCCGGTCGCCCCGAAGAGCGCGAAGTTGCCGATGAGGACGTTGCCGCCGTCCTCCGAGCTGCCGCCGCCGGGGGAGAGGATCGCGATGGTGCCACCGGAGGCGCTCTTCCCGACGCCGTCGTTGCAGGTGCCGGTGTGCCGCCAGTGCAGGCCGTCGACGCAGAACGCCGCGTACGACTGCCCCGCGGAGTGTTCGGTACGGATGGTCACGGTGTCGGCGGCGAGCGAACGGTGGCCGCGGTCGTCGGTGACGACGGACGGGATCGCCGCCGCCTGGGCGTCGTCGAGCTCGTGGTTGAGGATGCGCTCGAGGTCGATCGCGAGCTGCCCGCCCACGGAACGCCAGCGGTTGCCGAGGCGGATCCCGCCGTCGGCGTCCTCGGCTCCGAGGTCGAGCGTCGTCCGGCCGTCGTCGAAGAGTCCTGCCCGTACCCGCTCGATGAGGGCGTCGTCGAGCGTGAAGTCCTTCTCCAGGTAGACGGGGTCGGTGACGACGACCTCGGGGACGACCGCGAGCATGGCCCGCAGGTCGAGGTCCGCGACGGCGGCCGGGTGGTCGACGAGGTGGAGGAGGTCGGTGCGACCGCGGGCTTCGCGGAGCGAGCGGAGGCCGAGGATGGCGAGCCGCTCGCGGACGTCGTGCGCGATGTTCAGGAGGTACTGCGCGAGCGCGCGTGGGTCGCCGTCGAAGGTCTCCGGGTTGGTCGTGAGACCGGCCGGACACTTCACGTTGCAGTTCTTCGCCATGACGCACTTGAGCATCATGAGCGCGGTGGTCCCGAACTCGAAGCTGTCGCCGCCGAGCAGGGCGGAGATGACGACGTCGCGACCGGTCTGGTGCGCGCCGGAGCAGCGCAGGGTGACCTTCGACCGCAGACCGTTCGCGCTGAGGGCCTGGTGGACCTCGGCGATGCCGATCTCGGCGCTGCGTCCGGCGTACTTGAGGCTCGTCACGGCGGCTGCGCCGGTCCCTCCGGTGTTGCCGGCCACGTTGATGACGTCGGCACCGGCCTTGGCGACGCCGACGGCGATCGTGCCGATGCCCTCGGAGGAGACGAGCTTGACGACGACGCGGACCCGTGCCGCCTTGCAGTCGTGGATGAGCTGCGCGAGGTCCTCGATCGAGTAGGTGTCGTGGTGCGGTGGCGGCGAGACGAGCTCGATGCCGGGCGTGCCACCCCGGGCGGCGGCGATGTCCACCGTCACCTTGGGAGCCGGGAGCTGACCGCCCTCGCCGGGCTTGGCGCCCTGGCCGATCTTGATCTCGAGCTCCTGGAGCATCGGGTCGGCGAGGTAGCCGGCCCAGACGCCGAAGCGCCCGGAGGCGAACTGCTTGATGCGTGAGCCGCGGATGGTCCCGTAGCGGGACAGGTGTTCGCCGCCCTCGCCACTGTTCGACATCCCACCGACCATGTTGGTGCCGTGGGCCACCGCCTCGTGGGCGGTCGCCACGAGCGCGCCGTGGCTCATCGCCCCGGATGCGAGGGATCGGGTGATTTCGCTCGCCGGCTGGACGAGGTCGGTCGAGATGCTCTCGGCACCCTCGACGAGCATCGAGAAGTAGTCGTCGGCGGACCCCGTCGCCTCGACGATGAGGTCGCCACCGGAGATCCAGTGCCCCGTCACCTCGCCACCGAAGCGGTGGACGTAGTACTCGCCGAGCGCCGAGACCCGCGTGAGGTCGCCCGCGAGCGGTCCCGTGAGCTGCAGCCGGTGCCGCCCCTGTTCGGTCCGCGTCGCGCGCAGGCCGCGGACGACGATCGAGGAGTTGCCGACGGGGCCGAGCCGATCGAGCTCGCGCGCGAACTCCTCCGGGGTGGTCAGCCGGGTGATGTCCTCCGGCAGCACGAGCACGTCGCGGAGGGCGGCCGGGCGACGGCGCCGCTCGGTGGTCATCGACTGGACGAAGGAGCGGTAGCCGGGCGTGATGGTGAAGGCGTCGATCTCGTCGTCGTCGAGGGCGTCGAAGGAGGTGTGCTGGTAGGCGTCGTCGTCGATCCCGAACGCGTCCTCGAGGTTCCCGATGGTGTGGAGGCGCAGCGGGTCGTCGCCGAGCATGCCGCCGTCGCGGTCGACGGCGGTCGTGCCCGCTCGCGGCAGCTGCACGGGCTCCTCGGTGAGGTCGACGAAGCCGCGGACCGCGGTCGTCCCGTAGGAGTGGCCGGCGCCCTCGGCGCGTTCCTTGAACAGGCCGAGGAGCGGGACGTCCGCGTCGCTCGACGTCGTCAGGGCGCGCTGGTGCCAGGCGCTCGCCGTCCGGGCGATCCCGGCGAACCCGACGCCGCCGACGGGGGCGCGGAGGTGCGGGAAGGCGCGCGCGAGCACGGGGTCGCTCGTGTCGAGGTAGTTCGGCTCGAAGAACTCGCCGCCGATGTAGCTCTCGACGGTGCACAGGCCGACCCGACCCATGGTCTTCAGGAGCGACTTCTCGGCGGCGTACGCGAACCGTCGGAACGCGGCTTCCACGTCGTCGGGGTGCTGCTGTTCGGCGCGGAGACGGACCGCGAGCGGGTGCACCGCCGATGCACCGAAGCCGAGGGCGGAGGCGACGTGGTGCGAGGACGGCAGCTGGCCGCTGTCGACCACGAGCGACACGCGGAGCCGGAGGCCGTCGTCGATGAGTCGCTGGTTGACGGCCGCCACGACGAGGATGAGCGGCAGGGCAGCACCCTCCGCGTGGACGCCGCGGTCGCTGAGGATCGCGATGCCGCCGTTCTCTGCGGCGAACCCGGCGACCTCCGCGGCCACGCGCTCGACGGCGGCCTCGAGCGCGTCGGCGTTCGCCTGCGCGTCCACCTCGGGCCGGTAGAGGATGTCGAACCACGCGACCGGCGACTCGTGCTGAGCGCTGAGGCGCCGCAGTTCGTCTTCGCTGACGATGGGGGATCGGAGGACGAGCTGCTTCGTGCCGACCGTGCCGCTACCGGGCTTCGGACCGAGCGCGACCCGCAGGGTCATGCCGTCAGCCTCACGGATGCTGTCGAGCGGCGGGTTGGTCACCTGGGCGAAGCGCTGGGAGAAGTACTTCGCCAGGCCGCCCTCCTGGTCGGACAGGGCGTTGATGGCGTTGCCGTAGCCCATCGCCGAGATCCGCTCCTTGCCCGAGGCGAGCATCGGGTCCGTCATGAACCGGAAGCTCTCCTGGTTGAGGGAGTAGGCGACGTAGCGCTGCACCTGACTCAGCCCACCGCGGTAGGCGAACGCGTCGTCCGCCGAGGCCGTCGGTGCCGACACCGGGACGCCCCGGTCCTCGAGCGCGTCGAGGTCGGTGGCCGATGCGGCGAGCATCGCCGGGTAGTCCTTGCGTGCCGCGAGGAGCTCGAGCGCCTCGCCCGTTCGGAGGCGCGTGCCCGTGCGGTGGTCGTAGGCGAGCATGCCACCGGCCTCGATGCGACCGCGGTGGACCACCTCGTCGTCCGGGAACGGCAGCTGCCCCGCCTCGGAGGTGACGCAGAGGTAGTCCGCCGTCTCGACGCTGCGCAGTGGGCGCAGGCCGAGGCGGTCGAGCCGGGCGCCCACGGTCGTGCCGTCGTTGAAGATGAGGGCGGCCGGGCCGTCGTTCTTCTCCTCGACGAGCGAGAAGTACTCGAGCATCGCCCGAACCTCGCGGCTCAGCGTGCGATCGTTCTCCCAGGCCGGGGGCATGACCGATACGACCGCCTCGAGCAGTTCGAGGCCGTCCTCGACGACGCGGCTGTGCAGCGTCTGGTCGAGGCGCGAGCTGTCCGACTGACCCCTGGCCCGGATGATCTTCCGGCCCCGCGATGCCGCCAGCGCCGTCTCGGACAGACGGTTCTTGCGGTCGGTGTTGAGCTCGCCGTTGTGCGCCATGAGGCGGAAGGGCTGCGCCATCGACGGGTGGGGAGCGGTGTTCGTCGAGAACCTGGTGTGGAAGGCGAGGGTCCTCACCCGGTGCAGGGGGTCGGCCAGGTCGGCGAAGTAGGGGATGACCTCGCCGGAGTTGAGGCGTCCCTTCAGGACCTGCGTGCGCGTGCTGAGCGACAGCGGGTACAGGCCGTCGAGGGTGAGGTCCGTGTAGGCGGTGGCCTCGATCGCGAGCAGGGCCGCGTGCGCGCGCCGGTCGAGGTCCTCCGTGGAGGCGTCGTCCGACGGCTCGAAGATCCACTGCCGGATCGGCAGCTGGTACTGCACGGCCTTCGGGCGCAGGACGGCGTCGACCGTCGGCACGGCACGCGTGAGCAGCACGGTGAAGCCGGCCTCGGCGAGCGAGCGTTCGATGAGCGCCTCGGCGTCGCCGATCCGACCGTGGTCGACCGGGAGGAAGACGTTCGCGACGCCGAACCGCCCGGCGACGAGCGGCTTGCCGACGAGGGAGCTGAAGAAGTCGACCGAGAGGTCGATCTGCACGCCCGCTCCGTCGCCGACACCCTCGGAGGACATGCCGCCGCGGTGGGGGATGGCGCACAGGGCGGTGTCGCCGAGGGCGATGACGTCGTGGCTCTGCACGCCGTCCTTACGGGTGATGAAGCCGACGCCGCAGTCGCTCTTGTCGGTCTGGCGATCGACGAGGTCGGGCAGGGGCGATGGTGCTGCGGTGCGCGGGCGCGGTGGAACGGAAGACGAGATCACGACGGGGTACCCCTCGGAATGCGGGCGCTGGACGGCCCGGAGACGGTGAGATGACGGGACCGGATCTACGTCGCTGGAGGGTGGGTCCGTGTCGACGCGGGCGCTGGGTGCGGCGGCCGTCGTCTGCATGAATGGAGGTGTTCCGATCCTAACCGGGCCGTCCGGCCCACTCAACCGTAACGAGCCGAACCCGGCCGATCGGCGTAGGCTGGGTGTTTCCGGTACGTATGGGACACGCCGTGAGCGCTCCGGCGGCTCCCGTCGACGGCCCATCGCGCAGCGCCCGGATGCGCTGCGGGGCGGCTCACGGGCCGGCCCGTGGTGGATCGGATCGCGACCGGACGACCGATGTGCAGCCAGCTGCATGTTTTTCGGACCAGAATGGTGAGATGACGACAGAGCACACGGCTGCGACCGGTCGCGGCTTCGCGCACGCCAAAGCGATCCTGCTGGGCGAGCACGCCGTCGTCTACGGTTCTCCAGCCGTCGCCCTGCCCATCCCGTCGCTCCGGGTCGAGGCGACCGCCCGGCGCATCGACGGGGCCTCGGTCCTCGACACCGAGATCTCGCTCGGCCCGCTCGACGCCTCCGATCCGCTCGGGACCACCGTCCTCGAGACCCTCGCGCACGTCGGTGCGGCACCGGCCGGCGTCGAGGTCGTCGTCCGCGGGACGCTGCCGATCGGCAGAGGCCTCGGCTCGAGTGCCGCAGCGGCCAACGCGATCGTCGACGCCGTCGCCGACCTCCACGGTGTGGCGCTCGACGACGCCGACCGGTTCGAGCTCGTGCAGCGTGGCGAACGCGTCGCCCACGGGACGCCCAGCGGTCTCGACGCCCGGGCGACGAGCGCCTCGACGCCCATCCTCTTCACCGCCGGCCGCGTCGAGCATCCGCCGATCCGCTTCGGCGGCAGCTTCGTCGTGGCCGACACCGGTGCGCGCGGATCGACCCGGAAGGCGGTCGCCGACGTCCGCACCTTCGTCGAGCTGCACCCCGAGCGCGGCCGGGCGCTGCTGGCCGAGCTCGAACGCGGGACCGTGGAGGGCGTCGCCGACCTCGCCGCGGACCGCCGCGATGACCTCGGGACCCGCATGAACGCGGCGCAGGTGGTCCTCGACGAACTCGGCGCCGGTCACCCCGCCATCACGGCGCTCATCGCGGTCGCCGCGGCGAACGGCGCCCTCGGCGCGAAGCTCACGGGCGGCGGGCAGGGTGGATGCATCATCACCCTCGCCGCGGACCCCGCGTCAGCCCGACGCATCTCGCAAGCCCTCCTCGAGGCCGGAGCACTCGGCACCTGGACGATCGACGCGGAGGACTACGCGTGACCCCGACCCCACAGCAGCACGCCGAGACCGCGTCGGCCGACGGCGCCGCGACCGCGCTGGCCAACCCCAACATCGCCCTCGTCAAGTACTGGGGCAAGCGGGACGAGGCGCTCATCCTCCCGTGGACTGGAAGCCTCTCACTGACCCTCGACGCAGCGCCCACGACGACGACGGTGCGACTGACGGACGCAGCCGACGACGTCGTGCTCCTCGGCGGACGCCCCCTCGAGGGCACCGCCCGCTCCCGTGTCACACGCTTCATCGACCTCGTGCGCGCGCTCGCCGACCGAGACGAGCGCGTCACCGTCGACTCCCACAACGAGATCCCGACGGGGGCCGGCCTCGCCTCCTCGGCCTCGGGCTTCGCCGCGCTGGCGCTCGCCGCATCGACCGCGTTCGGACTCGACCTCGATCGCCGTGCCCTCTCCCGCCTGGCCCGCCGTGGCTCGGGGTCGGCCTCCCGCTCGATCTTCGACGGGATCGCCGTCTGGCACGCCGGCCACGATGACGAGAGCTCCTTCGCCGAGGCGGTGCCCGCGCCCGGACTCGAGCTCGGCATGGTCCTCACCGTCCTCGACGCCCGGGCCAAGTCGGTCTCCAGCCGCGACGGCATGCGGCGCACGGTCGACACCTCGCCGTACTACCCCGCCTGGGTGGAACGCACCCCCGTCGAACTCGAGGAGATGCTCGCCGCGATCGCCCGCGCCGACTTCACCGCCGTGGGCACGATCGCCGAGCGGAACGCGATGCGGATGCACGCCACGATGCTCGGCGCCGAGCCGCCGGTCCGGTACTGGGGACCGGCGAGCGTGGAACTGCTCGACCTCGTCGCAAACCTCAGAGGCAACGGCCTCGAATGCTATGCGACGATGGACGCCGGCCCGAACGTGAAGATCCTGTGTCGAGCCGACGCGGTCGACGAGCTCGCGACTCGGATCCTCGAGGCGCAGCCCGACATCGGCGTCATCCCCGCCAGAGCCGGACGGGGCGCGAGGCTCATCACCTCGGAGCCCGGCGGATCGGCGGGCGAGCAGACAACGGAAGGAGCGCGATGATCGAGATCAATGCGCCCGGCAAGCTCTTCGTGGCCGGCGAGTACGCCGTCGTCGAACCAGGGCACCCCTCCATCCTCGTCGCGGTCGACCGGTGCGTCACCGTCCGACTCGAGGCGAGCGAGCACGAGGGCCGCATCTTCTCCGACCAGTACGGCCGAGCGCCCATCATCTGGCGTCGCAACCGCAACGGGGTCGTCGTCGAGCACGAGGAACGCCCGCTCGACCACGTCCTCTCCGCCGTGAGCACGATGGAGACCCTCGTCGCCGAGCTCGGCGTGGCGCAGCGGTTCTCCGCACTGTCCATCACCAGTGAGCTCGACGACGCGAGCGGCAGGAAGTTCGGCCTCGGCTCGAGTGCCGCCGTGACGACCGCCACCATCCGCGCCCTCGACGAGTTCTACCAGCTCGACCTGACCCGGACGCAGATGCTCAAGCTCGCGATCCTCGCCACCATCGACGTCGCGCCGGCAGCCTCCGGGGGCGACCTCGCGGCGAGCATGTTCGGCGGCTGGCTCCGCTACACCTCGCCCGACCGGGCGCGGCTGCGGGAGGTGCGCCACCGCGAAGGGGTGCTCGCAGCCCTCCGCGACCCCTGGGCCGAGCTGGGGCTCGAGCGTCTGTCGCCACCGACCTCCCTCCGGCTCCTCGTCGGCTGGACCGGCGAGCCCGCCTCGACCACACGTCTCGTCGACGAGCTGCAGTCCCGCAAGTGGGCGGAGACCGCCCACTACACCTCGTTCCTCGCGGCCAGTCGCGCCGCCGTCGACGCCCTCACGATCGGCTTGAACGACGAGGACCCGGCCCTCGTGCTCGGCGCCGTCCGCTCCGCGCGCGCGACGCTCGCCGGTCTCGGCCGCGACGCCGGTGTCGACATCGAGACCGCCGCGCTCGCGCAACTCTGCGACGCCGCCGAACGCCTCGGCGGGGCGGCCAAGTCGTCCGGTGCCGGTGGTGGCGACTGCGGGATCGCGTTCATCGGCCAGTCCGTCTCCACCGCCGCCCTCGAAGACGACTGGTCGGCGCACGGCATCGAGCGGCTCCCGCTCACGGTGCACCCGCCGACCGGACTCATCGACGCCGCCCACAGCCCGTGGGGGCCGTCGGAGATCAGCCGTACCGACGACGACGCGGTCGAATCCATCAGATCCACCTACGCTCGTGCCTTCGCCGAGCAGCACGACGTCCTCCGGGGCGGAACGGAACACCACGCATGAGCAACGAACCCGACGGCGTCGCACCGGTCCCACTCAAGTGGATCGGTCCGCTCCACCTGAGCGGCAACGTCATGGAGGGCGAGCAGGAGGTCCCGCTCGCCACCTACGAGAGCCCGCTCTGGCCGTCGGTCCGACGGGGCGCCCGCATCTCCTCCATGGTCCCCGGCGGCATCCGCGCGACGCTCGTCGACGAGCGGATGAGCCGCTCCGTCCTGTTCGAGGTCGACTCCGCCGGCGACGCCCTGCAGGCGCTCCGCGAGATCGAGCGCAGCCTGCCCGAGCTGCAGGCCGTCGTCGCCCGGTCGAGCCACTTCGCAGAACTCATCGAGATCAACTCGCAGATCGCCGGCAACCTGCTCTTCCTGCGCCTCGAGTTCCGCACGGGTGACGCGTCCGGGCACAACATGGTCACGCTCGCGGCGGACCGTCTCATGCCGTACATCATCGAGCGTTGGCCGATGCTCCGGTACGGTTCGATCTCCGGCAACTTCTGCTCCGACAAGAAGGCGACCGCGGTCAACGGCATCCTGGGCCGTGGCAAGAACGTCGTCACGGAGATGACGATCCCGCGGGCGATCGTCGAGCGGTTCCTGCACACGACGCCCGAGCAGATCGTGCAGCTGAACGTGCGCAAGAACCTCGTCGGGACGATCCTCGCCGGCGGTCTGCGCAGCGCGAACGCCCACTACGCCAACATGCTGCTCGCGTTCTACCTGGCGACCGGCCAGGACGCGGCGAACATCGTCGAGGGCTCGCAGGGCGTCACGCACGCCGAGGTCCACGACGGCGACCTCTACTTCTCCTGCACCCTGCCGAACCTCATCGTCGGCACGGTCGGCAACGGCAAGGGGCTCGGCTTCGTCGAGGAGAACCTCACCCGCCTCGGATGCCGCGAGGACCGTGAACCCGGCGCCAACGCCCGGCGACTCGCCGTCCTGTGCGCTGCCGCCGTCTGGTGTGGCGAACTGTCACTCCTCGCCGCGCAGACCAACCCCGGTGAACTCATGGCCGCCCACCTGAAGCTCGAACGCAGCGCGCAGACCGCGGCCGGCGCGCCCGCCTGACCCTCCCACCGCACCGGGGGACCGGTGCATCGTCGACGCTCGAACGGAGCACCCCGCACGTGAACACCAACCAGACCACCAGCCCCGCCGTCGGCATCGACGACATCGCCTTCGCGACCGGTGCGAACCGCATCGACCTCGCCGAGCTCGCGGGGCGCTTCGGCGTCGAGCCCGCCAAGTATTACGTCGGTCTCGGCCAGAGCGAGATGAGCGTCCCGGCCGCCGACGAGGACATCGTGACGATGGCCGCCGCCGCCGCAGCGCCGATCATCGAACGGCACGGCAGCGACCGGCTCCGGACCGTCCTGTTCGCCACCGAGTCCGGGATCGACCAGTCGAAATCCGCGGGCGTCTACGTGCACCGGCTCCTCGGCCTGCCGCAGGCGGTCCGCGTGGTCGAGCTCAAGCAGGCCTGCTACTCGGCCACGGCGGCGCTGCAGTTCGCGGCGGCGCTCGTGGCGCGGAACCCCGAGGAGACGGTACTGGTGATCGCGAGCGACATCGCGCGGTACGAACTGCACTCCAATGCCGAGCCGACGCAGGGCGCCGGGGCCGTCGCCATGCTCGTGGCCGCAGATCCGGCCATCCTCGAGCTCGAGACCGCGACCGGCGTCTACACGCAGGACGTCATGGACTTCTGGCGCCCGAACCATAGTGCGACGGCGATCGTCGACGGCAAGCTGTCGATCTCCGCCTACCAGGACGCGATCGAGGGTGCCTGGGCGGACTACCGGTCACGCGGCGGAGCGGACTTCTCCGAGGTCGACCACTTCTGCTACCACCAGCCGTTCACGAAGATGGCGATCAAGGCGCACCGGCACCTGGCCAAGTCGCTCGGCGCAGGGCGCACCCAGGAGGAGTTGGACGCACAGATCGAGCCGACGACCGGGTACAACCGCCGGATCGGGAACAGCTACACGGCCTCCGTGTACCTCGCGCTGCTCGCGCTGCTCGACGGTGACGACGACCTCACCGGTCGGCGCATCGCGTTCCTCAGCTACGGATCGGGTGCGGTCGCGGAGTGCTTCAGCGGCATCGTGCGACCGGGCTACCGCTCGGCGCTGCGGAGCGACGCGAACCGTGCGCAGCTGGATGCGCGGACGGTCGTCGACGACGCCCGCTACCTGCAGCTCCTCGAGGACGCGGCGTCGGCCGACGTCCACGACTCCGACCGTCCGCGCGAGACCGGAGCGCCGTTCCGTTTCGCGGGCGTCGTCGGCGATCGCCGGCAGTACGAGCCCACCTCCGCCTGACCCCCCGGCTGTCTTGGGTGGTCGCCAGCGCGGTGCGCTGACGTCACCGCGGGTCGGGGACGTGAGCGCGGGTCTCCAGAGGGGCGCACCCACGCGTGTGCCCCGCGGTCGTGCCGGTTCCCCCGCGCTCGCATCAGCGCACCGCGCCGACGCCGGGTTCGACACCCTCGCGTCAGCGCACCGCGTTGGCACTCCACCAGGTCAGGGGCTGGTCACCCTCGGGAGGTGGCGGCTCGGATCCGGTCGACGAGGAACGGGCCCAGGGTCCGCGACCAGGTGGCCGTGATGTGGTGCAGATCGCGATAGACGAGCACGTTCCCGACGGCGAGCGGACAGGTCCCGGCGGCGCAGTACAGCTCGCCGAGGTCCACGACCGGCACGGCACCGTCGGTCATCGCCGCCGTGGCGGTGTTCAGGTCGAACGTCGGGTACGCCTCGGCCACGGGGAAGGCGCACGCCCCCGCGATGAGCTCGGCCGCGCTCGTGCGGTCGACGCACGCCGCCGCTTCGGTCGGTACACGGGGATTGTCCCGCAGCACGACGATCGACGTCCCCTGCTCGAGCACCGGTCCCCAAGCTGCGAGCGTTGCGCCCCGGATCGCGGCCTGTTCGGCCACCGAGGTCTCGTCCGGACTCTTGGAGGTCACCAGGATGATGTCGTACGGCCGCCCACCCGTGAACGCCCGCTGCATGAGGGTCCGCCGGGCGACACAGGCCGCCGAGTCGTCCGGTCCCGGCTCCCGCCACTCGCAGCCTTTGCCGACGTACACGTCGAGCCGCCAGTTCCGTGCCTCGAGCTGATCGACGAGACCGGGGATGAGCATCGTGGCGTGGGAGTTCCCGGTGAGCGCGACCCGTGTGGCGTCCGGGCGCTCGGAACCGAAGGTGCAGCCGGGGAAGTCCGGCGCATCGGCGGCTGCGGAACACCGGAAGGTGTCACCCGTGTCCTCGGTCCGCACCGAGAGCGGCGGCAGCAGTTCGTCCGCCAATGCCGGATTGGTGCAGCCCGAGACGGCCGCGTCGGCCCCGAAACACGGCTCGCCGTCCGTGACATAGGTGTCCACGGTGCTCGCGAGGGTGCGTTCCTCGGCGGCGACGGTCAGCAACCCCGCCGTCGGGATGCAGAGCACGAGTGCGGTCGCCGCGCCAGCCAGCAGGACGGTCCGTGTGGAGCGCGCGTGCGCGAGGACGGGGGCTCGTCGGACGGGGTCCTCGACGAACCGTTTCGTCAGCGCGGCGAGGACCACGGCGACGACCAGGAGTGCGGCAGCGATCGCCCAACCGAGCGGATCGCCGAGCGCGACGGGCACGCCGAGCACCCACGGCGCGACCACGATGAGCGGCCAGTGCCACAGATACAGCGAATAGGAGAGATCGCCGAGCAGGAGCGACGCACGTGTGCGCGCAATGGTCGTCACGGACCACCGGTGGGTCGACGACCCACCGACGATCACGAGGAGCGTCCCGAGGACCGGGAGGGCGGCGGCGATGCCGGGGAAGGCCGTCCGCTCGGTGAATGCGATCAGCGCGACCGCCAGGAGGACGACGCCGAGGACGCCGGAGGCCGTCCGCCAGCGGGTGCGGTGCACGACCACGACCGGCCCGAGGAGCGCGAGCAGCCCTCCGGCCGCGAATTCCCAGGCACGTGTCGGTGTGGCGAAGTACGCCGGCGCCGGATCCGCCGCCGTGTACAGGATCGAGCACAGGAGTGAGGCGGCACCGATGATCCCGAGCGCCACACCGAGGGTGCGGCGGAGGTCCGACGCTCGCCGCCGGGTGAGCCACACGCACAGCACGACGACGAGTGGCCAGGCGAGGTAGAACTGCTCTTCGACGGACAGCGACCAGAAGTGCTGGACCGGCGACGCGGCGCTTCCCTGCGCGAGGTAGTCGACGGAGCTCCCGGCCAGGAACCAGTTCTCCCAGGAGGTCCCGGCCGCCACGGTCTCGGTGAAGAACTGCGTCCAGGCGCTCGGCGGAGCGAACCGCCAGACGAGGATCGCGGTGACGGCGAGGACGAGCAGCGCGGCCGGCAGGAGTCGCCGGATGCGGCGGGCCCAGAACGCCGGGAGGTCGATGCGGCCCGTCTCGGTGGCCTGGCGTGCGAGGTGGCTCGTGATCAGATAGCCGCTGACGACGAAGAACACGTCGACGCCGACGTACCCACCGGGCAGGAGGCTCGACGACAGGTGGAAGACCACGACGGACAGGACGGCGATCGCGCGGAGCAGCTGGATGTCGGGTTGTGTGCGCGGAACCGCACCGAGGAGGGGAGACGCGCCGGTCCGCTCCTGCACCTGCCTCACGCGGTCTCCTCCGCCGTCCGGGTCGACGGACGGCGGGCTCAGCGTAGGGAACGCCGGTGACGCACTCGTGGACGGCAGATGACCGGTTCGCTTCGGCTTCGGGTGTCGACGGCGGACGGCCGACGATCGGGTCAGCCGACGTTCGCGCCGAAGAGCAGGCCGAGCACGTAGGTCGCCGCGGCCGCCCCGTATCCGATCGCGAGTTGCCGCAGTGCCCGGCGGAGCGGTGGACCGCCGGAGAGGAGCCCGACGACGGCGCCGGTTCCGAGCAGGGCCACCCCGACCAGGAGTGCGGCGACGAGCAGTGCGGCGACACCCTGCAGCCCGAACAGGTAGGGCAGGACCGGGATGACGGCGCCCGATGCGAAGAAGCAGAAGCTCGAGAGTGCAGCTCCGAGTCCGGTCCCGATGGCCTCGTGCTCCAGCGCGGCACGGGCCTCGCGCTCGTAGGTCCCGGCACCGACGCGGGCCAGGACGTCCGCGGCGTGGGCCTCGGCTTCCCCGACGTCCATTCCGCGTGCGCGATAGACGAGGGCGAGTTCGTTCGCGTCGACGTCGAGGTGGGGGAGGGCGTCGTCGGCCGCCGGGTTGGGGCTGGACGCCTCGAGCAGCTCGCGCTGCGACCGGACCGAGACGTACTCACCGGCTCCCATCGACAGCGCACCCGCCAGGAGGCCCGCGAGCCCGGCGGCGAGGACGACGCCGTTGCCGACCCCGGTGGCGCTCATGCCGATGACGAGCGCGAGGTTCGAGACGAGTCCGTCGTTCGCTCCGAACACGGCCGCCCGGAAGGTTCCGGACAGGCGGTTGCGTCCACGGGCGGCCAGGCCCCGGACGACCTCCTCGTGGATCTGCTCGTCGGCGGCCATCCGCTCGGTGGCCGCCCGTTCGGTCGCATAGGGCGAGCGCGACTCGGCTCGCTGGACGAGCGCCAGGACGAAGACGGATCCGAACCGCCTCGCGAGCCAGCCCAGCAGTCGGGTCCGCAGGTCACCGCGTTGCGGCTTGCCGGCGTCGTCGCCGAGCAGGGCGATCCAGTGCGACTCGTGGCGTTTCTCGGCCTCGGCGAGCGCGAGCAGGATGTCGCGCTCCTCACCGCTCCGCCGGCCAGCGAGATCCCGGTAGACGGCGGCCTCGGCGCGTTCGTCGGCGAGGTACCCGCGCCAGCGCCGCAGCTCGCGCTGGCTGGGTGGTTCCTGGCGGGACGCGGATCCGTTCGTGGTCGACTCGCTCATCCGCCGATTGTCCCAGACGCCCGTCGACCGGTGCGCAGCGCGCCACGGAGCCGTCCCCGGACTGGGGTCGCCGGGCGAGGGCTTGTCCAGCAGCTGCGGTGCGTCCTGAGCCGATCTTCAGACACTGCGATCTACGATGGTGCTCATGCCCGAGAACCCCGCCCCGTCCCTTGACGCCCCGCCGCTCGTCGGCGTCGTGATGGGCTCGGACTCCGACTGGAACGTCATGAGCGATGCGGCGCAGGTGCTCCGCGACTTCGGCGTGCCGTTCGAGGTCGAGGTGCTGTCGGCCCACCGCACGCCCGAGAAGATGATCGCCTACGGCAAAGCGGCCCACGGTCGCGGGGTGAAGGTGGTCATCGCCGGTGCCGGTGGTGCAGCCCACCTGCCCGGGATGCTCGCCTCCGTCACCACCCTCCCGGTGGTCGGCGTCCCGGTCCCACTGTCACGCCTCGACGGTCTCGACTCACTGCTGTCGATCGTGCAGATGCCCGCGGGCGTGCCGGTCGCGACCGTGTCGATCGGCGGCGCGAAGAACGCGGCGCTGATCGCCGTCAAGATCCTCGCCACGGCCGACGACGCCCTGCACCAGGCGCTCGTCGCCTACGCCGAGGCCCTCGCCGACTCGGTCGAGGAGAAGAACCGGAACCTCAAAGCGCAGCTATGACGAGTGCAGCCACCGCCGCGAAGCCGATGCGGTATCCCGACACCCGTTCACGCGAGGTGATGACCAAGCGTGCCTGGTGGCTCGTCGTCCTCAACCTCCTGATCCCCGGCTCAGCTCAGGTGCTCGCCGGCAACCGGAAGCTCGGGCGGTTCGGACTCTTCTGCACCCTGTCCCTCTGGGTGGTGGCGATCGTGGCCGTCGTCGCCTACCTGCTCTGGCCCGCCCCGGTCATCACCATCGCGACGAACTGGTTCACCCTGACCGCCGTGCAGGTGCTCCTCGCTCTCTACGCCGTCCTGTGGGTCGTCCTCACCCTCGACACGCTGCGCCTCGTCCGCCTCGTGCGGGCCTCTCCGAACGCGCGGCTCGGCGTCGCGCTCTTCGCGACGTTGGCACTCGTCGCGGTCGCCGGGACAGCGGGCTATGGTGCGGTCGTGGCGGGCTCCGCACGTGGCACGATCGGCTCGATCTTCGCCCAGACCGCACCGGTCGAACCGGTCGACGGGTACTACACGTTCCTCCTCCTCGGGGGTGACGCCGGCGCCGACCGCGAGGGACTGCGACCCGACAGCACCTCGGTCGTCGCCGTCAACGCCGAAACGGGCAAAGCGACCGCATTCGGGCTCCCGCGCGACCTCGACCCCGTCCCGTTCCCGGAGGGCTCCGAGATGGCCTCGCTGTATCCGAACGGCTACGGCTACGAGGACGACTGCGACGTCGACGTCTGCCAGCTGAACTCCATCTATACCGAGATCCAGCTCAAGAACCCCGAGCTGTTCCCGAAGGCCGAGGCCGCAGGAAGTGAGCCGGGCATCGAGGCCATGAAGCAGGCGGCCGAGGGCGCGACCGGTCTGAAGATCCAGTACTACGTGCTCGTGGACATGCAGGGCTTCGCGACGCTCATCGACGCGCTCGGCGGCATCACCATGACGCCGACGCAGCGGCTCCCGATGGACGGCGATGAGGACCTCAACGACGTCACCGAGTGGATCGAGCCCGGTAAGCAGGTCATGGACGGTCGGACGGCACTCATGTACGCGCGCTCCAGGCACTCGACGAGCGACTACGACCGGATCGCGCGCCAGCGCGAACTTCAGGACGCGATGCTCAAGCAGTTCAACCCGACGAACGTTCTGTTGCGCTTCCAGGAGATCGCCGCGGCGAGCCCGGACGTCGTGAAGACGGATGTCCCGCAGTCGATGCTCGGGTACTTCGTGAACCTCGCCGGGAAGACGAAGGCCGCAGGTCTCGCGAGCGTGGAGTTCGTGCCGCCGCTCATCGACCCCACCGAACCTGACTACGGGCTCATCAAGCAGACCGTCCAGGACACGCTCTGGCCGCCGACACCGACCGCGGATCCGACCGACGCGGGTTGACCCCGCGACCGGCCCACCGGGACCGGTCAGATCTCGGCGTGCAACTGCCAGACGCGCTCTGCGGAGTCGCGCCAGCTGAACGCCTGCTCGCGGTCCATGCCGAGGATCCGCAGTCGAGCGAGTCGTTCGGTGTCACCGACGACGTCGTTGATGGTGGCGATGAGACGGTCCGCGTAGCCCTTCGCACCGGACTCGACGACGACACCGGCTCCGCCGCCGACCTCGACGAGCGCGGGCACGTCGGAGTGGATGACGGGCGTGCCGAAGCGGAAGGCCTCGACGAGCGGGAGGCCGAAACCCTCGGCCAGACTCGGGTATACGAGTGCGGTGGCACGGTCGAGGACGACGGCCAGGTCGGCGTCGTCGAGGAATCCGAGTGCTCGCACGCGGCCCTCCGGAAGACCGGCCTCGTCGGCGACCTGCGCGAGCGTGACGTCTCCCCAACTGTCGGTACCGACGATGAGCAGCGGCAGGTCAGGCGCTCCCGGACGACCGAGCCCGGTGATGAGTTCGGTGATACCGCGACGCGGGTCGAGCGAGCCGACCGAGACGAGGTACTCGGAGGGGAGGTCGAGCGTCCGTGCTCGGCCGTCGGCATCCGTGGGGAGGGCGAGGGTGGATGCGGCGGCGCCTCCGATGACGCGGACCCGGTCGCCGAGGTCGATGATCTGACGCAGTTCGTCTGCCACGGCGTGGGTCGGGACGACGATGGCGTCTGCGTGTTTTCGGGCGCGTTTCACCATGGCCTTCTGCCAGCTGACCGACAACGGTGTCAGCGAGGACGGGTGTGACCAGGCGAGCGTGTCATGGATGGTGACGACGATCTGATTGCCGTCGTTGATGCGGTCGTGCCTGCTGAGCGGAGCGAGGAGACCCGGCGCGTGCACCATGCCGGTGCCGGCGCCGGGCGTCACGATACCGAGCTGCCAGGCGGCGCTGAGTTCACGCCGAGGCAGCGTCGTGCGGTGCAGGGCTGCGAGGCCCGGCAGCTTCGATTCGAGGAGGTCGACCTTCTCCTTCGACACCGCGGACACGATGCCTTCGACGTCGCAGCCGGGAGGTGCGCTCGCGATGATCTCGCGGGTGAGTTCCTCGGAGTACCGGCCGACACCACCTGCCACCGGAGCGACGATCTGGTCGACGACGACCCGGAGTGTCGTCACGGTGCCGTCACGACGCCGTGCTGCGTCGCTGCTTCGAAGGCCTCGCGCCAGTCGCGCATCGGCGCCAGACCTGCGACGGCCCAGGCGTCGTGGCCCAGCACCGAGTAGGCGGGGCGCGGCGCAGGACGGACGAAGGCGGAGCTGTCGGTGGGGGAGACCCGGGCAGGGTCCGCGCCGACCGCCGCGAAGACGGCCTGTGCGAACTCGTACCAGGAGGCCTGCCCACCGTTCGTGCCGTGGTACACCCCAGCCGGCGCGTCAGCATCGAGCAGCGCGACGATCTGCGCAGCCAGGTCCGCCGTCCAGGTCGGCTGTCCCAGCTGGTCGGTCACGACGCCCGGATCGACGCCGTTCGCCGCCAGCTTCGCCATCGTCGCGGCGAAGTTCGGTCCGTTCTTCCCGTACAGCCAGGCCGTACGGACGATGTACGACCCGTCCGGGTGTTCCGCGAGGACGGCACGCTCACCGTCGGCCTTCGTCCGGCCGTAGGCGCTGATCGGAGCGAGCGGGTGGTCCTCCTGGTACGGCGAGGTGGCGGAGCCGTCGAAGACGTAGTCGGTGGACACCTGGACCAACTTCGCACCGGCCTCACGAGCGGCCACCGCGAGGTTGCGGGCTCCGACGGCGTTCACCGCGGCCGCGTCGGCCTCGTTCGATTCGGCGTCGTCCACCTTCGTGTATGCGGCAGCGTTGATGACCGCCGAGTGGCCGGCGACGGCGGCGCGGACGGCCTCGAGATCCGTCACGTCGAGCTCGGCGCGGCCGAGGGCGGTGACCGGACGGCCCACGAGGGCCTCCTGCAGGTCATGGCCGAGCATGCCGGAGGCTCCGGTGATGAGATAAGACAAGGTGTGGTTCCTCTCCGATGGGGCGAAGTCATCGTAACGTGTGGGGCTTCGGGAGGTCTGGACGGTCGGGACCGGACACCCCGAGCCGCCGCGGAACCGGTGTCCGCCTCAGCCGAGGGAAGGGCGGTCTGTCGGCTCCCTGACCGTGCCGGTCCGCGATGGGGGTTCTTCGAAGATCGTCCGCTGTGCTTCCTCGACGCGGGCTGCCGATGCGAGACCGTCCTTACGATGGTGCCCGTAGACCCAGTAGCGGTACAAGGCGAACCGGAACAGCGTGCCGAGGCCCAGCCCGATGACGTTGCTCGCGATGTTGTCGGCGAGGAGCGTGTCGTACCCGAGAACGTAGTGGCTGATGTAGAGGCAGAGGAGCGCGATCCCCATGCCGCCGAGCGACACGACCACGTACTCGACGAGCTCGAGGACGAAGTTCTTGCGACGGTGCTCACGGAACGTCCAGTAGCGATTGCCGATCCAGTTGAAGACGATGGCGACCGAGACGCTGACGGCCTTCGCCCCGATGGGCGACTGCAGGGCGTGATCGTGTCCGAACACGCCGAGCCGCAGCAGGTTGAACAGGGCGATGTCGATGCCGAACCCGATGAGCCCGACGACGCCGAACTTGAGCGCGTACTGCGCGATGCCGAACCAGACGCGCTCTGCGAGCCTCTTGAGGCGCTCCATGTTGCTCCCAAACGACGAAACCGATCGTTCGAGTATCACAGGGGACGCCGCTCCGTGCGCTGTGAGCGTTGTCACAGAGTGCCGCGGCAGTCGACGGATTGGTAGGATCGCCGGGTGCAGATCCGAGAACTGAACGTCCCAGACAGCTACGAGATCACGCCGAAGCAGTTCGGCGACGACCGAGGTGTCTTCCTGGAGTGGTACCGCTTCGACAAGCTCGAGGAGGCGAGCGGTCGCTCGATCAAGCTCGCCCAGTCGAACACGTCCGTGTCCAAGCGCGGCTCCGTCCGTGGCATCCACTTCGCCGACATCCCGATCGGGCAGGCGAAGTACGTCACGGCGACGCGTGGCGCGGTCCTCGACTACGTCATCGACATCCGCGTCGGTTCGCCGACGTTCGGCCAGGTCGACTCGGTGCTGCTCGACGACACCGACCGCAAGGCGATCTTCATCTCCGAGGGGCTCGGGCACTGCTTCGTGGCGCTGACCGACGATGCGACCGTCAGCTACCTCGTCACCGACGTGTACCGTCCTGACCGCGAGCATGGCATCAACCCGCTCGACCCGGAGATCGGACTCGTCATCCCGGACGCGGCAGGAACACCGCTCCTGTCGCCGAAGGACACCGAGGCTCCCGGCCTGTCGGAGGCGGCAGCGGCCGGCCTGCTGCCGACGTGGGACGACGCCCGCGCGTTCTACGCGTCGCTCCGGTCGAGCTGATCGCATGAGCGAGCCCGCCAACCGGTCGCTCGTCGGCTCGGCACCCGTGGTGATCGAGCCCGACTGGCTCGGTCCCACGGCCTTCTGGCAGCCGAGGTTCTTCCCGCTCTCGGCGTGGGTCGAGCACGCGCCATTCGCCTTCTGGATCGCCGATGCCGTCCGACCACGTGTCTTCGCCGAACTCGGCACGCACTACGGTTACTCCTACTTCACCTTCTGCGAGGCGTTCCGTCGCCTCGGCTTGGAGACGAAATCCTTCGCGCTCGACACCTGGCAGGGCGACGACCACGCGGGTGCTTACGGTGAAGAGGTCTACGAGTACGTCACGGGCGTGAACGACCGGGAGTTCGGATCCTCATCGACCCTGCTGCGAGGGTACTTCGACGACTCCGTCGACCAGTTCGCCGACGGCACCATCGACCTCCTCCACATCGACGGGCGTCACGGCTACGAGGACGTCCTGCACGACTACGAGTCCTGGCGGCCCAAGCTCTCTGAGCGCGCCGTGGTCCTCTTCCACGACATCGCGGAGCACCAGGAGGGGTTCGGCGTCTGGCGGTTCTGGGACGAGATCAAGACCCGCCACCCCTCGTTCACCTTCGAGCACAATCACGGCCTCGGTGTCCTGGGCGTCGGTTCCGAGCTGCCCGAGACGATGGTCCGGTTCTTCGAGGTCGCGGCTCGGGAACCTGAACGCGTCCGCGACGCCTACGCGCGGCTCGGTGCGGACTTGTCCGCCATCGTCGCGGGGCGGGACGACGATGCCGCTGTGCGGGTGGCTCTCGAGGAACGAGGGGCTGCCCTCGAGGAACGAGGGGCCGAACTCGAGCATGCCGAACAGCTCGTCGCGGCCGCTGAAGCCGAAAACCTCGGCCTCCGCCAGCAGCTCGAAGCGGTGCGAGCAAGTACCAGCTGGAAGCTCACGGCTCCCGTGCGCAAGGTCAGCGGAGTGGTGAGGCGTCGCGCGGACTGAATCGCGCCGACCACGACCGTCTCGGCGGCGTCGGATCGCCGTGGCGAACTCCGACTAGACTGCATGAGTTATGCGAGGAATCATTCTGGCCGGAGGATCCGGCACGCGACTGTGGCCGATCACCAAGGGCATCTCGAAGCAGTTGATGCCCATCTACGACAAACCGATGATCTACTACCCCCTGTCGACGCTGATGATGGCCGGGATCGACGAGATCCTCATCATCACCACGCCGGAGTACAACGAGCAGTTCCGCGCGCTCCTCGGGACCGGGGCCGAGCTCGGCATCCGCATCGAGTACGCGGTCCAGCCCTCGCCCGACGGCCTCGCCCAGGCGTTCATCATCGGTGAGGAGTTCATCGGCGACGAGAGCGTCGCGCTCGTCCTCGGCGACAACATCTTCCACGGCACGGGACTCGGCTCCGCCCTCCGCAATCACAACAGCATCGACGGTGCGCTGATCTTCGCCTATCAGGTCGCCGACCCGACCGCCTACGGCGTCGTCGAGTTCGACGACGACTTCACGGCGATCTCGATCGAGGAGAAGCCGGCGAAGCCGAAGAGCAACTACGCCGTCCCCGGTCTGTACTTCTACGACAACTCGGTCGTCGAGATCGCGAAGACGATCGAGCCATCCGCTCGCGGCGAGCTCGAGATCTCGACCGTCAACGAGCGCTACCTCGAGCAGGGATCGCTGCAGGTCCAGGTCCTCGATCGCGGCACCGCCTGGCTCGACACCGGCACCTTCGAGTCGATGATGCAGGCATCCGAGTACGTCCGGGTCATCGAGGACCGTCAGGGGTTCAAGGTCGGGTGCATCGAGGAGATCGCATGGCGCGCCGGGTGGATCGACGACAAGCAGCTGGCCGTCCTCGCCGCTCCTCTGGTCAAGAGCGGATACGGACGTTACCTGCAGACCCTGCTCGCGCAGGCATGACGCTCGTCACCTCGCGCTGAGCGCACTGATCGTCACTCCGGGCCCGGTGCCGCAGTAGGTCGTCCGACCGCTGGGGTGCCGGGCCTGATCCGTGCGACGGCGAGCGCGTACAGGCACACGGCGACGTCGATGACGATGAGTCCGAACCGGCTCACGAGCACGATACCGAGGACCGAGCCGACCGGGACGACACTGGTGAGCACGAGGGCGAGGATCGCCTCCCGGACGCCAGCGCCGGCGGGCGCGATGATCGCGAGGAACCCCGCGACCCAGGCCAGGGCGTAGCCCGAGGTCGCGAGCGGCAGCAGACCCGGATCGAATGTGCCCAGCGACGTGACGATGGTCCAGAGATGGACGCCGAAGCACACCCAGCTGATGAGCGACCATCCGATGGCTGCGGTCAACGGGAGGGCCCGGATGGGCGGTAGAGGGTCCTTCCGGCGGAGGAGTCGGAAGGCGAACCCGATGATCCTCGTGAGGACCGGTGGCAGGAGGGCGATGACGCCGACGGCGATCGCGAGGACGACGAGCCAGCCGTAGGAAGCGGCCAGTGCCGGAAACGCGAGGAACGTGCCGGCGGCGACGGTTGAGCCGGCGATGAGGCTCACCAACAGCTGGGCTGTGAGGGTGATCGCCGTGACCCCCGTCGGGATGCCCGCGCGCGCGCCGAGCTGGCTGCCGGCGACGATGGGCCAGACACCGCCCGGCAGGTACTTGCCGATCTGGGACACGAACACGACGTGCGAGGCGTCCCGCACCGAGATGCGGTAGCCGAAGGCGATGACGACGGCCCGCCAGGCGAGCATCGAGAAGAAGACGCCGAGGAAGCCGGCCACGAGAGAACCGAGCAGCCAGACCGGTTGCATCGTGAGCACGCTCGAGACGAAGTCGTCCCAGCTGCGGATGACGGTCCACGTGATGAAGCCGATGACGACCACCGCGAAGGCGATCTGGAGGGGCCGTTTGACCTGGGTAAGCTTGTTCATGGCAGATGCCCATTATCTCCCACGGCGTCCACAGCCGGTGCGTGCGGCGATCGCCGCACGTCGATGGGAGCACCCGCCCGATCCGGAGGTCCCGTGCCACGTCCCCGTCTCCTCGTCCTCGCCTCCACGTTCCCCGCCCGTGCCGGCGACGGCGTGCCGGCGTTCGTGAGGGATCTGGCTCTGCAGGAATCCCTCGACTTCGACACCAGGGTCCTGGTACCACGGGTGCCAGGGGCCGCATCGGATGAGCAGGACGGTGACCTGCACATCACGCGATACCCGTATTTTCCGAAGCATTGGGAGGACCTCGCAGACGGCGCCATCATCGAGAACCTGCGTGCGAAGCCGATTCGCTGGCTGCAGGTTCCAGGGCTGTTCCTGGCCCAACTGATTGCGCTCCGACGTGTTCTCCGTGAGTTCCGTCCCGACGTCCTCCATGTGCATTGGATCATCCCCCAGGGGGTCGTGGCCCTGCTCGGCGGCCGACGCGTCCCGCAGCTCGTGACGACCCTCGGCGGCGACCTGTACGCGCTGAACGCCGCTCCGCTGCGTGCGCTGAAGGCGCGGATCGTGCGTCGGGCGGGCGCGGTGACCGTCATGAACGCCGACATGCGTGACCGCGTGATCGCGTTGGGCGCAGCGCCTGCAAGCGTCCAGGTCATCCCGATGGGTGCCGATCTGCCTCCGCTCCCTGCGTCGGAGCCGGCAGGGGCGGACGAGGCCGTACCGGCTCCAGGCGTGGTGCCCGCCCGCTTGATGTTCGTCGGGCGACTCGTCGAGAAGAAGGGTCTGTCCTACCTCATCGAGGCCGTCCGCCGGGCACCGGCCGGGTCGCTGGAGCTCGAGATCGTGGGCGACGGACCGCTGCGGACCGCCCTCGAGACGGAGGCATCCGGCCTACCCGTGGTCTTCATCGGTCAGCAGGGGCGCACCGAGCTGTTCGCTGCGTACCGCCGTGCCGACGTGGTCGTCTTCCCCTCGGTCGCGTCCACCTCCGGCGATCAGGACGGTCTTCCGGTCGCTCTGCTCGAGGCGATGCGTGCCGGCCGGGCCATCATCGCGACGGATCTGCCGGGGTTGAACGAGGTCGTGCTCGACGACGCGACCGGCTTGGTCGTACCCGATCGGGATACTGCTGCCCTGCTCCGAGCGATCCAGCGGCTCGCTGACGATCCAGACCTCCGGGAACGACTCGGCGCGGCAGCCGCGACGCACGCCGAGCAGTTCTCGATCGAGGCGATCGGCTCCCGATACCGCACGCTGCTGCACGACGTGCTGGGTGCCGTCGGTCGTCGTTCGTCCGACTGATCGGTCAGCGTCGTCCGAGCTGTTCCCAGGTCGAGGCGATGCCGCGCTCCAGGGGGGTCGTCGGAGGGGCGCCGAACTCGGAGCGGTAGCGTGCGGTCTCGAGCACGACGGTCTCGACGAACGTGCTCGGGACAGGTCGCGGAGCGACGTCCAGCGGTTGGCCGACGACCCGTGCGATGGCGTCCAGGACCTCCGAGACCGTGTGTCCGACGCCACTCCCGATGTTGTAGACCGAGTGTGCCGGGTCACCGGCGACGATCCGGGCGATCATCTCGATCGCGTCGTCGATGTAGAGGTAGTCGCGCACCATGCTGCCGTCGCCGTAGCGGACGATGGCGTCGCCCGCGGCGATGTTCGCGAGCGCGATGGGGATGAGCCCCTGGCGGCGGCCGGGGTGCTGACCGGGCCCGTACGGATTCGAGATGCGGAGTGACACCGCGTCGAGCCCACGCTTGACACGGAAGTACCGGAGGTAGTGCTCGATCGTGAGCTTCCCGATGGCGTACGGGGAGCGGGGGAGGGCCGGGTCGGTCTCCCGGTATCGTTCGAGACCCTGATCGCCGTAGATCGCGCCACCGGTGGAGGCGAAGTAGAACCGTTCGATCTCGGCGTCGGCACACAGACCCAGGAGCTCGACGGTCTGTCCCACGTTGGTGCGGAGATCGAGCGAAGGGTCGTTCTCAGAGGTCGCCGGCGCGGTCGTGGAGAGGAAGTGGAACACGAGGTCCTGACCGCGGACCGCGGCTGCGAGGTCGCTGCGGTCGAAGAAGTCTCCGGCCAGGATCGTCGCGTCGCGCGTGTCGAAGTTCCGCGGGGATCGGAACCGGTCGAACACCGTCACGTCATGACCGCGTCCGACGAGGGCGTCCACGAGTGGTCCGCCGAGGAACCCGTTGCCGCCGATGACGAGGCTGCGCACCATGGCTCAGCCGCCGTACCGCTGCAGCTTGAGGTAGTCGAGCATCTCCTCGTTGAGCGTGCGGTTGATTCTGGTGAGGTCGGCGACCACACCGATGGCGAAGGACAGGAGCGCGCCCATCAGCAGCGTCGCCCCGACGAGCAGGCTCTGGAGGTGGTTCCCCTCGTCCTGGACGATCGTGAGGATGAGGTACCTGACGAACGGGGTGAGCCCCGCGATCAGCAGCAGGAGTCCGAGCCCGGCGAACACGACATATGGCCGGTACATCAGGAAGGCCCGCACGATCGCGACGCCCGACTGGTACATGTGCTCGCCGATGGATCGGAACAGTCGTGACTCGCGCGTCTTCGGGTTCGTCGTGACCGGGATGCTCGTGATCGCCAGGCGTTTGTTGCCCGCCTGGATGATCGTCTCCATGCAGTAGCTGAACTTCGTGACCACGTTGAGCCGGATGAGGGAGTACTTCGAGTACGCGCGGAACCCGCTGGCCGCATCCGGGAGCGTCGTCTTCGCCGCCTTGTTGACGATGAAGCTCCCGAAGCGCTGCATCGCCTTCTTGAACGGGGAGAAGTGCTCGATGAGTGCCGTCTGCCGGTCCGCCACGACGATCTCGGCCTCACCCGCGAGGATGGGCTGGACCAGGTCGCCGATGCGCTCCTGCGGGTACTGGTTGTCGCCGTCCGTGTTCACCACGATGTCGGCGCCGTGGAGCAGGGCGTAGTCGACGCCGTCGCGGAACGACCGGGCCAGTCCCATGTTCGTCGAGTGCTTCACGAAGTGCTTCACGCCGTAGGACTTGGCGACCTCGATCGTGCGGTCGGTCGACCCGTCGTCGATGATGAGGATCTCGATCTCGTCGATGCCCGGGATCGAGGTCGGAATCGACTCGAGGACGAGCGGGAGGGTCTCCTCTTCGTTCAGGCACGGGATCTGGACAAAGAGCTTCATAGGCGACTTCCGGAACTGTAGGCGATACGACCGGTCCCAGAGTACCGTCGGATCCGTCGGGTCGCTGCTCGGAGCCGACCCGAGCAGGTCCGTCGGGCCATGCGGTCACCGGTTGCAGCACGAGGGTTGAGGCATACTGGGGGCTTTGACCCTGACGAGCCCGAGGAGTGCCGTGCAACGATCGCGACCTCGCGACGGCGTGTCCGCGCCTCGGAATCCCTCGATGCTCGGCCCGAGTCTCGGGTCGTCGGCGGTGTCCGTGATCGCGTGGGCTGCACTGGTGGCCTTCGTCGTGTGCACGATCGGGCCCGCGCTCGTCGGTGTCACGAGTTTCCTCGGCACCGACCTGCTGGTCTCCTTCGCCCCGTGGCAGTCGTCGATCGGGTTGCCGCAGGATCCGACGAACCGCTTCATCGGCGACACCATCGACACCGTGGTACCGCAGACCGCCTTGATCGTCGAGGCCGCACGGGAGGGCTCGTTCGCGGCGTGGAATCCGTACGCGGCGGGTGGTGCCGAGCTTGCCGGCCTGCCGAACTCGGGCGTGTACTCCCCGCTGTCGCTGCCGTGGTGGTTCCTCCCGGTGAGCGCCGCACCCGGCTACGTGAAGCTCCTCGAGATCATCGTCATCACCCTCGGCATGTCCTTGCTCCTGCGGCGCTGGAGGCTGCCGAACGCGAGCTGGGCGGTCGCGAGCCTCATCTTCGCGTCGTCCGGATTCATGATCTCCTGGACGAACTGGCCGCAGACCCGTGTGGCGGCCCTGCTGCCGTTGTTGTTCTGGGCGCTCGACCGCGTTGCGATCCGTCCCCGACCGGTCGACGTGGCCATCCTCGGGCTCGTGGTCGCCTCGCTCCTCCTCGGTGGCTTCCCGGCGGTCGCCGGCTACGCGCTCTATGCGGGAGGCGCCTACCTGCTCGTGAGGTCGATCGTCGTCCGGCGGCGATGGCAGGGGGTGCTGTCAGCAGTCGGCACCGGTGCCGCCGGTGTCGTGCTCGGTGTCGGGCTCTCCGCTTGGCAGCTCGTCCCGTTCGCGGTGAACGCGTCGAGTGTCCTCGATCTGTCTGCCCGCGCGGCAACATCCGGCGCGTCACTGCACTGGGGCGACCTCGCGTCGCTCCTCGTACCGGAGGTTGTCGGAGATGTCGACGCCGGGCTCACCTGGGGAGCCGGGAATCCGATCGAGCGCTTGTCCTACATCGGCGTCGGAGCACTGGCCCTGGTCGCCGCCGCCGGTCTCATCGTCCCCCGGAGCCGGCGACTCCGCCCGAGTTTGACCTTCGTCGTCGTCGCGCTCGCGCTCAGTGTCGTCCTCACCTTCGTGGGCGGTCCGATCCTCGCGGCGTTCCAGGAGCTTCCGGTCTTCTCCAACAACCCGATCGCGCGGCTGCGGGTCCTCGTCGGGTTCTTCCTGGCGCTGCTCGCGGCGGCCGGCTTCGCCGCGGTGATCGATCCGACCTCGCTGCGAGCGGAGGTGCGTCTCCTGCGGCGCGCTCGGACGAGACGTCATCTCTGGTGGCGGATCCTGGCGCTCGTCGTCGTGATCGCCATCGGGTGCGTCGCGGCGTTCACCGTTCGCGACACGCTCTGGACGCTGCCCGCCGACGTCATCCCCGCGATGCGCGAGCACATCGGCGTGGTCGGAGCCTTCGCGGCCTTCGCCGTCCTCGTCGTCGTCGCCGCCTGGGTCGGTGGTCGACGTGTCGGCATTCTGGCGGGCTGCATCCTCCCGGTCATGCTCGTCGTGCCGGCGATCGTGGTCGCGAACGAGTGGTGGCCGCAGTCGCCCCCGGAGACGGTCTACCCGACCACGGCGACACATCGGTTCCTGGAGCGCGGACTCGGGGAGAGCCGGTACGCGTCCGTAGACCAGACGATGCTCCCGGGGACGAACACGATCGACCGGCTCCGCTCCGTCGGCGGGCACGCGTTCCACACGAGCGAGTGGCAGGATCTCCTGGAGGCGGTCGAGCCGGACGCGTTCTTCAGCCGGACGTACTCCGCTCTGCGTTCCGGGGATCTCGCGACCTCGATCCGCTCACCGATCCTGGACCGGCTCGCCGTCAAATACGTCGTCGACAATCCGGAGGCCACGGTGCTCGGCCAACCGGAAGGCACGATCGACCGCACCGGCCGGGTGCAGGTTGCCGACGGGGACCGAGTCCGTTCCGCGGTGCAGTCCGGCCCGGTGCGAGGCGTCGTGTTCGCGTTGCCGGACAGCGTCGTGGGGCAGGACGACCCCGACGGAGTGACCGTCACCCTCGACATCCGCGACGCGGTGACCGATGAACGGATCGCGACGACGTCGACCTGGTTTCCCGCGCTGACCGCCGACCAGTCGGTCGCGGTGGAAGGCGAGGACATCCCAGCCGACCGAGCCTGGGTGGCAGAGCTGCGGTTCGACGGCATCGGCATTCCGGCTCCGGTCGCAGCCGATCCCTCCGGTCGATTGGGGATCTCGCTCGTCCGTCCCGCCGACGACGGGCTCCGCGTCGCGCACACGGGCGACGCCACCGTCTATGAACGGACGACGGCACTCGATCGGATCAGATGGGCGTCGACCGCGGTGACGGAGACTGACCCTGCCGAGCAGGTGGCGACGATGGCGGACGGCTCCCTTCCGAGCACGGCCGTCCTGCTGGAGCGTCCGGAGGATGCTCGGGAGGTCGCGAGCGACCGAGCGGCCTCGACCGCCGCGGTCACGGTCCTTCCCAGCGACACCAGTCGCATGGAGGTCGAGGTGGTCGCCGATGGAGCAGGCTGGGTCGTGGTCGCGGACTCGCTTCGCCGACCGGGCTGGGCGGCGACGGTTGACGGGAAGCCCGTCGAGCTGCTGCCGGCCGAGCATGCCGGCGCGGCCATCGCGGTCCCGACCGGCGAGCACCGTGTCGTCCTGCAGTACACGGTCCCCGGGCAGCAAGTCGGTCTGGGGGTGACCGCGGCGTCGTCGCTCGTCGTCGTGGTCCTCGTCGTCGTGGACGCGTTCCTCGTCCGCCGCCGCCGGCGATCGCTCCTGAGTGGTGACCCAGGACTTCTAGGTTAGATTGGTCAGCATGTCTTCACGCCCGACCCCCGGGGTGCGATGAGCTACGTCAAGGAGATCCTCGGATCCCGCGAGCTCCTCGCGAACCTCACCCTCCGCGACATCCGCGGCCAGTACAAGCGAACCATCTTCGGCCAGCTGTGGTCCTTGGCGAACCCGCTGGCGCAGATGCTCATCTACACCTTCGTGTTCTCGTTCATCTTCCAGGTTCCGCTGCAGACGGGCGACCCGAGTGGGCTGCACATCTTCGCGCTCTGGCTCCTCTGCGGGCTCCTGCCCTGGATGTTCTTCTCGAACGTGGTGAACACCGGCATGGGCTCGCTCATCGCGAACACCGGACTGATCCAGAAGGTGTACTTCTCGCGCATCGTGCTCCCGATCTCCGCGGTCGGTGCCATCGGCTTCAACTGGTTGTTCGAGATGGCCGTGCTCTGCATCGCGCTGAGCCTGCTCGGTGCGTTCGTCTTGCCGTGGCTGCCGCTCGTCGTGCTCACCATGGTCCTCCTGGCGATCTTCGCCGCGGGCCTCGCACTGATGCTGTCCATCGCCAACGTCTACTTCCGCGACACGCAGTACTTCATGGGCATCATCATGCAGATCTGGATGTACGCGACGCCGATCATCTACCCGATCTCGCTCGTGCAAGCGCAGTCCGACAAGTACGGCCCGCTGTTCGGGACGCCGATCACGATCATCGACATCTACCGCATCAACCCGCTCGAGCACTTCGTGGCCGTGTTCCGGAACCTCCTGTACGACAACCGGTTCCCCGACCCCGCCGACCTGCTCACCATCGCCGCCTGGGCGCTCGTGTCCTTCACCGTGGGCCTGCTCGTCTTCCGCCGGCACGAGAAGAGATTGGCGGAGGCCCTGTGAGCACCGCAGCAGTCGTCGTGGACGACGTCAGCAAGAAGTTCCGGCTCTACCACGAGCGCAACCAGAGCATCAAGTCGGCCATCATGCGCCGACGTCGTTCCGTCCACGAGGACTTCTGGGCCCTCAAGAACGTCGGGTTCGAGGTGCCTGAAGGATCGACCTTCGGTCTCATCGGGTCGAACGGCTCGGGCAAGTCGACGCTGCTCAAGTGCCTCGCCAAGATCTACTATCCCGAGCAGGGGTCGATCACCGCGCGCGGCAAGCTCGCCGCGCTGCTCGAGGTCGGCTCGGGATTCCACCCGGAACTCTCCGGGCGGGACAACATCTTCCTGAACGGGTCGATCCTCGGGATGTCGCGCAAGGAGATCGAGCGCAAACTCGACACGATCATCGACTTCTCCGGCGTCGAGCAGTTCATCGACCAGCCGGTGAAGAACTACTCGTCCGGCATGTACGTGCGTCTGGGCTTCTCCGTCGCGATCAACGTCGACCCCGACGTCCTCGTCGTCGACGAGGTCCTCGCGGTCGGTGACGCGGAGTTCCAAGAGAAGTGCCGTCAGAAGTTCGTCGAGTACAAGCAGCAGGGCAAGACGGTGATCCTGGTGAGCCACTCGATGGACACGGTGCAGCAGATGTGCGATCACGCGGCCTGGTTGCGGCACGGCGAACTCGTGGAGAGCGGTGAGGCCGCTCCGACGATCGCCGCCTACCTCAACAGCCTCGGTGAGAACGCCGGCTGAATGGAGCGAGCGGCGGTCCGAACCGCCGCTCAGGTGCGGAACGATACACTCGGCAGGTCTGTCGAGGACAGGATATGTCGAGGAGCAAGAGTGAAGAACACACGTAAGAGACGTCCGGGCGTCGTATCCGTCATCCTGGTGAACTACCGCGGATCCGCGGATACGATCCAGTGCGTGCGGACGCTCCGCGAAATCGACTTCCCGCAGGACCGCCTCGAGATCATCGTGGTCGAGAACGGCTCCGGCGACGACAGCCTCGAGCAGCTCGCCACCCTGGGGGACCTCGCGACGATCGTGCCCTCCAAGGTCAACGGCGGCTTCACCGGTGGTTGCAACCTCGGCGTCTCGAAGTCGAGCGGTGAATTCGTCGCCTTCCTCAACAACGATGCACGCCCCGACGACCAGTGGATCAACGCGGCGATGGACACCTTCGCCGAGAGCAAGGACATCGGCGCCGTCGCGAGCAAGGTGCTCGACTGGGAAGGTGAACGCGTCGACTATGTCGGCTCGGCGCTCACGTGGTACGGCATGGGGTACAAACCGCACGCCGGTGAACACGACCGACCCGAATGGAGCGTCGAGAAGGACGTCCTGTTCGGCACCGGCGCGGCGATGTTCGTCCGGGCCGAGCTCTTCGAACAACTCGGAGGGTTCGACGACCGCTACTTCATGTTCTACGAGGACGTCGACCTCGGCTGGCGATTGAACCTCCTCGGCTACCGGTTCCGGTTCCAGCCGAAGTCGCTGGCGTTCCACAAACACCACGCGTCGATGGAGAAGTTCGGCAACTACTTCGAGACCTACCTGCTCGAGCGCAACGCCCTCTACACGCTCTACAAGAACCTCGACGACGAGGCCCTCAGCCGCTCGTTCGCGGCAGCGGTGCTGCTGGCGACGCGTCGCGCCACGGGTCGGGCGAAGCTCGACACCACGGCGCTCGATCTGCGCAAGTCGAAGGACGACGACGGCAGCCCGGCCTCGATGCTCTCCAAGCAGCTCCTCGCCGGTGTCAACGCCATCGACCAGGTCGTGGAGAACCTGCCGGAGCTCGCGAAGGACCGCGCGCTGGTGCAGGCGACCCGTACCCGTTCCGACCGCCAGTTGCGGCTCCTGCTCGGCAACATCGACGAGCCCGCGTACCCGATCGAGAGCTACCTCGAGGGGTACGACAAGATCGTCTCCTCGCTGAACGTCCTCGACGAGCCGCTTCGACGCCGCGTGCTCATCATCACCGGCGACCCGATCGGTGCCAAGATGGCCGGTCCGGCGATCCGCGCCTGGAACATGGCCGACACCCTCGCCGACGAGCACGACGTCCGTCTCGTTAGCATGACCGGTGTCTCCGTCGAGAGCGAGCGCTTTGAACTCGACGTGGTTTCGCACCACCGCCCGGCGAGCATGAAGCCGCACGAGAAGTGGGCCGACGTCATCATCCTGCAGGGGCACGCACTCGCACTGTTCCCGGCGCTCGAGACGACGACCAAGGTGCTCGTCATCGACGTGTACGACCCGCTCCACCTCGAACAGCTCGAGCAGGGCAAGAGCGACAACCTCGTCACCTGGGGCGATCAGGTCTCCGACGCCACCGACGTGCTCAACCACCAGCTGGCCCGCGGAGACTTCTTCCTGTGCGCGAGCGAGCGCCAGCGACACTTCTGGCTCGGCCAGATGGCGGCACTCGGGCGTATCAACCCGTACACGTACACCCGCGACGAGGATCTCGAGACCCTCATCGCGATCGCTCCGTTCGGCATTCCGGCCGGCCGTCCCGAGCACACCCGTCCCGCGTTGCGCGGTGTCGTCCCGGGCATCGGTGTCGACGACAAGGTCATCATCTGGGGTGGCGGCATCTACGACTGGTTCGACCCGGGAATCGTGATCCGTGCGGTCGGCGAGCTCGCCAAGCAGCACCCGGACCTGCGGTTGTTCTTCATGGGTACGAAGCACCCGAACCCCTCCGTCCCCGAGATGCCCGCTGTGGTGGCAGCCCGTGCGCTGAGCGACGAACTGGGCCTCACGGGGACCCACGTGTTCTTCAATGACTCGTGGGTCGCATACGACGACCGCCACAACTACCTCCTCGAGGCGGACCTCGGGATCTCGACCCACTTCCAGCACGTCGAGACCACGTTCTCCTTCCGCACCCGCATCCTCGACTACCTGTGGGCCGGACTGCCGATCGTGACGACCGAGGGCGACTCGTTCGGTGACCTCGTCCGCGAGGAGACACTGGGCGTTTCCGTTCCGGAGCGCGACCAGCGCGCGCTCATGGACGCGATCGAGCACGTGCTCTTCGACGATGCGTCCCGCGAGGCGGCGAGGGCGAACGTGCAGCTCGTCCGCGAGCGGTTCGTCTGGTCGAGCGCGCTCGCCCCGCTCGTCGAGTTCGTCCGGAACCCCCGGCTCGCCGCGGACAAGGCCCCCGCCGAGGCCGGTGCGAAACCGGTCGTCCTGTCGTCCTCGCGTCAGCAGCAGACGCCGCCGCGGCGCACCGGCATGCGGCGTGACGTCGACCGGGTGGCGTACTACCTCAAGAACGGCGGCCCGAAGGTCGTCGTCGAGCGGTTCGCCGCGCGTCAGCAACGTAAGCGCGACGCCGACAACGTGTAGATATCGGCGTCGTGACGGCGTCGCTCAGGAAGGTTGCATGGACATGGTTGACGAGACGGAACACGAGGCGGGGACCGCGGACGACGGCGCCCTGTGGGTGCAGCCCGCTGGGCGGAGCACTGAGGAGCTCGTGGCGCAGGTCAAGGCGCTCCAACACCGCGTGCTGCTCGACGCCGACCGCCTCGTCGGTCTGGCGGCGGAGCGCGACACCCTGCGTGCTGAGGTCGATCGGTTCGCCGAGACCGAGCTCGCCGTCGCCTTCGCGCGGGTGGACCAGCTCGAGGACGAACGCGAGGGGCTCGTGCACGAGGTGCACAAGCTGCTGCGAGACCACCGTCTCGCGCTCGAACTGCGCGACGAGCGGACCCGTACCGAGGTCGACCAGATCCTGGCGTCGACCACCTGGAAGCTGGGCTCCGCCGTCATCAAGCCCATCAGCGGCATCCGCTCGGTGGTGCGCCGCTCGTGACCGCTCCACTGTTCAGCGTCGTCACCCCGGTCTACAATCCTCCGATCGACATGCTGCGGCAGATGGTCGAATCGGTCCGGCGGCAGGCGTTCCGCGACTGGGAGTTCATCCTCGTCGACGACGTCTCGCCGGATCCCCGGGTCCTCGAGGCACTTCGCGGCTTCGCGGCGGAGGACGACCGGATCGTCGTCGTCACCCGTGAATCGAACGGCGGAATCTCCGCTGCATCGAACGACGGCGTCGCCGCGGCGACCGGGCGGTTCCTGGTCCTGCTCGACCACGACGACCTCCTCGGCCACGGGGCGCTCGCGCAGGTCGCGCAGGCGATCGCCGCGGACGATCGGATCGATTACGTGTACACCGACGAGGACAAGGTGGACCTCGACGGGTACCACTACGACGTCTTCAAGAAGCCGGACTGGTCGCCCGAGCGGCTCCGCTCGCACATGTACCTCGGGCACCTGTCGGTCATGCGTCTTGACCTCGTCCGAGCGGTCGGTGGATTCGACAGCACCTACGACGGATCGCAGGACCACGACCTCGCGCTGAAGGTCACCGAACGCGCACGGGTGGTGCACCACATCCCCGAGGTCCTGTACCACTGGAGGGCCCTTCCTGAGTCGACCGCCTCGTCGAGCGGGGCGAAACCATACACCTGGGATGCGGGTGTCCGTGCGGTCGATGCGCATCTCCAACGGGTCGGTATCGACGCGACCGCCGAGCGTGGTGACTGGCCGAACACCGCTCGCGTCCGCCGCGCGTTGGACCCGGCGACCTCGGTCAGCGTGATCATCCCCACGCGCGGCAGTTCGGGAGTCATCGACGACGTCGAGCGCGTGTTCGTGATCGGTGCCGTCCGGTCCGTGCTCGAGCATGCCGGAGACGTCGATCTCGAGATCGTCGTGGTCTACGACCTGACGACGCCGGCGACCGTCCTCGACCTCCTGCGCGAGATCGCCGGCGATCGGCTCACCCTGGTGCCGTTCGACCGGCCGTTCAACTACGGGGAGAAGTGCAACGTCGGGTTCGTCGAGAGCCGCGGCGAGATGATCGTCCTGCTCAACGATGACGTCGAGGTCATCTCGGACGACTTCCTGGTCGAGCTGGTCGCACCTTTGCTCCAAGCGGACGTCGGAATGACCGGCGCGCAGCTCGTGTACGAGGACGGGCTCATCCAGCACGCCGGTCACCGTTACGCGAATCGAGGGTTCTCGCATCCGCTCACCGCCTACCGCTTCGGTGATTCGGCGCCGCACGCCGCTCTCAAGATCGACCGCGAGGTTTCGGGCGTGACCGCCGCGTGCGCCGCGCTGCGCCGCGACACCTACGCTCGCGTCGGCGGCGTCACTGAGTCGCTGCCGTTGAACTTCAACGACGTCGACCTGTCTCTGAAAGTGCGCTCCCTGGGACTTCGTATCCTGTATCTCGCTCGGGTGCACCTCTACCACTACGAGTCGAAGACCCGGATCGCGATCGTGCACGAGTGGGAACTGAGGACGGTACGTGCTCGCTGGGGCGTGATCTACCGTGACCCGTACCTTCCCGAACACCCGGACGACGCCTACCACCCCTACGCTTCCCGACGTTCGCGATCGCGCTCGTGGACGCCCGATTCGGCCTGAGCACCATCGACGCGCCGACATTCAGGTCATCGACAGCTGTTTCGAACCCGGTACCCTGAAAGGGGCACATCCGGCGTGCCGAGGAGGACTGATGACCGAGTGGCGCATACGCCCAGCGGCCTGCGTGGTGACGGCTCTGCTCGTCGGCGTCGGTCTGACCGGCTGCTTCGGCGGTGATCCGGCCGAGTCGAGCGCAAGCCCGACCCCGAGCCAGACCCTGCTTCCAGGCGTCGAACCCACCTTCAAAACCGCGGATCCGGAACCGATCCCGCTCGACGCGGTCATGGTGTTCGCCGGTGTCGACCCCGACGGAACGACGGTCTCGGCATCCGGCTACATCGCCGGCGTCATCGAGAACGGCGGGACCTGCACGTTCACGTTCTCCGGCTCGGGCCCGGACGTGGTCGTCACCAGCGAGGGACTCGCCGACTCGAAGACCACCTCGTGCGGCACCGTTCAAACCCAGATCAGCGACTTCACCAGCGGGACGTGGACGGCCGTCCTCTCCTACCAATCGGACAAGACCGGAGCGCTCACCTCTGAGCCGCTGACGGTGGAGGTACCATGACGCGCCGCAGCCCACTCATCGTCATCGCGACGGTCTTCGCTCTCCTCGTCGGCGTGTTGACGGTCGCCCCGGCCGTCGCCCCGAGCGCCGAGGCCGCCAACGGGTCCGACTTCCGAGCCGGTTCGATCATCAGCGACCAGCTCTTCTACGACGGCGGCGCCATGAGCGCGCCTGCGGTCCAGGACTTCCTGAATCGAGCTGTGCCGAGCTGTCGTGCCGGTTACACCTGCCTCAAGGACTACGCTCAGGCGACTCCTTCCCGGGCCGCTGTCTCCGGTCGCTGTGCCGCCTATGCGGGTTCCGGTCGGGAATCGGCGGCGAGCATCATCTCCAAGGTGGGAGCGGCCTGCGGGATCAGCCAGAAGGCCATGATCGTCCTCATCGAGAAGGAACAGGGACTCATCACCGACACCTGGCCGAGCGATCGGCAGTACCGCAGCGCGACCGGCTACGGGTGCCCGGACACGGCCGACTGCGATACGACCTACTACGGGTTCTTCAACCAGGTGTACGCGGCCGCCCTGCAGTTCAAGAACTACCAGGCGAACCCGACCCGGTGGAACCATGTTCCTGGGCGCGTCAACGCCGTCCGGTTCTCGCCGACCGCCTCGTGCGGGTCCAGCAACGTCTTCATCGAGAACGCCGCGACCGCAGGGTTGTACAACTACACGCCGTACCAGCCGAACGCCGCGGCGCTCGCGAACCTCTACGGCACGGGCGACGGCTGCAGTGCGTACGGCAACCGGAACTTCTTCCGCATCTACACCGACTGGTTCGGACCGACCAACGGGGTGTTGAACCCTGCAGGCGCCTACGACGCGTTGAGCGTCAACGTCGGGGCGAATGATGCGACCATCTCCCTGTCGGGCTGGACCCTGGACCTCAACCGCACCTCCGCATCGCTTGAGGCGCATGTGTACTTGACCTACCCTGACGGCTCGACCAAGGGGTCGGTCATGCAGGCGAACAAGTCCAGACCGGATGTCGCGCGCGCGTACCCGGGCGCCGGTGAGGCCCACGGCTACAGCACCAACATCACCGTCACCCGTGGGGGGACCTACACCGCTTGCGTATACGGGATCGGTTTGAGCGCCAACCGGTTGCTCGGATGCAAGTCGGTGAGCGTGCCGCAGGATGCGCCGATCGGTTCACTCGACGCGGTCCGGGTTACCGGAAGCGGTTCGACGACGGCGCTCTACGTCGCGGGGTGGGCGATGGATCCTGACGCCAAGTCGGTTTCGAACGACGTGCACATCTACGTGAGGCAACCCGACGGGCAACGTCCGGGAACCGCCATGACGGCGTCCGCATCACGCCCCGATGTCGCCAACGTGTACCCTGGGGCGGGCGCTGCCCACGGGTTCAGCCAGAGCTTCCCGGTGTCTGCAGGCGGGCGGTATGAGGTCTGTGCTTACAGCATCGCCAAGTTCTGGCAGAACGTCGGAGTGAACACGGAGCTCGGCTGTGTGGCGGTCGACCTCGTGAAGGACTTCCCGGCCGGCAGCTTGGATCTCGTCGACGTCAGTCAGTCAGCCACAGGCGCGTCGATCAACGTGGGTGGATGGACGCTTGATCGTGGCGCACTCGGAACAGCGATCCCGGTACACGTCTACATCACCGATCCGACCGGGAAGCGCTCCGGCTATGTGCGCGGGTCCGGCGGCCAGCGTGATGACGTGAATCGTGTCTACGGGGCCACCGGACCGCATGGTTTCTCCGAGTCCTTCCCCGTCACGGCCCCCGGCGACTACCAGGTGTGCGCCTACGGCATCGCGGTGTCGCCGCTCAGCGTCGGGATGAACTCCACGATCGGGTGCCGCACCGTGACCGTGGGGACGAGTTACCCGGTCGGGTCGTTCGACGGAGCCCAGGTGTCCGGTTCGACGACGGCCGGGAACGCCTCGCTGTCCGTCTCCGGGTGGACGGTCGACGCACAGCTTCCGAAGACGCCGATCCAGATGCACGTCTATGTCACGGCGCCCGACGGGACGGTGAAGGGGTACGCGTTCCAGGCTGACAAGGTGCGTTCGGACATTGCACGGATCTATCCCGCCTACGGCGGTGCGCACGGGCTCAGCGAGTCCATACCGGTGACGGCCGCTGGTGATTACAAGGTCTGTGGCTACGGGATCGGGACCGCGGTGTTCAACACCGGCAAGAACGTGCTCTTCGGTTGCACCACGGTCCGCGTGAACTGACCACGCCGATGCGACGACGAAGGCGCCGACACTCTCCAGGGTGTCGGCGCCTTCGTCGTCCGCAGCGGGGGAGGGGTGTCAGCGAACGGTCACGAGCTCGTCCTCGGCCCGCGCGCGCAAGGCGAGTCGTGCTGCTCCGAAGCAGGCCGCTCCGATCGTGAGGACGCCGATGGCGAGCCAGAGCGTCATGCCGCCCGGCGGCGCCCACTCCGGCCGGGTGATCATCGCGAGCCAGCTCCCACCGGTGTCGCCGATGCTGTACCGGCGCAGCGCCCCGATGTAGCTGAGGAACTGGGCGAATCCGAGCGCGGCGATCAGGATCACGACGAGTCGCCGCTGGATCGAGCGGCCGAGCGCCGAGCCGTGCTCGGCGAGCAGTGCGCCGATGGTGAGGAGCATGAGCGCGAACAGCGGCAGCGTGTACCGGCCCTGCCAGATGATCCCTCCCGAGGTCACCCACACGCCCTGGAGGAGCGCGGGGACGAAGACGACGGCCGCCATGAGGAGGACGGCGACGACCAGTCGACGCCCGCGGAGGAGGACACCGGCACCGAGGAGCAGCAGGCCGATGACGGCCGGCCAGATGAAGAACACCGCGTCGGGGGCGGGCGTGTCGAGCCAGCCGAACTCGCCGATCATCTGCGCACCGTAGTAGAAGGTGAGGTCGAGGATGACCGCGACCCCGACGATGGGCGCGTCACCGACGTGCGGGTACGGGGGAGGCGGCGCATTGGGGTCGACCGCCATGGCGAGCGAGTTCGAGCCGAGCAACCAT
Organism: Plantibacter sp. H53; assembly: GCF_001650455.1. Lineage (NCBI taxonomy): Bacteria > Bacillati > Actinomycetota > Actinomycetes > Micrococcales > Microbacteriaceae > Plantibacter > Plantibacter sp. H53. Next base: position 47,369 of record NZ_LWCT01000013.1, read on the forward strand.
GCGGCGGCGGCGGCGGTGCCGAGCGCGACGAGGACGATCGTCACCTGCACCGAACGGCGCTTCAACAGCGCGAGGAGGTCCCGACCGGGTAGCAGCACGAGTGCCGCAGCGATGGCCATCGCGAGCCACAAGGGAGACAGACCACGCGTGTTGGCTGCAAAGACGCCGCCGACCACGAGAGTGCTCAAGGGGAGCCACAGCGGGGCCGCGGACTGTCTCGTCGTGATCGTCAGCAGTCCGACGACGGCCGCCATCATCGCGGTGACCTCGAGGCCGTTCGGGTTGATCGTCCCCGCCAGGAACAGGGTGACCGGTGTCGCCGCGGTCAGGAAGGCGACGATGGGCAGGGCACGGTGGCGCCAGGTGGCGATGAGCGCGAAGCCGACGGCGAGGAAGAACGAGCAGACCAGTGCGCTCATGAGCCGCATGGCGAAGATGCCCGTGGAGTCGTCGAAGACGAGCGACGGCCACCCCACGAGGACGTAGTACAGCGGGTTGTAGAGTCCGGCCGTGGTGGTGATGTCGACGAGGGTGGTCGGGTCGCCCGGCACCTGCGTGACACAGTCGGCCGTGACCGTCTCGGTGAAGGCGGTGCAGGTCTGATTGTTGGTCCAGGCGATGTACGACGGCACCTGCACCACGTTGCCCTTCGGCGTCGAGGGTCCGACGAGCTGCCCGCGAGCCACCGAAGCGGCCTTGACGATGTGCGCCGGCTCGTCGGGTGCTGCCGCGAGCGGGGTCGTCAGCGCCCAGGCGCTCGTGATCGCCGTGCAGACGATCCACGCGAACGCGAACACGATGAGGAAGCGGCGGACGAGGCCATGAGCCTGGCGTGCCCCCCGTTCCCGGTCGTCGATCGGTGGGACGGAAGGGGCTGAGGCCATGGGCGGCTGGTCCAATCAGGGAGCACACGCTGCATCTGGCCGCGCGTTCGGTCTGGTCTGCTGCGTCAGTCTACCCGCCGACCTGGGCGGCGGCCGGTGCGGCGGTACCATCGAATGTCGTCCGTCCCAAGCGAAGGATCCCGCTCCGTGCCTCTCGTTCTGCACCCTCCCGTCGAGGACCGGCGTGTCGGCTCCCGGTAGCGCCACGCCCGCCGACGCCGCGCGTCGCGGACCCAATGGCGCCGTCCTCATCCTCGTGGCGACGGCTGTCGGAGGTGGCGCGGGCTACCTGTTGCAGATCGTGACCGGGGCGGCGCTCGGAACGGCGGCGTACGCGCCGTTCTCCGTCTTCTGGTCCGCGCTCTACCTCCTGGTCAGCGCCCTCTCCGGGGTGCAGCAGGAGGTGGCCCGCGCGACGCACCCGGATCCCGTCACCGTCGAGACGTCGACGCGCGCGCCGGTCGTGCGGAACTTCGCCCTCGCCGCGTCCGCGGTCGCTGCCGTGCTCGTCGCCGCGACCGCCTGGCTGTGGGTCGGGGCGGTCTTCCCCGACGCGGGGTGGGCACTGGTCCCGCAGCTCGTCGTCGGACTCGCCGCCTACGTGATCGTGGCTGCGACGGCCGGCGTCCTGTACGGCCTCTCGCTCTGGACCTCGGTTGCGGCATTGACGATCGTCGACGGGCTCCTGCGGTTCGCGATCGTCGGTGGCCTCCTCCTGGTGACCGACGACACGACGCTGCTCGCCTGGGGTGTCGCCGCGCCGTTCGTGCTGACACCGCTCATCCTGTGGCCCTTCGTCCGCCGCGGGGTGGTCGGCCGGTTCGGCATCGACGTCGGTCCGACGGCCCTCAGCTGGAACGTGCTGCGGACGGTGGTCGCCTCCGCGGCGACGGGCGTGATGGTGAGTGGGCTGCCCCTCGTCATCCAGGCCACGGGCGACACCGTCTCGCCGAACGCCTTCGGATCGCTCACCTACGCCATCACGCTGACCCGGGCGCCCATCGTCATCGTCGTCCTGGCGCTGCAGAGTTACCTCGTCATCGTGTTCCGTTCCCACGCGGACGCCGTGCTCGGGTGGGTCCTCCGGATGGTCGTCCTCGTCATCGTGGCGGCAGGGGTGCTGGGCCTGCTCGCGTGGTGGCTCGGTCCGTGGGCGCTCTCCATCGTGTTCGGGCGCTCCGATGTCCTCGCGGGAGGGACCATCGGGCTGCTCGTCGCGACGGCCGGGCTCGTCGGCGCACTGTGCGTGACCGGGTCCGCGACGCTCTCACGATCGCAGCACACCGCTTTCGCGGCGGGATGGATCGTCGCCGCGCTCGCGATGGTCGCCACGCTGCTGCTTCCGCTCGGCCTCCACGAGCGCACGCTCCTGGCGCTCACGGTCGGACCGGTCGCCGGGCTCGTCGTGCACGTGGTCGGACTCCTGCGCGGACGCCCGGTCGCTTCCTGAGGGGCGCTCAGGCGCTGCCGGCGTCAGGCGGTGCCGTTGCCCCCGTCCGGTGCGCCGTCGGCGAGTCGGCGTTCAAGCTCGGTGATGCGCAGGTCCTGCAGAGCGCTCTCCTCGGCGAGCGTCCGACTCCGCTGCTCGAGTGTGGTCAGTTCCGAGCTGTGCTGGATGCTCACGAGGAACAGGACGAGGATGCTCACGAAGAACACGAGGTTCGTCGGGATCTCCACGCCGATCGCGACGGCGACACCGGCGAGCACCTGGGGGAAGACACCGATGATGAGCGCGAGGCAGCCGGCCACGAGCCACCACACGGCGTGGCGCTCGCGCATCCTGCGGCGTCGGAGCATCTCGATGACGACCCCGAGCGTGAACAGGGCGGCGACGATGCCCAGGATGTAGGTGCCGAGGGGCATCATGCGGTCACCACCTCTCCTTGGAGCGCGACCGGCGGTCGGATGAGTGCGAACACGAGCGCGAGGCCGGCGCGCGCCAGGTAGGTCGCGGCTTTGAACGGGTTGTGCGACGGGGTGCCGCCAGCGCGGGGCCGCATGGCCACGGGCACCTGGCGGATGACGCAACCGGCGCGCGCGGCGATCACGAGCGACTCGATCGTGTCACCGAGGTATTCGGCAGGGTAGTGCTCGGCGAAGAGCCGGACCGCCCGAGGTCCCGTCGCGCGGAAACCACTCGTCGTGTCGGTGAGCTTCGTCCGTGCGACGCGGCTGAGGACGCCGGAGAGCACGACCATCGCCCACTTGCGGGGTCCTCGCACCTCGTAGTTGCCCGCACCCGCGAACCGCGCGCCGAGGACGAGGTCGGCGGTCGCCAGTTCATCGAGGAGCTGCAGCACGCCGGCCGGGTCGTGCTGTCCGTCCGAATCGACCTGCACGACGTTGCGGTACCCATGCTCGAGCGCGTACTTGAAGCCGACCCGCATCGCACCGCCGACCCCGAGGTTGAACGGGAGCTCGGCAACGACGGCGCCCGCAGACCTCGCCTGGACGGTCGTGTCGTCGGTCGAGCCGTCGTTCACGACGAGGATCGCGACACCCGGCAGCTTGTCCTGGACCTCACGCACCACGGCGGCGACGGACGCCTCCTCGTTGAGCGCCGGCATGACGATGAGCGTGCGTTCGAGCTGGTGCGGCATGAGCCAATCCTACTCAGGGAGAGCCTGGTCGATCCGTGCGACGGGCTGATCAGACGAAGGTGTGCCGGAGCAGGATGCGCAGTCCCGCGGTGTCGCGGGCGAGCGCCGCCTTCGGGAGTTGCAGGGCCGCGTTCAGCCGCGAGGTGACGTGCGCGCGGGCGACTCGAGAAGCCCGGTTCCAACCGAGCGCCGCCTGTCGGGCGGCTTCCTCGGCGAACACCGTGCGCTCCTGTTGGAAGCGCTTGCCGTCCACGGCGGTGTAGGAGGACACACTCCCGCCGTGTCGGCGATACCGGAAGACCGTGGTGTCGTCGAGCACGAGCGTGCCGCCGCCGCGGAAGATCTCCATCATCAGGGCGAGATCCTGGACCACGTGGAGGTCGGCCCGGAACCCGAAGCGCCGAACCGAATCGACGCGCCAGCACACGGACGGGAAGTACGCCCAGTTGCCGCGGAGCAGGCTGGCCGTGAGTCGCTCGCCGGCGAGCCGGACCGGCTCGGGTGCGGCCGGTCGGAGGATCGCCTTGATCCGGTCGCCCAGTGGTCGGACGACCTGCCCGGCCTCGTCGATCACTTCCACACCGGGCTGGATGAGGTCGACGTCGGGGAATCTCGCCGCGATGGTCGCCATCCGCGCCACGTACTCCGGGAGGAGCTCGTCGTCGCACCCCATGAGGACACACCGTTCCGCCGTCACGAGTTCGATGCAGCGGTCGAAGTTGCCGCTCACCCCGAGGTTCCGTTCGTTGCGGAGGTACACGATGCGATCGTCGCCGAGCGACTGCAGCCACTCGCCCGGCGCCGTGTCGGGATACACGTCATCGACGACGACCAACCGCCAGTCCGGATCGGTCTGCGCGAGCACACTCAGCACCGCCGTGCGGAAGTGGTCGAAGCGGCCGTAGAAAGGCATCATGATGTCGAGCGTCACCCCGGTACGGTAGCAAGCTTCCGGAGCGGGAGGGCCGCCCGAAGGAGACCACGGCCCGGGTAGAGTGGTCTTCCATGACTGAGACATCAGCCCCGGCGGCCCCGGCCACGACAGGCGTCACCACCAAGAAGGCCGTCATCACCGGTATCACCGGCCAGGACGGCAGCTACCTCGCAGAACTCCTGCTGTCGAAGGGGTACGAGGTGCACGGTTTCGTGCGTCGCGCGTCGACCTTCAACACCGGGCGGATCGACCACATCTACGACCCCGAGGCGACCCACGACGGTTCGCCCAGGCTCCAGTTGCACTTCGCCGACCTGGCCGACGGCTCGCGCCTGGCGACACTGCTCGCGGAGATCCAGCCCGACGAGGTGTACAACCTCGCCGCGCAGTCGCACGTACGGGTCAGCTTCGACGAGCCGGAGTACACCGGCGACACGACCGGCATCGGGACGGTCCGGCTCCTCGAGGCCATCCGCCAGATCGGTCTCCACTGCCGCTTCTACCAGGCGTCCAGTTCCGAGATGTTCGGGGCGACGCCGCCGCCGCAGAACGAGGAGACCCCGTTCTACCCGCGTTCGCCCTACGGCGTCGCGAAGGTCTACTCCTACTGGATCACCCGCAACTACCGCGAGGCCTACGGGATGTTCGCGGTCAACGGCATCCTGTTCAACCACGAGTCGCCGCGACGCGGTGGCACCTTCGTGACCCGCAAGATCACCCGCGCCGCCGCGCGCATCGCCGCTGGCCAGCAGGACTTCCTGTACATGGGCAACCTCGACGCCGTCCGCGACTGGGGCTACGCGCCCGACTACGTCGAGGGCATGTGGCGGATGCTGCAGGCCGACGAACCGACCGACTTCGTGCTCGCCACCAACACCGCGTACACCGTCAAGGACTTCCTGCAGTTCTCCTTCGAGCGGCTCGACCTCGACTGGGAGAAGTACGTCAAGTTCGACGAGCGCTACCTCCGTCCCACCGAGGTCGACGCGCTCATCGGTGACTACGCGAAGGCCGAGTCCGTCCTCGGCTGGACCCCGAAGGTGCTCCCGCCGCGCCTCGCGCAGATCATGGTCGACTCCGACGTCGCCGAGCTCGAGGCGTCGGGCAAGCCCTACATCGACACCGCGGAGGTCTAGGCGCGGTGCGCGTTCTCCTCACCGGTGGTGCCGGCATGCTCGGTTCGAGCATCGCCGCGGTCTGGCCCACGCTCCGCGCCGCCGACGAGCTGATCGTGGCGACGCGTGCGGACGCCGACCTCACCGATCGAGCCGCCGTCGCAGCCCTCATCGGCCGGACGGCGCCGGACGCGATCGTGCACGCCGCCGCCAAGGTCGCCGGCATCCAGGCGAAGCTGCAGCGTCCCACCGACTTCCTGCTCGACAACCTCCTGATCGACACCTCGGTCGTCCGAGGCGCGATCGATGCCGGTGTCCCCGAGCTGCTCTACGTGTCGAGCGCGGCGATCTACCCCGAGGGGCTCCCACAGCCGATCGGTGAGGGCGCTCTCCTCAGCGGCACGCTGGAGGGCGCGAACGAGGGGTATGCGCTCGCGAAGATCGCCGGGACGAAGCTCTGCGAGTACGCGAGTCGGCAGTACGGGTTCGCCTATCGCGCAGCAGTGCCGTCGAACCTCTACGGCCCGGGCGACGACTACACCCACGGTCAGGCGCACCTCATCGCCGCCGCCCTCGGCAAGGTCCACGCCGCCGTGGCGAGCGGCTCCGACGAGGTCGAGGTCTGGGGCGACGGCACCGCCCGACGCGAGTTCACCTACACGCCCGACCTCGCGGCGTGGCTCGTCACGCAGCTCGGCTCACTCGCGGCGTGGCCCGTCACGCTCAACCTCGGGCCGGGTGTCGACCACAGCATCACCGAGTACTACGAAGCAGCCGGTCGCGCCGCCGGCTTCACCGGTCGCTTCCGGTACGACGCCACCAAGCCTTCCGGCGTGCACCAGCGCCTGCTCGACTCAGCCGCCGCCCGTGCGCTCGGCTGGAACCCCACCACCCCGCTCGCGGCCGGCGTCGCCGCGAGCTACCACGCCTACCTCGCAGCTCAGGAGCCCCAGACAGCATGACCGACGACACCTTCGACTCCGGTTTCCCCCTCGCGACCTCCTCCTGGGACGCCGCGGAGTACGCCGCCATCCAGCGCGTCGTCGACAGCGGCCGCTTCACCATGGGGCCGCTGGTCGCGCAGTTCGAGCGCGATTTCGCCAGTGCGTTCGGCGCCGGCTTCGGCGTCATGGTCAACTCCGGTTCGAGCGCGAACCTCCTCGCGATCGCCGCTGCCGTCCTCGACGACCGGGTCGACCTGCAGGCGGGGGACGAGGTCCTGGTCCCCGCCGTGTCCTGGGCCACCACCTACTACCCGCTCCAGCAGTACGGCCTCATCCCGAGCTTCGTCGACATCGACGTCGACACCCTCAACATGGACCTGTCGCTCGCCGAGGCCGCCATCACCCCGCGCACCAAGGCGATCTTCGCGGTCAACCTCCTCGGCAACCCGAACGACTTCGCGGCGCTCACGGCACTCGCCGAACGTCACGGTCTCCTCCTGCTGGAGGACAACTGCGAGTCCCTCGGCGCGAAGGACGACGGTCGGTTCGCCGGCACGGTCGGTGCGATGGGGACGTTCAGCGCCTTCTTCTCCCACCACATCTCGACGATGGAGGGCGGGATGATCCTGACGGACGACGAGGCCACGGCGCAGATGCTCATCTCGCTGCGGGCTCACGGCTGGACCCGCGGACTCCCCGAGAAGAACGCCGTCCACGACAAGTCGGGCGACGAGTGGGACGACCTCTTCCGTTTCGTCCTTCCCGGGTACAACGTCCGCCCGCTCGAGATGTCCGGCGCGATCGGCATCGAGCAGATCCAGAAGGTCCCACAGCTCATCGCCGGCCGTCGGGAGAACGCCGTGTACTGGACGGAACGCTTCGCCGACCTCGATTCCGTGCGCATCCAGCGCGAGCAGGGCGAGAGCAGCTGGTTCGGCTTCTCCCTCGTGCTCGAGGGCGCGCTCGCCGGCCGCCGCAAGGAGGTCGTGCAGGCGTTCGCCGCCGCAGGGATCGAGTCACGGCCCATCGTGGCGGGCAACTTCACGAAGAACCCGGTCATGAAGTACCTCGACGCGAAGGTCCCGGCCGAACTCCCCGCCGCCGACAAGATCCACGAGGACGGGCTGTTCGTCGGCAACCACCACTTCCCGGTCCACGCCGGTATCGACCGCGTGTACGACGTGGTGGCCAAACTCTCCTAGGCTGGGTCTGCGCGGCCGCCCCACCGGTCCGCAGCAGCTTCCGTTCCACTGTCCACCTCTTCCCCCAAACCGACGAGGACCGTGCACCGTGACCCAGCCGATCAACGCGCCATCGAACGACGTCCTGACCCTCGACGAGGCGGCCGCGCGGCTCCTCGGCTGCCGGGCGGTGCTGTTCGACCTCGACGGCGTCATCACCCCGACCGCCGAGATCCACATGCACGCCTGGGCGAAGCTCTTCACCGACGAGCTCCTCGCCCACGGGATCACCGAGCCGTACACCGACGCCGACTACTTCCAGTACATCGACGGCAAGCCGCGGTACGACGGGGTGCGCGCGATGCTCGCGTCACGCGGCATCACGCTCCCTGAGGGTTCACCGACCGACGCGCCTGAGCTGGAGACCGTGTGCGGTCTCGGCAACCGGAAGAACTCGGTGTTCACGGCCGTCCTGGAAGCGGACGGCATCGCCGCGTACCCGGGATCGTTGACCTTCCTCGACACGGTCGAGCAGGCAGGGCTCGAGGTCGCCGTGGTGTCGAGTTCCAAGAACGCCGAGGTCGTCCTCCGAGCGGCAGGGCTCCGTGAGCGGTTCCCGGTCGTGATGGACGGCGTCGTCGCTGCGCGCGAGGGGATCGCCGGCAAGCCCGCACCGGACACCTACGTCGAGGCCGGTCGCCTGCTCGGCTACGCTCCGTCGGAGTGCGTCGTCGTCGAGGACGCGCACTCCGGGGTCGAGGCCGGCCGCCGCGGCGACTTCGGTCTCGTGCTCGGCGTCGACCGCGGTATCGGACACCAGGCGCTCATCGATGCGGGTGCGGACATCGTGGTCGATGACCTCGCCGAGCTCGTCGACCCACTGCGGTCGGCCTCGCGAACAGCCGGGCCGGACGCGCCGGCCGACTCACAGACCCCCACGGCACCCCACGACTTCTCCGAGGACCAGGCATGAACCACATCACCAGCGACCCGCTCGACCGTCACCGGTTCCCGCTCGACGACTGGGCGCTCGTCGAGACGCACGTCGACGCGGACGACGAGGGCACGACCGAGACCCTGTTCGCGCTCGGCAACGGCTACCTCGGGTTCCGCGGCAACGTCGAGGAGGGCCGCGACGGCCACGTCCACGGCACGTTCATCAACGGGTTCCACGAGACCTGGCCGATCCGTCACGCCGAGGAGGCGTTCGGCTTCGCGCGCGTCGGCCAGACGATCGTCAACGCGCCCGACACGAAGGTCGTCCGCCTCTATGTCGACGACGAGCCGCTGATCCTCAACGACGCCGACCTCCTGAGCTTCGAACGTCGCCTCGACTTCAAGACCGGCGTCCTCAGCCGCGAACTCGAATGGCGGACGCCCTCCGGGAAGCGGGTCCACATCCGTTCCCGTCGCATGGTGTCCTTCACCGACCGCCACCTCGCGGTCCTCGACTACGAGGTCACGTTGCTCGACGCGGACGCGTCGCTCGTGCTCTCCAGTCAGATCATCAACCGCCAGGACCGTCAGGACGACTACCTGACGAACGCACCCGAGCCGGGGATGGGCGACCCGCGCAAGGCGGAGTCCCTCACCGAGCGGGTGCTGCAGCCTCGCTACAAGCTCATCGACGGTCCACGAGCGATGCTCGGGTACCAGACGACGAACTCCGGCATGACGATCGTCGCCGGCGCCGACCACACGATCGAGACCGAGAACGAGTACGAGGTCTCGACGCACATCGAGTCCGACCTCGCGAAGCACGTGTACACGATCCGCGGTCGCGCGGGCGTGCCCACGAAGCTCACCAAGATCATCAGCTACCACACCTCGAACGCCGTCCCGCCGAAGGAACTCGCCGACCGCTGCGCCCGCACGCTCGACCGTTCCGCCGAGAACGGCATCGAATCGGCGATCCGCAACCAGGAGCTGTGGCTGGAGGACTTCTGGGCGCGCTCCGATGTCGAGGTCCACGGACAGCCTGCCATCCAGCAGGCGACGCGCTGGAACCTCTTCCAGCTGGCGCAGGCGTCCGCACGCACGGACGGCGGCGGTGTCGCGGCGAAGGGTGTGTCCGGGTCCGGGTACGGTGGCCACTACTTCTGGGACACCGAGGTCTACGTCCTCCCGTTCCTCAGCTACACGGCGCCGCTCGTCGCACGGAACGCCCTCCGGTTCCGCCAGAACATGCTCGACGCCGCCCGCTCCCGCGCGACCGAGCTCAACCAGCACGGCGCCCTGTTCCCGTGGCGCACGATCAACGGGCTCGAGTCGTCCGCGTACTACGCGGCCGGCACGGCGCAGTACCACATCGACGCCGACATCTCCTACGCGCTACGGCAGTACGTCGCGGCGACGGGGGACGAGGACTTCCTCGCCCGCGGAGCCGTCGACATCTTCGTCGAGACGGCCCGCATGTGGGCCGACCTGGGCTTCTGGCGCGCGAACGGCAAGGACTCGTTCCACATCTACGGGGTCACGGGGCCCGACGAGTACACCACCGTCGTGAACGACAACCTCTATACGAACGTCATGGCACGGGCGAACCTGCTGTCGGCCGTCGAGGCCGTGGAGCGCCTCCGCGAGGACGACCCGGCCTCCTTCGAGCGCTTGGTCACGCGGCTGTCGCTCGACGACGCCGAGGTCCGCGAGTGGCAGCGCGCCGCCGAGCACATGCACATCCCCTTCGACAAGCGGCTCGGCATCCACCCACAGGACGCCCAGTTCCTCGAGAAGGAGCTGTGGGACCTCGATCACACGCCTCCGGAGCACCTTCCGCTCCTCCTACACTTCCACCCGCTCGTCATCTACCGCTTCCAGGTGCTCAAGCAGGCGGACGTCGTGCTGGCACTGCTCCTGCAGGGCGACCACTTCACCGACGAGGAGAAGCTCGCCGACTTCGACTACTACGACCCGCTGACGACGGGCGACTCGACCCTGTCGGCGGTCGTGCAGTCGATCATCGCCGCCGAGGTCGGGTACCAGCGGCTCGCGCTCAAGTACTTCTGGTCGGCGCTGTTCGTCGACCTCGCGAACCTGCACCGCAACACCCCTGACGGTGTGCACGTCGCCTCCACCGGCGGCGTGTGGAGTGCGCTCGTGCTCGGCTTCGCGGGCATGCGCGACCACGGCGGCGTGATCTCCTTCTCGCCGCGCCTGCCGGTCGACTGGCAGGGCATCACCTTCCGACTCACGGTCAAGGGCACGCGGGTGCGTATCTCCGTCCGGCGCACCGAGATGCGGTTCACCGTCGAAGAGGGCGATTCCGCGTCGTTCGTCGTCGGCGGCGGTAACGTGCTCGTCGAGGCAGGGACGACGGTCACCGTTCCGCTCGACAACCAGGGTCCGCACCTCGTCGGCGAGCCGAGCGCGAGCGACATCGAGGGCAGCCGCCGCGCCGACGGCTCGCTCATCACGGTGTCGATGCCGACGATCGCGCTCGGCCCGGCCGACACCGAGTCGATCCCGGTCATCCAGCCGCAGTCGGAGTAGCGCGACGCGGCTGGATGGCGGTCGCTCGCCATCCAGCCGCGTCGCGTCAGGCGAGTGTGGTCCGGAAGGTCTCGAGTGTGCGTGTCGCCACGCGTTCCCAGGAGAACTGCTTGGCGCGCTCCCTGCCCTGATCGGTGAGTTCTGCCATCCGTGCGGGGTCGCTGACCGCCGTCGTCATGGCGTTGGCGATCGACTCCAAGGAGTGCGGGTCGAAGTACTCGGCCGCATCGCCCGCGACCTCCCGGTACACGGGGATGTCGGAGATGAGCACAGGGAGCCCGGCCATCATGGCCTCGAGTGCCGGCAGGCTGAAACCGTCGTGGAAGGACGGCATGGCGAGCGCGGTCGCCGTCTCGTAGAGGTGGCCGAGTTCCTCGCTGCTCAACCACGATCGCAGTTCGACCCAGTCGTGCATGCCGACCTCGTCGACGACGGCGCGCAGCGGGTCCTCCCCGTGGCTGCCGGTGATGACCACCCGAGGACGGATCGCCTCGTCCACGAGCGGCAACGCCCTGATGAGACCAGCCCAGTTCTTGTGCGGGCGCCGGTTGCCCGTCGCCAGGATGAAGGGGTGCTCCGTGTCCGGTCGTCGTTCGCCCATCGGCAGGGCGGTGCCGGCGAGGGGGATGAGGTCGATGCGGTCCGCCGGGAAGCCGAGGTAGGTGATGATCTCGCGCCGGGACACCTCACTGATGGTGATCATCCGGCTGGCGTTCCGTGCACCCAGGCGCTCCATGAACTTCACGGGTTCGGTGAACGCCGGGGTGCTCATCATCTGGGGCTGGCTCCAGTAGAGCATGTCGTGCATGGAGATCACGGTGGGCATGCTGCTCCGGGCGGGACCGAGCAGAGCCGGGCAGTGCAACAGATCCGCACGGTGACGCTTGGCGATGCGACCGATCGACCAGAGCTCGCCGATCGCCCACCGGAAGCGGTTCTCTCCGCTGATACCGGTGTCGATCATGTCCCCGGGGAACCAGGAACGGTCGAGCTGATATCCCTCCTTGCTGGCGAGTCCGACGAACTCGAATTCACTGCCGAGGCGGCCGATCTCGCGGTACAGCTCGCGGGCGTAGGTCTCCATACCGCCTTTCGTTCCGGTGTACGAGAGGAGGTCGACGGCTACGCGGGGCATAAGGCACGAGGATACCAGTGGGGCGGTCGGGATAGGCTGGTCCGCGGTCCATGAGCGGTGAGGGGCGGGTCCATGCCAGCAACAGCAGCAGTCGACGGACGCGTCTCCGTCGCCCTGTGCACCTACAACGGCGCCGTGTTCCTCGAAGAGCAGTTGGCCAGCATGCTCGCGCAGACCGTGCTCCCTGGGGAGATCGTGGTCAGCGACGACGGTTCGACTGACGGGACATCCGCCATCGTCGAACGCTTCGCCGCTGAGTCGTCCGTTCCGGTGCGCCTCCTCCGGAATCCGAGTCCACTCGGCGTGACGAAGAACTTCGAGGGGGCGATCCGCGCGACCACGGGGAGCCTCATCGTCCTCTCCGATCAGGACGACGTCTGGCGGCCTGACCGCCTCGAGCGTGCGTCGGCCGCCTTCGACGCGCGTCCGGAGCTCCAGATGGTGTGCTCCGACGCCCGTCTCGTCGGAGCCGATGGGGCGTCCCTCGGCACCACGCTCTTCGCGTCGCTGTCGATCGGCCCGCACGAACGCGACGGGATCCGGGCTGGTGACGCGTTCGGCGTGCTGTTGCGGCGCAATCTGGTCACCGGTGCGACCGCGATGCTCCGACGAGAGGTCTTCGACGCGGCCGTGCCGTTCCCGGCTCCATGGGTCCACGACGAGTGGTTGGCGATCGTCGCCGCATCGCGCGGACCCGTCGAGCTGTTGGACGAATCGCTCGTCGACTACCGGCAGCACGGCGCGAACCAGATCGGGATCGTCGAGCCGACGCTGGCGTACAAGATCTCGAGGCTGATGCAGCCGGGGCGTCAGCGCAATCGGGACATCGCCGACCGCGTCGCAGGGCTCGCGTCGTGGCTCGATGAGCCTCGTGCCCACGCGCCGCTCGCCGATCCCTCGGCCGTCGTCGCCAAAGCGGCCTTCGAGCGGTTCCGGGCCGATCTCCCTCCGGCCCGGTGGCGGCGGATCATCCCCGTCCTGCTCCGTGCCCGACGCGGCGAGTACCAGCGGTATGCGAGCCAGGGGGCTCTCGACATCGTGCGGGATCTGCTGCAGCCGGCCTAGCCTCGGGTCAGATGCCACAGGGCCGCGCCGGCCACGACCACGCCGAGCGCGAGGAGGCCGCCCCGCCACGGCGCCCGATGACGCGCGGCGAGGAGGAGCAGTGCCATCACGACGAGTTCCCGGGCGTTCACGAGCCAGGCTGCGAGCTGCAGGTCGTGGAGGGCGACGACGCCGACCGGGAGGGACAGCAGCACACCGACCGCCTTGATGGGACTCGCCCAGCGCATCCGGCTCTCGGCCTGGAGGACTGCCGTGACCGACCAGGCGACGACCGAGGGGGCGACCGACAGCGTGAGGACTGGGACGAGTGCCAGGGCGGGGTCCCAGTCGTCTGCGAGGAAGGGGCCCACGACCAGCTCAGCCCCGATGCTCGTCGCCATGGCGGCCACGACCGCCAGGACCAGGGATCGTCGAAGCGAAGCCTCCGTGAGCGCGACGATCTCGGACCCTCGGCCGTCACGTGCCGCTTCGGCAAGGACCGGCCGGAGGACGTTGATCGCAGCCAGCGCCGCCGCGTCGCCGATGCTCCGCGACAGCGACATGGCGAACGCGTACTGGCCCAGACGTGCCCCGCCGGCGAGAGCCCCGATCGAGAGGCGGTCGGTCTGTCCCTGTCCCCAGCCGAGCAGCGAGAACAGTGCCGTGTGGAGGTAGTCGCCCAGGACGTTCACGGTCGGTTCGCGGGAATGCGCGTCGGCGGCGGACGCGCGGGGGAGTCGCGCTGCGCGTCGCCGGTTGAGCAGGGCGAACCCCGCCTCCGCGAGCATCGCCTGCAGGGCGCTGGCGAGCAGCGATCCCGTCGCCAGGAGGGTCGGCACGCTGCAGAGCAGGGAGGCTGTCGACGACCATGCCTGATGCGATGCGATCTCCTTCCATCTCCCGGCTCGCTGCAGGCGGACCAGGGCGTCGATTCCCACGGCCGAAGCCGCCGGGACGAGGACGAACGGCGCGAGGGCGATCGCCTGCCATCGGTCCGGCCCGCCAGACGTCAGCAGCAGGGCTCCGACGGTCGCTGCGAGCACGGCGCCTCCGATCAGGGCGGACCAGACCCGGAACCGGTGGACGAACCGGTCCCCGGCCTCGGTGCCACCGTGGACGACGGCGGTCTGCCGGGCGGCCGTATCGCCGACGGTCTGGACGAGCGTGAGGGCGAGGACCATCCACGCGTACATGCCGACGAGGGACGGCGTGAGCCGGGCCGCGAGGGCGAGCATAATGAGCGCCGACGCCACCCGGGGCAGGATCCGCTCGAGGATCGCCCAGGCGAGATGGATCATCGGCCGTTCAGCCGCATGGCGGTCGACCCGAGCGTCGGTAGGCGAGAGCGGTCGTCGCGTCGGCGGGGTCTACGTCGCCGTCGGCGGCCTCGATCGTCGTGATCACAGGTACCACGTCCTCGATCGCAGGCTCTCGACCACGCGTCCTGCTCTCGACGAGAGCCGCTCGACACCGCGTCGACGCCGCGTGCCGTCGCGGCTCGGGATGATGACCTGCAGCGCTCCGACGACCAGGACGATCGGGAGCTCCCAGCCGAATGATCGCGGCATGCCCAGCCCGCGGTGTCGTCGGAACAACCGCACCGTTCCCCGGCCGTAGCCGAAGAACTGCCGAGCCACGGCTCGGAGGTCACCGCGAAGTCGGTACTCGACCACGGCCTCAGGGACTGCGGTGGTCGGGTGGCCGGCCGCCGCCGCCCGCCAGAAGAAATCCGTCTCGTCGCCGCCGCCGAGCAGGGTCTCGTCGAATCCACCGAGCCGGTCGAACACCCGTCGTTGGAAACCACAGTTCGCTCCCGCCGGCCATGGATGGAAGCCGTGCACGGTGCTGACCGCCTCCTGCCTCCCCAACTTCGTACCGTCCGGGAGGGTCCGCTCGAGCGCGCCGCCGACGCAGTCCGCGCCGGTTTCCAGGGCGCGCCGGTGAGCCTCGATCCAGCCGACCTGGACGACGTCGTCGGCGTCGCAGAGCAGCACCGCCGAACCCCGTGATGCCCGGACACCGGTGTTGCGAGCGTGGTTGATACCTGGCCTGCCGCTCGCGTCGACGAGGCGGACGCGCCCGTCCACCTCACTGAACCGGCGGACGAGTGCTGCGGTGTCGTCGACGGAGCCGTTGTCGGCGACGACGATCTCGATGTCGCCGGACGAGCGTTGGGCGAGCAGAGCTTCGAGTTGCGTGGCGAGGGTGCCCGAGCCGTTTCGGCAGGGGATGACGATCGAGTACACGGGCCTCCGGATCTGGCATGAGCGAGGTGACCAACTTTTCCGTCGTCTAACATACAACATGTGACATACGAGACTGATGACCGTCGTCCACCCCCACCTCCCGTTCGGCGAGCAGCCGCCAGAGTGACCGTGCTCCACGTCACCGACTGCTATGCGGGTGGCATCCCCGTGGCGATCGAGGCGTACGTGCGGAATTCGCCGCCGGGTGTCGAACACCACCTGCTCGCGCAGATCCCGGACGGCGCCCCCGTCGACGACGCGCTGTCCGACTGCTTCACGTCCGTGACCGCCCTCGGACGGCGACCGCTCGCTGCCGTGCGAGCGATCCGCCGTGTGCGCCGTCGGACCGCGGCCGACATCGTGCACGCCCACTCGAGCTTCGCCGGCGCGTACGCCCGCGTGGCCCTGCGAAGCTCGCCGCGGACCCGCATCGTCTACACCCCGCACTGCTACGCGTTCGAGCGCGCCGACCTCTCGGTCTGGAGCCGCCGTGCGTTCCGGGCCGTGGAGTGGCTGCTCTCGTTCAACGTCGAGACCATCGCCGCCTGTTCCGAGGGCGAGGCCGCCGCAGCGCAACGGCGCGGGCCCCTCCGACCGCGCGTCGTCCACGTGCCGAACGTGGTCGCGGTTCCGCTGTGCGATGCCCGCCGAGACGGCCCGGAGGGGCACCGGCCGCTGCTGGTCGCGAGCCTCGGGCGGATCGCTCCGCAGAAGGACCCGATGCGGTTCGCCGACGCCGCGGCGTCGATCCGTGCGCGAGGGATCGAGGTGGTCCCGGTCTGGATGGGTGGTGGCGCGGACGACGACGTCACCCGGTTGGAGGCCTCCGGTGTACACGTCACCGGGTGGATTCCGCACGGCGAGGTGGGCAGGCGGCTCGCGCAGAGCGACGTCTACCTCCATACCGCCGCCTGGGAGGGGTTCCCGCTCGCCGTCCTGGAGGCGGTGCAGGCTGGTGTCCCGACGCTCGTCCGCCCGATCGCCGCATTCGGGACGCTCCCGGAGGTCCTCACGCTCGACGGTGGTCTCGAGGCGCTCATCGCCAGCAGGCTGGCCGGACCCCGGGCCTTCGCCGCGTGGGCCGACACGAACGTCGCCCGCTGGTCGGATCGCCTTCGGGGCCACACGCCCGCCCATCAGCGGACGGCGCTCGCCGAGGCCTACCGGATACCGCAGGTGGCCTGATGCGGGTCGCCGTGGTGCAGTGGGGCCGCACCGGTGCGGGCCCGCTCTTCGCCCAGGAACTGGCTCTGGCGCTTCAGGAGGACGGCTGCGATGTCGTCGTGTCCTATTCCCTCGACGCCGAGGTGGCCGACCGGTTCGTGGCACTCGGTGTGCCGCACTTCCCGATCCGCACGTATCGCGACAAGCGCGGCGCGGTGCTCGGTCTCCCGCGTCTGCTCTGGGCGGCGTTCCGGCTCGACCGGTTCCTCCGGCGGCATCGCATCGACGTCGTCGTCATCGCCATGGAGCAGCTCTGGCAGGGAGTGGTCGCGCCCGTGTTCCGCTTCGGCGGTCGTCGGAGCCTGCTCTGCGTCCATGACGCGACGATGCACCCCGGGGACTTCTCGCGGCTCGAACACCTCCTGCGTCGTGCCGAGCGCCGAGCTGCGGACGGCGCGATCGTGTTCTCCGAGCCGGTCGCCGCTGCGCTCACGTCGCGTGGTGAATTCAGCGCGGACCGTGTCCATCAAACCGTCCACGCCGCGTACCAGGTCGACGCGGACTGTGCCGTGGTCCGGTCGACGTACCGGGAGGGTGTTCCGGTCGTCGGATGCTTCGGTCGGCTGTCGGCGTACAAGGGGCTCGGTCTCGGGGTGGGAGCGATCACCGAACTGCGACGTCGCGGGATCCGGGTCCGATTGCGGGTCGTCGGGTCCGGGACCGACGACGCTCTCGACCTCCTCCGACACGAGGACGACGAGCTCGAGAACCGCTGGGTCGGTCAGGAGGAGATCGCACAGGTGGTCGGCGGGTTCGACATCGCCCTGCTGCCCTACACCGAGGCCAGTCAGTCCGGTGTGCTCGCCTACGCGATGGCGCTCGGGGTGCCCACCGTCGTGACGCCGGTCGGCGGCCTCGCCGAGCAGGCGATCGCGTCAGGATCGGGCATCGTGGCCACTGCGGTGACGTCGACCGCGCTCGCCGACGCGCTGGAGCAGGTCCTCGCCGACGCCGGTCGTTACCAGGCGCTCTCCGCGGCGGGGGTCCTCGCTGCGGCGGGTCCGTTCTCCTGGGCGCGCGTCGCAGCCGACGTGCGTGTCGCGGCAGCATCCGTCGTGCCCGTTCGTCGCTGATCCGGGTGGGACGCAGGGGATGTCGGCATCCGCCGAGCCGAGAACGCCGCCGCGCCGGGCCGCAGGCTCAGGAGGAGGCACACGGCGACGATCAGCATCGGCGTGAGATGCCGGAGGAACGAGCCGTAGTCCGGCTCGAAGATCGACTGCACGATCAGGAACGCGAGGATCGCCGCGAACAACCGGTTCTGGAACGCCGTGAGGACCGACGAGCCGCGGGGTGCTCGGAGCCTCGCCGACCGGATCGAGGTGATGAGTGATCCCCAGATGACGAGCAGGACGAGCGCCACGACGAGGTAGATCGCCCCGCCGCGGAGCATCAGCGGGATCGGGATGATGAACGAGGCGAAGGTGAGGACACTGTTGACGAACCCGGACACGGGGCCGGCACCGGGGAAGAACTGCACGATCAGGGTGTTGACCGATTCCGCGGTGCGGTGCTCGTTCACCGTCAGACGGTAGTGGTCGAGGTCGACACCGACGACCAGCGGGAAGACGACGGAGAGCCCGGCGTAGAGCACGAGGACGACGGCCAGGGTGGCTGTCCAGCCGCGCCGTGCTCGCAGGGCGAGACGGAGCGCCAGATAGAGGCCGGCCACGAGGAACCAGTACGTGCGGAACCCCTGGGCGTACAGCAGCATCGCGGCCACCGGCACCAGCTCGGCCAACAGACCTCGTCCGCGGTGGGCGATGAGGGCGAGTACCGCGCCCACGGTCAGCAGGTCCTTCGTGTACGCGCCGTGGTAGACCGCGGCGAGCGCGACGCAGCTGATGATGATGGCCCAGTCCACCCACTCGGCCGTCGTCGTCCGGGTGCGTGAGATCGCCGCCGTCAGGACGAGCAGATAGCTCGCGACACCGACGAGGGCGGCGAGCGTCTGCAGCTCGGCCAGGCCCATCCAGCGGTAGACCGCGGCGATGAGCCGGAACGACGAGTCGGCCTCGGTGAACGTCCCCCGATTCACGCTGATGATCGTGCCCTCGTCGTTCGCGAAGTGCCCGGGCAGTCCTGGTTGCTCGGCTGCCACCCAGGCGAGGGCGAGGAGCGAGGCGATCAGGAGGAGCGAACCGCCGACGAGCGGGCGGTCACGTTCCCGCCCGCTGATATCGGGCGTCCGTTGCGTCAGCTGCCGGCGCCACGCGGCCCGGTGGGCGCTGGCCTCCGCGCGGGCCCTGGCCGCGTCCCGCCGCGTCAGGTGCGCGAAAGGCTGCCCGGAGGTCACGGACGGATCGTGTGCTCGAAGCGCAACCTCGGCTGGAGGTCGCCGAACCAGGTCTCCGCGTAGTTCGACAGCTTGCGGTTGTTGTTGTCGAGCGCGACGACCCGGCGGCCCATCTGCAGCCCGATGAGCATGGCGTGGAGGCGATCGGTGACGACCACCTCGCCGCGGGCGATCAGCCGGACGGCGGCATCGAATCGACGTTCGGCTCGCCGCAACCACGCGGCATGATCGCGCTCCATGAGCGGTTTCAACACCGGGTGCTTCGCCGCCCGCCAGCCGAGCCACTCGTGCGCCCGGAGGTCCAGGGGGTCGGCCGGCCAGTCGGCGCTCTCGGAGCCCACGAGCCCACCCGCGCTCTCGCCGTCAGTCCGGGCGATGACGATGCGCCGCTGGGTCGGTTCGGGGGCGCTGATCGGGCCGAGGAGGTGCACCGCGTCCGGCGAGAGGCTGAGGTCCTCGACCTCGTCGCGGAGGAGGTCGTAGGAGGTCTGGTCGCGGACGGCGACCCGCAGGTTGAGCCGGGCGGCGAACCGTCGGGAGAACGCCCGGCGGTCTGCATCCGTGGGGAAGACGACCGACTGCGGTGCCTGGATGAGCAAGGTGTCGGCTGGGAGGCGCTCCGCGAGTTCGTAGCGAGCCTCGCTCAGCACGGGGTAGAGGCCTCCGAGGTTGCCGCCGCCCTGGATGAGGACCGGGATCGACGCGTCCCGGACCCGCTCGGGCATACTGCCGGCGCTCGAGGTCGTGCGCACGTCGATGCCGTGTGCGCGCCAGAACCTGGCCTGTCCGAGGGCGATGGCTGAATCGCCCGAGTTCCGGTGATCGGGGAACTGGGTGTAGTGGAGTTCGGTGACGCCGCGATGCAGCTCGACGAAGGAGGTTTCGGCGCGCCGTCGCATGGTCTCGAGGTAGGGCATGGGTGCTCCGTCCGGATCGACACCGAGCGTTGCGCTGGAATCGGATACTTCAGTTGGTCGAATACATTATGCTCGATTGTCGCCGGGTCGTCTCGCACGTCGGCGATCGACCTCGCCCACCGCGCCTCGTGCGCGCCGAGGCTCGATGCGATGCACACCAGAACATCCCCAGGGAGGCCACCGTCATGCCCTTCGTCGAAGCCCGCCGCTGCTGGGAGCGACGGTACTCGCGCATGGTCCTCGTCCTCGACCTCCTGGCCGTCACCCTGGCGCTCACCGTGACCCAGCTCCTGTGGTGGGACGCGTACTGGCGCGGGACCGTGGAGGTCGTGGGGCCGTTCGGACGCCGAGACCTCGGCTACCCGGCGGTCACCCTCGCGCTCGCCGTCGCGTGGTGGTCGCCCCTGGCAGCGGCCCGATCGCGCCACCCGCGGGTCCTTGCGGACGGTTGGACGCCCTATCGACGGGTCGTGGTGGTGACGACGACGGTCTTCGGCACGGTGGCGATGGCGTCCTATCTCCTCAAGCTCGAGATCGGACGCGGGTTCCTGCTCACCGCCATGCCGCTCGGGGTCGCCCTCCTCCTGGCGGTCAGATGGGGCGCCCGTCGACACCTCCGTGCGCGGCGACGCGGAAGCGCACTCGTCTATCGCACGCTGCTCGTGGGGGACCGCGACCAGGCGGTGCATGTCGCCGAGCTCATGCGCCGGGGCGACTGGGCAGGGCATCGGGTGGTGGGCGTCGCGACCCCGGGCATCGTCGACGATGACCGCATCGTGGGTGCCCCCGTCCTCACCGGGCGGCCCTCGATCGTCGATGCCGCCGAGGAGGTCGAAGCGGACACGGTGATCCTCGTCGGCCCCGTCGAACTCACCCCCGCCGAGCTCCGCCGCCTGGGTTGGGACCTCAGTGAGCGCGGGGTGAAGTTCATCATCGCGCCGACGCTCACGGGGGTGGCCTCGACCCGCCTGTACCTCCAGGCGGTGGCCGGCATCCCGCTCATCCATGTCGACCACGTGGAGCTGTCCCGGCTGGAGGCGGCGGCGAAGCGGGCGTTCGACGTCATCGGTTCCGCGACGCTGCTCCTGCTGCTGGCCCCGATCATGCTCGCGGTCGCGCTCGCGGTGAAGACGACGAGTCGGGGGACTGTGCTGTACCGGCAGGAGCGCGTCGGCCTGCGTGGCCGCCCCTTCCAGATCCTGAAGTTCCGCTCGATGGCCGCCAACGCCGACACCGGAGCAGCCCTCGCGGTGCAGCAGCATGCGGGCGAACTCCTGACGAAGGCTCCGGACAATCCACTCGTGACCCCGATCGGACGGATCCTCCGGAAGTACTCGCTCGACGAGCTCCCGCAGTTGTTGAACGTCCTGGGGGGTTCGATGAGCCTCGTCGGTCCGCGGCCGCACCGAGGGTGGGAGGTCGAACGCTACGACCTGCTCGCCCGGCGACGCCTCCTGGTCAAGCCGGGCATGAGCGGACTGTGGCAGGTCAGCGGGCGGTCCAACCTCTCCTGGGACGACTCGGTCGACCTCGACCTGTACTACGTGGAGAACCGGTCGGCCGCGATCGACCTGAAGATCCTCGCGCAGACGGTGCGAGCGGTCGTCGCCCCGGGAACCGATGCACGGTGATCCGGCGCCGCTCGGGGCCGGGTTCAGCGTTCCGGAAGCTTGTGCCGCCAGCTCAGTCCGCCGGCACCGATGACCGCGCAGACGACGAGGAGCAACCAGCCGCCGTTCAGCAGCAGGCTGCTCTCGGCGGCGCCCGATGCGAGCAGGGTCACGACGATGAGGGCAGCCCAGACGTGCACGACGCTGCGCCGGTTGGTCGCGATGAGCCAGGTCCGCACGAGCGCCAGACCGCCGAGGAGGAGGAACAGGGCGAGCCCGATCAGTCCGAGCTGCAGGTACACGTCCAGGTAGGCGTTCAGCGCCGAGTCGTTCGTGCGGCCGAGGCTCGCGTCGATGAACCGGTACGGGACCGCATCGGAGACCCAGCCGCCCGTCCATCCCCAGCCGTTGAGCTCGGTCGGGGCCAGGCGTCGCAGGGTCTCCTGCCAGAGTGCGTAGCGCTGCTCGATCTCGAGCCCGAGACCGAGGGCGCGGAACACCTCGGATCGGAACAGGTACCCGATGAGGCCGACGAGCGCGAGGACGGCGAGGAGGACGAACTGCCAGGTGCGGCGCGGTTCCGGTCGGAGTTGCCGGAAGACGTAGAGCACGGCGGTCGCGATGCCGAGGGCCGCGGCGAGGAGCGCGATGCTCGGCGAGCGCGTGCCGAGGATGAGCCCGGCGGCGAGGGCGATGGAACCGATCGTCACCCCGTGCCGCACGGAACGGGTCCGCCATTCGACGACGAAGGTGACGAGACCGAGCAGGGCCGCGATCCCGAGGGCGCTCCGGGTTCCGAAGACCCCCTCCAACGGACCGCCGAAGGCGAGGTTCCCGCTGATCCCGAGGAACGGCAGCGGGGTGTCGATGAGGACGCCGCTCACGACCTCCAGCGCCAGGGACGTGCCGAGGAGCGCGCGGAAGGCGGTGCCCGTCGCCCGGACGATCTGGATGGTGTCGCGGGTCAGCGCGATCACGATGGCGATGAAGGCCCACGCGAGCTGTCCGCCGATGGCGGGCAGGGTCGCGAGCGGCGTGGCGCTCCACACCACCGACACCGCGCTCCAGGCGAGGAACAGCAGGACCGAGATCGGCAGGAGGCCACGCCACTCGATGATGGGGAGGCGCGCGAGGAGGATGCCCGTGCCGATCGTCGCGAGGCCGACGAGCATCGCGCTGAACCCGGCGACACCGATCAGGCTCGTGACGAGGTGCTCACCGAAGGCGGTCGCGACGGCGATGGTGGCGAACGCGGCGGCCAGCGGCGCCGACGACAGGACGCGCGCGGCGACGGAGAACGCGTCGAAGTCCGCCGGTCTCACGCTGGGCTCATCCGCCGACGACGTCGCGCCGGTGCGCGGGTGCGAGGTCGGAGGAGGCCGCGACGGTGGGAACAGGCCAGGCGGGTTCCTGCTTGGTCTTCACCACGAGGAGCACGAGGAGGACCCAGCCGGATTCGATGAGTATCCGGCTCTCCGCGACCGACTGCACGACGAGGGAGACCGCGATGAGGACGGGGGCGAGCGACAGGGCCGTGTACGGCCGCTGTGCGTCGAGGTCGACGCGCGGACGGTCGACGGCCAGGAACCAGGTGCGGGTCAACATGGACAGGACGACCGCGGCGAAGAGCACCAGGCCGACGACGCCGAGTTGGAACCAGACGTCGAGCCAGGCGTTGTGCGCCTGGAGCTGTCGGACGCCGCGTCGGATGACCAGGTCGGTGAAGAGCGGCTCCCACGGTGCCCACGGACTCGAGAAGCCCCATCCGAAGACCGGCCGTTGTTCGATGAGGCGCCACACGGTCGCCCAGATGTCGAGTCGACCGGTGAGGTCCGGGCTCTTCCCGAGCAGGCCGAGGAGTTGCGTCCGGAAGACGACCGCTCCCATCGCACCGACGACCCCGATGCCGAGGAAGCCGAGGTACACCGGCGTCCTCGCCTCCGGGCGAGGTGCCCGACGGATCGCCAGTGCAGCGGCGAGGACCACCGCCGTCACCACGGCAGCGAGCAGGATGGTGGTCGAGAAGCTCAGGAGGAACATCACGATGGAGAGACCGAGACGGATGAGCAGGGTCCAGCGACGTTCCGGGCCGGCCAGCCCGGCTGCGCCGGGCTCGTCGCGGCGCGCCGCCAGCCGGAGCCCGAAGACGATGATCCCGAGCAGCGCCACCACGGCGAGGAGGTTGGCGTTCCCCGAGATGCCCTGGACACGTCCTCCGGAGAACAGGAGGTCCCTCGACCAATAGTCGAGCAGGGGCGGGTCCGCCGAGTCCCCGGCGTAGAAGTTCGGGAGCACCGGGTGTCGGATGATCGCCGCGACGACGAACTCGAAGAGGAGGGAGAGTGACAGCACCCACGTCACGGCACGGCCGAGGACGCGGATGACCTCGGGCCAGGAGAAACAGCCCGCGAGGGTCACGCCGAGGATGGTGCACAGCGCCGCACCGAGCAGGGTCGCGGCCGTGCCGCTGGGGTAGGCGGACCAGGCGAGCGAGACGACCGACAGCACCCCGTAGCCGACGAGTGACCACGGCACCCGGGTGCGCCGCCAGTTCGGGCGGACGACCATCAGGCACGCGAGGGCGGCACCACCTGAGACGAGTGCCACCGCCGTGTAGCCCCAGATGGTGAAGAGGTTCGTCCAGAACGTCCCGGCGAGCACCGCGAACGTCGCGAACACCGCGACGTGCCTGACGACGAGTGCGCGTGTCGTCAGCGCTGCCGGCGGGCGGGGCGGGGCGGGTTCGGTGGACAGCATCGTGCCCCCAGGGTAGCGGCTGCGGCCGCCGCCGAGGCCCTGGTCCAGCGCGGTGGTCAGACGAACGCCGCAGTGCCGGTAATGGCCCGCCCGACGATGAGCGCGTTCATCTCCCGCGTGCCCTCATAGCTGTAGAGGGCTTCGGCATCCGCGAAGAACCGGGCGGCGTGGTAGTCCAGCACGATGCCGTTCCCGCCCATGATCTCCCGTGCCCACGCGACCGTCTCGCGCATCCGCGCGGTGCAGAACGCCTTGGCGAGCGCGGAGTGCTCGTCGCGCTGGGTGCCCTCGTCGAGCATCTGCGAGACCCGGACGCACATCGCCATCGATGCCGTGATGTTCCCGAGGCACTTCGAGAGGAGGTCCTGGATCAGCTGGTGGCCCGCGATCGGCTTGCCGAACTGCACGCGCTCCTTGGCGTAGGCGACCGCCGCCTCGTACGCGCCGACAGCGACGCCGACACTCGACCAGGCGACGCCGGCGCGCGTGAGTCGCAGTACCTTCGCCGTGTCGCGGAAGGAGTTCGCGTGCTGCAGCCGGAGGCGCTCGGGGACCCGGACGTTGTCGAGGGTGATGTCGGCGTTCTGCACCATGCGCAGGCTGATCTTGCCCTCGATCTTGGTCGCGGAGTAGCCGGGGGAGTCGGTCGGCACGATGAAGCCCTTCACCTGACCGTCTGCCGTGTCCTTCGCCCAGATGATCGTGATGTCGCTGAAGGTCGCATTGCCGATCCACCGTTTCGAGCCGGACAGGATCCAGTCGTCGCCGTCCCTGGTCGCCGTGGTGCGAAGCCCCTGTGCGCTGTCCGACCCCGATTGCGGTTCGGTGAGACCGAAGGCACCGAGGACCACGCCGGAGGCGAGCTTCGGGAGCCATTCGTCCTGCTGCTCCTGGGAGCCGCACTCGCTGATCGAGCCCATGGTGAGACCGTCCTGCACCCCGACGAAGGTGGAGATCGACGCGTCGATCCGGGAGAGCTCCATCGAGGCGAGGCCGCGGAACACGGCGCTGTTCTCGAACGGCGTCGTCTCCGGCCAGGCCCATCGGGCGACGTCGAGCTCGAGGAGCGGGGTGATGAGGTGCTTCGGGAACTCGGCTCGCTCCCAGTACTCGTTCACGATCGGCTTCGCCTCCGTCTCGGCCCAGGCTCGAAGGCGGGCGATGGCCTCCTGCTCGGGAGCCGTCAGAAGGCTCTCGAAGCCGTAGAAGTCGCTGGCGAGGGGTTCGAAGATCATGGTCCGTTGCTCCATTGCGTCCGCTGGCGCCGGATCGGCGTCCCGGCCAGCCTAGGCAGGTGCGCTCGGCGCGGACAACGGCTTGGTAGTTTGGTGCACGGTGCCGGGCGACCGCGTCGCACGGCTTGTAGGACGACGCCAAGCGGCCCCAGGGTCCGGCTGGCGCGTCACCCTCGTCCGTCGAAAGGGCCCCACCATGTTCGTGCCGCTCCGTGCCACTCCTCGTGACTACGCGTGGGGGTCGTCGACGGCGATCGCGGAGGTGCTCGGGTCCGAGCGCTCAGGACGTCCGGAGGCGGAACTCTGGCTCGGCGCACACCCCGGGGCGCCGACGCCGATCGCGGATCCGTCGACGGTGGGGGGACACGCCGACCTCGAGCGCTGGCTCGCCGCCGATCCCTCCGCGCTCGGCGGGCACGGCTCGCTGCCGTTCCTCCTCAAGATCCTCGCAGCGGCCCATCCGCTCTCGCTGCAGGCCCACCCCGACCTGCAGCGCGCCGCCGCGGGCTTCGCCGCCGAGAACGCGCGAGGGGTGCCGCTCGACGCTCCGCACCGCAACTACAAGGACGCGCTCCACAAGCCGGAACTCATCGTCGCCCTCCGGGACGGCTTCGAGGCGCTCTGCGGGTTCCGCGAGCTCGATGCGACCGATGCGCTGCTCGCCGAGCTGGTGGCCTCGGCGCCCGATCCGGCTGCTGCGGCGCGCATCACCATGCTCCGCGGGATGCTGGCCGCCCCCGACGGGCTCCGCGACACCGTGCGAACCCTGCTCGAGCAGCTCCCCGGCGGGCTGCTCGACGCCCTCGTCGCGTCCGCCGCTGCTCCCGGTTCGGGTGCATTCGACGCCGAGCGGACCCTGGTCGGACGGCTCGCCCAGGAGTATCCGGGCGATCCCGGCATCGCGGTCGCACTCCTCCTCAATCTCGTCACGTTGCGAGCCGGCGAAGCGCTGTACCTCCCAGCCGGGAACATCCACGCCTATCTCCGCGGCATCGGCGTCGAGCTCATGGCCGCGAGTGACAACGTCCTGCGCGGCGGGCTCACCCCGAAGCACGTCGACGTGCCCGAGCTGCTCGAGGTCCTGGAGTTCGAGCCGCGGCCGGTGCCGTGGCTCACCCCGACGGACCTGGGCGGGGGGCTCAGCCTCTTCGTCCCCGACGTGCCGGACTTCGAGCTGCTGCGGGTGGACCTGTCCGATGAGCCGTCCGAGCAGGATCCCTCGTTCCACCTCCCCGGCCCCGGGATCGCGATCGTGGTCGACGGCTCGGTGCGGATCACCGGAGCCACCTCGTCCATCGAGCTCGGTCGAGGTGGCTACGCCTTCATCACGCCCGACGAGGCGGAGCTGCGCTTCTCCGGGACCGGAACCCTCTTCCTCGCGACCACCCAAGGCTGACCGCCCGGCCGGGTGGCCCGGTCCACGCGGCTCAGGCGCTCTCCCGCACCCCGAAACTCCGCCGGTAGGCGGCAGGCGTGGTCCCGAGGACACGGTCGAAGTGGTGACGGAGGACGGCTGCGGTGCCGAACCCAGTGTCCGCCGCGATCCGCTCGACACCGTGGTCGGTCCGTTCGAGCATCTCCTGGGCTCGGAACAGGCGTTGCCGGTTCAGCCAGGCGGCCGGCGTGCTGCCGAGCTCCGAGCGGAAGCGGCGTGCGAAGGTCCGCTCGGACATGTGCGCCTGCCGCGCGAGACGCCCGATGGGCAGGTCCTCGGCGAGGTGGTCGAGCATCCAGTCGACGACCGGTGCGAGCGACTCGCACTGCTGCGCCGCGACGGGGGAGAGGACGTATTGCGCCTGACCGCCGTCACGCTGTGGCGGGACGACCATCCGGCGGGCGATGACGTTCGCGCTCGCCGCGCCGTACTCCTGTCGTACCAGGTGCAGACACGCGTCGATGCCGGCAGCGGTCCCCGCGCCCGTGATGACCTTGCGGTCCTCGACGAACAGCACGTCCGGGTCGACGGTGGTGCCCGGGAACGTCATCTGCTGCTCGCTCGTGTACATCCAGTGGGTCGTGCTGCGCCGACCGTCGAGCAGCCCTGCCTGACCGAGGACGAACGACCCGCTGCACACGCTGAGGACCCAGGCACCCCGTGCCTCAGCCGCTCGGAGGACGTCGAGGTAGGCCTCGTCGACCGCTCCGGCGCGCGATCCACCACGACCGGTGATCACCACGAGGTCCGCCTCGGCCGCGAACGACAGGTCGTCGTCGACGATCATGTCGAAGCCCCGCGCACCGTCGTCGCTCAGGTTCATCCGGACCGGACCGGGGTCCTTCGTGACGATGCGGAGGTCGAAGGCGGGACCGCCCTGGTCCGACCGGTCGATGCCGAAGACCTCGCAGACGACGCTGAACTCGAACGGTTGCAGCCCCGGGATGGCGAGCAGGGCGACCTTCGACAGCATGGGACCTCCGGATGATCGATTTGGCAGGAATGTGCTCATTTGCGTCCATCCTGCCACTGGTGGCAGTTTTTCGCCATTCCTAGAGTTTCAGACATGTCCATCATCGCACTCGTCATCGGCATCCTCACCGTCCTCATCGCCGTCGTGGCTTCCGCCGCGACCCTCCGTGCCGTCCTGACCGACGGCTATCGCCGTGTCCCCAGCCGTGCCGGCGCACGACGCACGCGCCTCCAGTAGTCTGGTCACTCCGTCTGCAGCACGGCAGGTGGAGGACTCCCTGGAGGAAGCATCGTGGCGTGGCTGGTGACGGGCGGAGCCGGATACATCGGAGCCCATGTGGTGCGGGCCTTCCAAGCGGAGGGGATCGACGTCGTCGTCCTCGACGACCTGTCGAGCGGACACGAACGCTTCGTTCCTGCGGGTGTGCCGTTCGTCCGCGGAACCCTGCTCGACGGCTCGGTCCTCGAGCGCACCTTCTCCGAGTTCGAGCTGAGCGGTGTCGTCCACGTCGCCGGGTACAAGTACGCGGGTGTCTCCGTGCAGCGCCCGCTCCACACGTACGCCCAGAACGTCACGGCCACCGCGATGCTGCTCGCCGCGATGGAGGAGCACCGGGTGGAGCGCATCGTCTTCTCGTCGAGCGCCGCGGTGTACGGGACCACGGACGTCGACCTCGTCACCGAAGACACCCCGAAAGCACCCGAGTCGCCCTACGGCGAGTCCAAGCTCATCGGTGAGTGGCTGCTCCGCGACCAGGGTGTCGCCACCGGGCTGCGCCACACGTCGCTGCGGTACTTCAACGTCGTCGGCTCCGGGACGGACGAGGTCTACGACACGAGCCCGCACAACCTCTTCCCGCTCGTCTTCGATGCGCTCCTCGCCGGACGCACCCCCCGCATCAACGGCGACGACTACCCGACGCCGGACGGCACCTGCGTCCGCGACTACCTGCACGTCGCGGATCTCGCGGCCGCGCACGTCGCCGCAGCCAAGCGGCTCGATGCGGGTGAGCCCCTCGAGGCGGCGTACAACCTCGGAAGCGGGGACGGGTCGAGCGTCGGCGAGATCATGACCGCGATGGCGGAGGTGACCGGGATCGACTTCACCCCCGAGATCATGCCGCGGAGGGCGGGCGATCCCGCACGGATCGTCGCGTCCGGCGCGCTCGCAGCGCGCGACCTCGACTGGCGGATGCGACACGATCTGCGCCAGATGGTGGAGAGCGCATGGCGGGCCAGGCGCGCCGCCGACTGACGTCGCGCGGCCGCACGATCCGCCCCGACTGGCCCCGACACCCAGTTCGGGTCACACGCGGCGCGTCGCGAACCCTCACCTCGTGATTGAGGCTTTACGATGTGCGACTTGACTCGACCATAACTACAAGGGTGTAATTATGTATCGCGCCGCGTGGCGCAGGGTACGAGTAGGTGGGGAGACGGTATGGCGATTCCTGAGTATCGTGCCGGAGTACCCGACGACTGGTTCGTCGATCCGGTCAATCTGGGAGTCCCCGGCGTCCGTCAGCCCGCTGCGGAGGGCGAGGACGACACCCAGCTCTCCTGGCAGACCGATGCGCTGTGCGCGCAGACCGACCCCGAGGCGTTCTTCCCCGAGAAGGGTGGATCCACGCGCGACGCGAAGCGGATCTGCACCAGCTGCGACGTCAAGTCGCAGTGCCTGGAGTACGCGCTCGCGAACGATGAGCGCTTCGGCATCTGGGGCGGCCTCTCCGAGCGCGAGCGCCGGAAGCTGCGCAAACGCGCCGTCTGACGCTTCTTCGAACGCCGACCGAGCCGCTCCCGGCTCACCGGAACGCCCCCGATTCGGGGCGCGCCCGCTCGGTTCCCGCTCTTCCGGCCGGACCCGCTTAGTCTGAATCCGATGTCTCCCCGAGTAACGGCGATTCTCGTGGTGCGCGACGGCTCAGAGCCGCTCGCACGCACGCTCGACGCCCTCCGTGCCCAGACCCGTCCGGCGGACGGGATCATCGCCGTCGCCACCCGCGCGAGTGAGGCGACGATCGAGGAACTCGGCCGCGTCCCCGGCATGAAGCTCGTGACCTCGACCGAGGACCTCAGCTTCGCGCAGGCCGTGGCCGCCGGCGTCCGCGTCACCGATCAGCCTGAGGACGCCGAGCAGATGCTCTGGTTGCTCTCGGAGGACACGGCTCCGGAGCCGACGGCGCTCGCCGCACTGTTGGGCGCCCTCGAGGTCTCACCGTCCGTCGGTGTGGCCGGCCCGAAGATCCTCGACTGGGACGACGCGTCGTTCCTCCGTCGCTACGGCGAGACGATCACCACCCTCGGTGCGGCGGTCCCCGTGGTCGAGGACGAGCTCGACCAGGCCCAGCACGACACCATGAACGACGTGATGGCGGTCGGTCCGGCCGGCATGCTCGTCCGCCATCAGCTGTGGGACCAGTTGGGCGGCTTCGACCAGGCCCTCGTGGCGGACGACGCCCTCGACTTCTGCATCAGGACCCGCCTCGCGGGCTACCTGGTCGCGGTCGTGCCGACGGCGCGGGTCGCCTCCGCCGGCGAAGGCATCGCCGGGCCCTCCTGGTCGAACCGGCTCGGCGCGCGTCGCCGCCGCCACCGTCAGGCCCGCGCCGCACAGCTCCACCGCCGTCTCGTCTATGCGCCCGGGATCATGGTCCCGGTGCACTGGCTCAGCCTCGTGCCCCTCGCCATCCTGCGGGTCATCGGGCACTTCGTGAAGAAGCAGCCCGAGCTCGTGCTGGGCGAGCTCTCGGCGGCGTTCGCCGTCGCGTTCTCCGGGACGAAGGTCGGGAGCGCCCGGCGCCAGCTCGCGAAGAACCGGACCTTGGGCTGGTCGAGCATCGCCGGCTTGCGGATGCGACTCGACGAGGTGCGACGCAAACGCGCGCTCGCGCGGGAGGCGACGCAGATCGGCTTCATCGGCGAGGAACGCGACCTCCGCTTCTTCTCCGGCGGAGGCGCCTGGGTCGTCCTCGCGACGGCGGTCATCGGAGCGGCGATCCTCGCCCCGCTCCTCGGCGCCACCTACCTCACCGGCGGGGGACTCCTCCCGCTCTCGGCGACGGTCGGCGACCTCTGGCAGCACATCGGCTTCGGGTGGCGCGACGTCGGCCTCGGGTTCGTCGGTGCCGCCGACCCGTTCAGCGCCGTCCTCGCGGTGCTCGGGACCGTCACCTTCTGGCAGCCCTCGTTCTCCCTGGTCCTGCTCTTCCTGCTCGCGTTGCCGCTCTCCGCGCTCGGCGCCTGGTTCGCCGCCACCCGGCTCACGGAGCGCAGCGGACCCCGTGCGGTGGCGGCGCTGCTCTGGGCGCTCGCCCCGACGCTCCTGACGGCGCTGGCCGACGGTCGTCCCGCGGCCGTCATCGTCCACGTCCTGTTGCCCTGGCTGTTCTATGCGGGTGTGGTCGCTTCCCGGTCGTGGGCCGCAGCCGGCACGAGCGCCTTCCTCTTCGCCGCGATCGTCGCGAGCTCGCCGTCCCTGGCCCCGGCGTTGCTCGTCATCTGGCTCGTGGCGATGGTCTTCGCCGGTCGGGGAGTCGCGAGGGTGGGACTCGTCCCGATACCCGCCATCGCGCTGTTCGCCCCGCTCATCTGGCAGCAGGGGATCCATCGCAACAACTGGCTCGGACTCCTCGCGGATCCGGGCGTCGCGACACCTGCGACCGCGGCGTCCGGCTGGCAACTGTCCCTCGGCTTCCCCGGCGGCAGCCTGGGTGGATGGAGCCAGCTCGGCGCGGCGCTCGGGCTGCCGGGTGCTGCTCCCGCCATCGTGGTGCCCGCGCTGCTCGCGCCGCTCGCGATCGTCGCCCTGCTGGCCCTGTTCCTCCCAGGGTCCCGACGGGCCGTCCCGTTGCTCATCGCGGCATTCCTCGGACTCGTGTCGGCGGTGTTCGCCACACACCTCCTGCTCGCCTCCGCCGCCGGAACGGCCGTCCCCGTGTGGGCCGGTGCGGCGATCAGCCTCTACTGGCTCGGGATCGTGGGCGCTGCGACCCTCGGCCTCGACCGCATCCCACGGTTCCGGGCGGTCCCGGCCCTCGTCATGGTCCTCGCCGCCGCGGTGATCGCCCTCCCACTCGCCCTCGCCCAGCCCCTCGGCACCTCGGTGGTCCGTGAGAGCTCCGGCCGCCAGCTGCCCGCCTACGTGACGGCCGCGACGCAGACCGATCCTCGGCTCGGCACCCTCGTCATCACACCCGGTGACGACGGCACCATCACCGCGGTCGTCATCCGTGGCCAGGGGGAGACGCTCGACGGCCAGTCGACCATCGCCCAGACGGCCCCCGGCGTGTCCTCGGACGACCGCGTCGTCGCCGAGCTCGCCGGCAACCTCGCGTCGCAGAGCGGACTGGACCCGACGGAGACCCTCGTCGAGCACGGCATCGCCTTCGTGCTGCTGTCGCCGGTCGCCGACGGCGAGGAGCAGACGGTGGCGGGTCAGACCGCCGGCCGCGCGACGAGTGCGCTCGACGCCAACGCAGCGCTGGTCGCCGTCGGTGACACGACGAGCGGGACGCTCTGGCGCACCGTCGCGGACGTCGGCACCGGCCCCGAGCTCCCCACGTCCAACGTGCTCGGCACCCTCATCGGTGTCGGCCTGGGCGTCGTGTTCCTCATCACGCTGCTCCTGAGCATCCCCAACGGTGCGTCCCGCGACGGGTACCGCGCGGGATCCAGGAAGCCGGCGAAGCTGAAGGGCCGTGCCGCTCGCAAGGCGGCCGCGTCTGGGGCGACGGTCGCGGTGATCGACGACGACGCGACCGGCACCTATGACGACGAGGAACCGACCGCCGATCTCGACGACGAGGCGGAGGGATCCGCGTCGGCCGACACCGCCGACGGGTCGACCCGTCCCTCCAAGCCGCGTTGGTGGCGCCGGGGTCAGGCCTCCGCCGGGGCACCCGCTCCCGCGTCGGCACCGGCCGAGGCAACCGATGACGCCGTATCGGTCGATGACGCTCCGTCGACCCCCGACGCCGCGTCGGCCGATGACACCGTCGCTCGCGATGGAACCGGGGTGGTGGTGGAAGACGCCGTCGACCCGGACCCCGACGTGACCGGATCGACGCCGGCCGCCGACGCGGTCGTGGACTCGAACACCACGGCCGACCAGGTCCCCGACGAACCGGCGATCGCCACGGGCGATGCCGTCGTGTCCGAGGCGGATCCGAGCGACTCGACCGAGACGACGCCGGATACCGATACCACCCGCCGGGACACCCCGGGAACGGAGCAGCCGCATGCCCAGTAAGCGCGGAGTCGCCATCACCTCCGGTCGGATCGTCACCGGCCTCGTCGGGATCGGGATCGCCGCGGTCACGATCGCAGCGGCCGGGCAACTGCCCCTCCCGACGGTCGAGATCGCCCCTCAGGACATCCGAGTCACCCCGGTGGCCGGCGACCAGTCGGTCGTGTGCCCTGGGCCGCTGCTCGCCCTGGCCCAGGACGCGACGGCCGCCACGGCAGCCGGCTCCTTCGGCCCGGCGAGTGTCGACTTCGGAGCGAACGGGGTGACGCCCACGACGCGTGAGCTGGCCGCACCCGACAACACGAGCGGCGCGGCGGACGGCGGACCCACGGTGATCACCGTCCCCGGCGCGACCGACGGGACGGTGACCCCACTGAGTGGCGCGCAGTCGCAGATCGCCGCCGAAGCCGAGGTCGCCGGTCTGGCGGCCGCCGCCTGCACGCCGGCCTCGGCCGAGAGCTGGCTCGTCGGCGGGTCGAGTGACATCGGTCGCACCACGCTGGTCCTGCTGAGCAATCCGTCGGCCGTCGATGCGAACGTGACCCTCGAGGTCTTCGGTGCTGCCGGGCGGATCGACGCTCCGGGTGCCGCCGGGATCGTCGTCGCCACCGGCACGCAGCGCGTGATCGCCCTCACCGGCCTCGCGCCCAACGAGCCGACCCCCGTCGTGCACGTGTCGAGCGAGGGCGGTCAGGTGGTGGCCGCGCTCCAGCAGAGCACGGTCCGCGTCCTGACCCCCGGCGGCGTGGAGGTCCAGGGGCCGACCGCGTCGCCCTCGACCGACCTCGTCATCCCGGGCGTCGTCGTCACCGCCCCGGCGGCCGCAGGGGCGAGCTCCGACACCGCGTCCGTCGACGACCGGGCCACGGCCCTCAGACTGTTCGCGCCGGGATCCGATGCCGCCGACGTCGTCATCACCGCCACCCGCGAGAACGCGAAGGACGAGCCGATCGTCATCGACGCCACCATCCAGCCGGGCGTTCCCGGCGAGATCGCCCTGGCCGACCTCCCGGCCGGTGAGTTCTCGCTGGAGGTCACCTCGACCCGACCGGTGGTCGCCGCGGCCAGGACGAACTCGCGCGGCGGAACGCTCGAGGATTTCGCCTGGTTCGGAGCGACACCCGCACTCGACGACACCGCGGCCTTCACCGTCCCGACCGGGCCGGGACAGAAGCTCCACGTCTTCAACCCGACCGGCACCGACGCCGAACTCACGTTGACGGGGGCTGACGGCAAGGAGACCACGGCGAAGGTCGGAGCCGGAGCCGCGGTGACGCTCGGCGTCGGCCCGGGTCAGAGTTACGTCCTCGCCGGGGGCGACGGCCTCCACGCCTCGATCAGTCTCGCTGCGGCGGGGCGGCTCACATCACTGCCGGTCACACCGCCGAACCCGCTGGCTGCGCCGATCAGCGTCTACCCGCGGTGACCGCGGCGGCCGCGGGTCAGAGGAACCGGTAGCGTTCCGGCCCGAGGTCCCAGGGGTCCTTGCCGAGGAGCTCGGCGACGGCGCGGAACACGCAGCTCTCCACCATCATGCGCTGATGCAGCTCGTCGTTCCGGTGGAGCTTGCTCATCCGCTGGATGGGCAGCCGGTACAGGATGATCCGTCGGCGTGCTCGGTCGACGAACCAACGGTCGACGCCGTCCGTCCCGGAGTTCTGCGCCGGCATCGCGCCGACCTCGAACCGGACGTCGGCGAGTTCGGCGGGCCAGGCTCCGCGGAGGTAGTCGGCGGTGGTGGCGACCGTCAGGTCGAACTGGTCGATCCGGGTGTCGATCGGTGGCACGTCCGGTCCGACGACGCTCGAACGACCGTTGCGACCGTGCCGTGATCGGCGGCGCGAGAGGGCGCCTCGCGTCTCCTCGTCAGCCTGCGCCATGCGTCCAGTCTAGGTGTCGTCGGCGGCCTGGTTCAGACCCGCTCGACCGGCGAGCCGGACGGTGCCGCCGGCGCCGCCGGGCTACGCTGGGGCAAATGGTGGACAGGATGTGTTCGAAGGTCGGCTGCTCGCGCGAGCCCGTAGCGACGCTGACTTATGACTACCGTGACTCGATGGCCGTCCTCGGGCCGCTGAGCATCGAGAAGAGTCCACACAGCTACGACCTCTGCTCCATCCATGCCGTACGGCTGAGCGTGCCGCAGGGCTGGAGCGTCGTGAAGCACAGCGTCCTCGGCGACGTCGGCTACGGCTCCTGACCAGCGGCATCCCACCGCGCCTTGCCGATCTCGGGGCCGACATGAAGGTCCACGACGCGTGACGGTCTGCGAGAATGGCGTCATGAGTTCTTCCGCACCGTCTGCCCCCACGACCACCCTGCCCTACAAGGTGGCCGACCTGTCGCTCGCCGAGGCCGGCCGACACCAGCTCCGCCTCGCCGAGAACGAGATGCCCGGCCTGATGGCCCTCCGCGAGGAGTTCGGCGCGAGCCAGCCCCTCGCCGGCGCCCGTATTGCCGGTTCGCTGCACATGACGGTGCAGACCGCGGTGCTCATCGAGACACTCGTCGCGCTCGGCGCCCAGGTGCGCTGGGCGAGCTGCAACATCTTCTCGACCCAGGACGAGGCGGCGGCCGCCGTCGCCGTCGGTCCGCACGGGACCGTCGAGGCACCGGCCGGTGTGCCGGTCTTCGCCTGGAAGGGCGAGACGCTCGAGGAGTACTGGTGGTGCACCGAGCAGATCTTCGACTGGTCGACCGAAGCGGCCACGGCCGGAGCCGAGTGGACCGGCCCCAACCTCATCCTCGACGACGGTGGCGACGCGAGCATGCTCGTCCACCAGGGCCGTCGGTTCGAGCTGGCTGGAGCGGTCCCCGACACGACCGACGCCGACAGCCACGAGTACAGCATCGTCCTCGACGTGCTCCGCCGTTCGCTCGCCGGCAGCAGCGACCGCTGGACGAAGGTCGCCGCCGACATCCTCGGCGTGACCGAGGAGACCACCACCGGTGTCCACCGCCTCTACGAGCTGGCGAAGCAGGGTGAGCTGCTGTTCCCCGCGATCAACGTGAACGACTCGGTCACGAAGAGCAAGTTCGACAACAAGTACGGCATCCGGCACTCGCTGCCGGACGGCCTCAACCGCGCGACCGACGTGCTCATCGGTGGCAAGGTCGTCTTCGTCGCGGGCTACGGCGACGTCGGGAAGGGCGCGGCCGAGGCCCTCCGCGGCCAGGGCGCTCGGGTCATCGTCTCCGAGGTCGACCCGATCTGCGCCCTCCAAGCGTCGATGGACGGCTTCCAGGTCGCGACCCTCGAGAGCGTCGCCGAGCAGGTCGACATCATCGTGACGTGCACCGGCAACTTCAACGTCGTCACCCTCGACCACATCCTCGCGCTCAAGCACCTCGCGATCGTCTCGAACGTCGGGCACTTCGACAACGAGATCGACATGGCCTCGCTCGAGGCGCTCGAGGGCGCCGAGAAGATCGAGATCAAGCCCCAGGTCCACGAGTGGCGCCTCCCCACGGGGCGCAGCGTCCTCGTGCTCAGCGAGGGACGCCTCATGAACCTCGGGAACGCGACGGGGCACCCCTCGTTCGTGATGAGCAACTCCTTCACGAACCAGGTGCTCGCACAGCTCGAGCTCTGGACGCGGATCGAGGAGTACCCGATCGGCGTGTACGTGCTGCCGAAGCACCTCGACGAGAAGGTCGCTCGCCTGCACCTCGACGCGCTCGGCGTGCAGCTGACGACGCTCACGGGCGAGCAGGCCGACTACATCGGTGTGCCGGTCGAGGGCCCGTACAAGGTCGACCACTACCGCTACTAGGCGGTGTCGCCGGTTCCCCGCCTCAGCGGTCGGGGAACCGGTGCGGCTGACCGCTCAGCACCGGCTGGAGGAGCGACAGTCGCTGACGGGCCGCGAGCTGGGCCTGGTACTCGCGCTCCCGGCGGATGACGGCGACCCCGACGAGGAACGCCTCCGGCGGAGCGATCGGCAGGGGCGACACGAATCGGGACACCTCTGCCGCGAGTTCGGCCGCCAATCGGGTCCTCGTGGCCGGGGTGAGCGAGCCGGCCTGCTTGAGGAACTGGGTGACGCGCCGCGCCAGCGGGTCGGGCAGTCGGGCGACGTCCGCACCGCCGGCCCAGGCGGCGAGCTGCGGCGGGATCATCGCCACGGGCTCCACCACCCGCGGCAGACGCTCACGTTGGCTGTAGGTCCCGGCGAGCACGTCGCCCAGGCGCTTCGAGCGAGCACTGAGCAGGCCGGTGAGTGCGGCGATGCCGCCAGCTGTGGCGTAGATCTCGAAGTACCCGGTGAGCGCACGGATGAACGCGTGCCGGAAGCCGGGTGCACCCCCGTCGTCTCGGACGATCCGCGCACCGACGACCAGTCTGCCGAGCGACCGTCCGCGGGTGGCGATCTCGACCGCTGCCGGCAGGACGACGAGGCAGAGCACCGTCAGGCCGAGCACGATGGCGGTGAACATCGCGGTGTCCATGGCGACTCCCGACAGGATCCAGGAGAACATCGCGAGCATGAGGCCGACGAACACGAGGATCGACACTACGTAGTCGATGATGGCACCCGCCGCGCGCAGGATGAATCCGGTGGGCCGCACGTCGAGGGCGACCGCCTCGCCGGTGATGAGCTCGGTGCCGTCGTCCAGCGTCGTCTCGTGCAGCGGGACCCTGGCCGGTTCGGACATGTGCTCCATTCAAGCAGATGCGCGGGGGACCGGCCATGGAGCGCCGCCACCGCGTAGCATGGCTGCGATGGACCTCGACGCCTACTCCGCAGCCCACCGCCAGGAATGGGACCGCCTCGACGCGCTCGGCAAGCAGCGGTTCTTCAGCGGGCCTGAGGCCGATGAGTTGATCGACCGCTATCAAGCCGGGGCGACCCAGCTCTCCGCGATCAAGACGACGGCCGGATCGACGCTCGTCGGCGACCGTCTCTCGGTGTCGCTGTCGCGGGCACGCCTCCGGTTCACCGGGGCCAGTGCGAACGTGTTGTCGAGTGTCCCGCGGTTCTTCGTCCTGGCGCTGCCGGCCGCGCTCTACCGGGTCCGGTGGGTGACCCTCGCGGTAGCGGTCGCGACCGTCGTCATCGCGACCCTGTACGCCGTGTGGATCGCCGGCAACCCACAGGTCCTCGCGAACCTCGGTACCGACGCCCAGCTCAAGCAGTACGTCGAGGACGACTTCGTCGCCTACTACTCCGACAACCCGGCCGCGAGCTTCGCCGGCCAGGTGTGGACCAACAACGCGTGGATCGCAGCGCAATGCGTGGCGTTCGGTATCAGCGGCGTCTGGGTCCCGTACATCATCGTCACCAACGCCCAGGGGGTCGGGCAGGCCGCGGGCGTCATGTTCGCCTACGGCAAGGGCGACGTGTTCTTCGAGTACATCCTCCCGCACGGCATGCTCGAGCTCACGGCGGTGTTCGTCGCGGCAGCGGCGGGTCTCCGCATCTTCTGGGCCTGGGTGGCACCAGGGCCACGGACGAGGGGCCAGGCGCTTGCCGAGGAGGGCCGAGCGCTGTTCACGATCGCCATCGGGCTGGTGATCGTGCTCTTCGTCTCGGGGCTCGTCGAGGGCTTCGTGACGCCGGCACCGTGGCCGTGGGCGGTCAAGATGCTCATCGGCGGGGGAGCGCTCGCCGCGTTCCTGACCTACATGTGCTGGTGGGGCGGTCGCGCGTACCGCTCGGGTGAGCGCGGCGACCTGGCTGCGTTCGAGGCCGGCGCGAAGCGGATCGTCGCCGGCTGACGGTTACTCGCCGGCTTCGGATCGTGCGCGGCGCTCGGCGTTCCTGGCGTTGACCCGGGCGTTCTCGGCGTTCACCTCGGCGTGGACGGCACGCTCCTGCACGAGCCAGGCGGGCAGCGTGCGGAGCAGCTCCTGGATCTGTTCGGTGGTCAACGCCTCGGTGATCTCGGCGCGAGCCAGACCGGAGGTCGACACGCCCAGCTTGCGGGCGACGACGTCGCGCGGGTGCGGTCCGTTCTTGCGGAGCTCGACGAGCCAGTCCGCCGGGTTCGCCTGCAGTTCGAGGAACGCCGACCGCGTGATCGGCTCCTCCTGGAACGACGCCGGGGTCGCCGGCAGGTAGACCCCGAGCTTCTTCGCCGCGGTCGCCGGTTTCATGATCTGTTCGCTCGCACCCATCCGCTCAGCGTACCTCGCTGCGGTGTCCTCGCCCAACCGGCCGGATCACCCGTCGACTGAGCTGCAGTAGTGTGGCAAGCCGAGCAGTGGAGGCTTCGATGGACAGGCAGGACGACCAGGTCGACGGGATCGAGGTCGGCGACGACGGGATCGGCGCCGACACGGTGCCGGAGATCGTTCCGCCGGCGCTGACCGTCGCCTACGCACGCGGCGTGAACCCGGGGAAGTGGGCGCGCATCTGGAGCGAGCGCCGTCCGGACGACGAACTCCGCCTGATCCGGGTGGACCTCGACGAGCAGCGAGCGGTCCTGGCCTCCGGTGCGGCGGACGTCGTGCTCGCCCGGGTCCCGATCGACCATGACGGGCTGAACACGATCGCCCTGTTCGAGGAGCTCCCCGTCGTCGTCTTCGCCAAGGGCGCTGCCCTCGGAGCCGAGGACACGGTCGGGATGGCCGCGCTCGCCGACGAGCAGCTGATCATGACGCCGCTCGTCCTCGAGTGGGCCGAACGTGCCGCCGCGCTCGGGTTCGAGGCCTCGGCGGCGCCGTTGACCGACGACCCGGAGGCCGCGGTCGAGCTGGCCGCGTCCGAGGTCGGAATCGTCGTGGTCCCGCAGTCGGTCGCGCGACTGCACCAGCGGAAGGACGTGGAGTACCGTCCGATCGCCGATCTTCCATCCATCCCGGTCGTGCTGGTGTGGCCTCAGGACCGCGAGGACGAAGCCGTGGAGGAGTTCATCGGCATCGTGCGCGGACGCACGGCCAACAGTTCGCGACGGTCCGCCCCGACCGAGCAGGCCGCCGCTCCTGCACCGCAGCAGGCCGCGAGACGACGGAAGAAGCCGAAGGCCGGCTCGACCCAGGGCACCGCCGCCGGGACGAGCCGGGGCGCCCAGCTCGCCGCGCGGAAGGCCAAGCAGGAGGAGCTCGCCCGGGAACGCCGCAAGAAGCGCAAGGGCCGCTGATCCGTTCTCCCGGGTCCCGCCGGCACGCGGAGGGACCCCGTCGATCGGCGACGGATCGGGTCAGAGTCGACCGGAGGCCTTGAGCGCGATGTAGGCGTCGGCGAGCGCCGGAGGCAGGGTCTCGGGTGAACCGGTGACGACGTCGGCCCCGAGCTGTCTGATCGCCGCCGACACGCGTTCGATGTCGAGCAGGGCGCGTTCGGCCGCAGCGGCGCGGTACACGGTCTCGCGGTCGCCGCGGTCGCGCGTGGCCTCGAGGGTCGCCGGGTCGACGACGCTCGTCACGACCACCGTGTGGCGCTGTGTGAGCTGGGGGAGGACGGCGAGGAGCCCGCGCGCGGCCCCGGGGGCGTCGATCGAGGTCTGCAGGACGACGAGGGCGCGCTGGTTCGTGATCTGTCTGACCTGGCCGGGGACGGCGTCCCAGTCGGTCTCGATGAGTTCCGGGTCGACGAGCGCCATCGCGTCGACCATCCTCGAGAGGAGTTCGGCACCGGTCGCGCCCTGGACGCGACCACGCACCCGCCGGTCGTAGGCGAGATAGTCGATGCGGTCCCCGGCTCTCGTGGCGAGGGCGGCCAACAGGAGCGCGGCTTCGAACGCCGTGTCGATGCGCGGCTCATCGGCGATGCGGGCAGCCGAAGTGCGGCCGGTGTCGGTGACGATGACGACCCGGCGGTCACGCTCGGGCCGCCAGGTGCGGATCATGACGTCGCCGCGTCGTGCCGTGGCACGCCAGTCGATCGAACGCACGTCGTCACCTCGCACGTATTCGCGGAGGGAGTCGAACTCGGTGCCCTGACCGCGGACCATGACGCTCGTCGCGCCGTCGAGCTCGCGGAGGCGTGCGATCCGGCTCGGGAGGTGCTTCCGGGAAGTGAACGCCGGCAGGACCCGGAGGTGCCCGGTGCTGTTCAGCGTCGCCTGTCGAGCGAGGAGACCGAGCGGACCGAACGACCGCACCGTGACCTGGGACACCCGTCGCTCGCCCCGACGGAACGGGGTGAGCACCAGGCTGAGGCTCCGCCGCTCACCGGGCGGGAGGTCGACGCGGAGCCGCTCGGTGGGCGCGCCGGCCGATGGCTGCCAGGCGTCGCGCACCAGCGCCCGGACGCGGCGACCTCCGCGGTTCGTCAGGAAGAGGGTGCTCGTCGCCGAGTCACCGAGCCTGACCCGGGACGGCAGCTGCCGCTGCAGGACGATGTCACGAGGCGAACCGGCGACCGCGAGGTCGAGCGCTCCGAGCGCGGCGGCGAGCACGAGCCACGCGATGAACGCCGGAGCTGCGTCGCCCGTGAGCACGCCGAGCACCACGATCGGCACGATGCCGAACGCGACGAGCGCGACGAACCTCCCGGTGACGGCCATCTAGATGGGCACCTGCACCTGCTGCATGATCGAACGCAGGATCGCGTCGACCGAGACACCCTCGAGCTCGGCCTCGGGCCGCAGCTGCATGCGGTGGCGCCACACCGGGAGGACCATCGTCTGCACGTGGTCGGGGGTGATCGACTGGTAGCCGCTCAGCCAGGCCCAGGCCTTCGCCGCGGCGAGGAGGGCGGTCGTCCCTCGCG
The DNA here is from genome assembly GCF_001650455.1 of Plantibacter sp. H53. Taxonomy (NCBI): domain Bacteria; kingdom Bacillati; phylum Actinomycetota; class Actinomycetes; order Micrococcales; family Microbacteriaceae; genus Plantibacter; species Plantibacter sp. H53. The sequence continues at coordinate 89,289 of NZ_LWCT01000013.1, forward strand.
GGCTGACCCCGAGCCGGACGGACGGGCTGCGCCGCGTGGCGCGTGCGAGGTCGACGATGTAGGCGAGGACGTCGGCGCTGGCACCCACGCGTCCGACCTCGAGCTGCGCCGCCCGCAGATCGGCCGCGCCCATGACCGGGCGGACGCCCGCAGCCGTGAGGTCGCGTGGGCTGAACCCGGCGGAATGCCGTCGGAGCACCTCCACCTCGACGTCGCGTTCGGGCACGTCGAGGACGAGCTTCAGCAGGAAGCGGTCGAGCTGCGCCTCGGGGAGCGTGTAGGTGCCCTCGTACTCGATCGGGTTCTGCGTGGCGGCCACGATGAACGGGTCCGGGAGTGGGAGCGAACGGCCGTCGACGCTGACCTGGCGCTCCTCCATCGCCTCCAGCAGGGCGGACTGGGTCTTCGGGGGTGTGCGGTTGATCTCGTCGGCCAGCAGGATGTTCGTGAACACCGGGCCCTCGCGGAACTCGAACTCCCCGGTCTTGGCGTCGTAGACGAGGGAGCCCGTGACGTCGCCGGGCATGAGGTCGGGCGTGAACTGCACACGCTTCGTGTCCAGACTGAGCGCGTGGCTGAGTGATCGGACGAGCAGCGTCTTCGCGACGCCGGGCACACCCTCGAGGAGCGCGTGGCCCTTGGCGAGGAGCGCGATGACGAGCCCGGTGACGGCGGCGTCCTGACCCACCACGGCCTTGCCGACCTCGACGCGGACCTGGGCGAGTGCTCGCCGGAGGTCGTCCGGGTTCGGTGCGGTGGATCCTGGCACGGGGGCGTCGGTCATGGATGGTTCCTTCCGGTGAGGTCCGTGGCGCGCGCGACGGCGGCTTCGAGATCGAGCAGGTGATCGGACAGGGAGACGAGCTCGGCGTCGCTCGTCGGTACGGCGTCGAGCAGGACGGACCGCACGTGCCGAGGGTCGAGTCCGGCGAGTCCGGCGACCGTGTCGGCGACCTCGACGACCGAGGCGTGGCGGGAGAGGCCTGCGGCGACCGCGAGGCGGGACACGGTACCGATCCGCAGCGCGTCCAGCGCCCGCTGACGGTTGCCGGACCGCTGGTAGAGGCGTGCGCGCCCCTCCATCGTCTCGCTCGCGCGGACCGCGACGGGCAGGTCCTCGATGACGAGCGGGCCGAAGCGGCGCCCGCGCCAGAACATGGCCAGGATCGCCGTGATGACGACGGTGCCGGTGACCCCGGCGACCCAGCTCGGCGTCAGCGCGTCGAGGCTCGGGGGGCCGGTGACGGGCACGTCGGCGAGGCTCGGCAGGTACCAGATCAACTGCTCGGTCGAGCCGAGCAGGCCGAGCGCGAGGGCGGCGTTCCCCGCACGGTCGACGACGTCGTTCGTCAGCGCGTCGGCCGAGCCGAGGAGCACCCGTGCGCCGTCCGCCTGCGTCACGACCGCGCTCCCGCCGCTGTCGGCCGTGAAGCAGCCGTCGGCGTCGGCGTCGGTGGTCGTGTACAGCGTCCAGCCACCGGTGACCGTCCCCGCCCGCTCGGCGGTGGGGTCGCCGCAGTCGGACGAGAGGACGTCGGTGGCATCCGAGCTGCCCGCGAACGAGACGCCGGGGAACAGGGTGCGGAGCGCCGCGGCCCGGGGGGTGACGACGACGAGTCCGGCGTCGGCGTCGCCCAACCGCTCGAGCTGCGAGGCCTCGAGCAGCCCGCTGGGATCGAACAGGAGGACGGTGCTGTCGGTGTCCTCGACCGCCTCGAGCGTCGCATCGAGCGTGGTCGTCTCCGTCACGGTGACGCCCTCCTGACGGAGCACCTGCGCGAGCGCGCGTCCGCCGTTCGGGGTCTGGTTGCCCGGACTGAGCAGCGCCGCGTCGATCGACGCGCCTCGCGTCGCGAACATGAGCACGAGGGCGATCCCGACCGCGAAGACCGCCGCGATGATCCAGAACCGGTTCCGTCGCAGCCGGGTCCGCAGCCGTGGTGTGGCGACGTCGGGCTCGGGCTGCCCATGCCCCGTGGGCTTCGCCGTGAGCGTCACCGGACCAGCTCCTCGGGGTCGGCGAGGAGCTGCGGCGCGGCGACGGAGAGCCGCGCGTCGAGCGCTTCGAGCTCCCGGTACTGCGCCTCGGTACCCGTCGCCTCGAGGTAGCGGACGGCGTCGAAGACGTCCGCGGCCTCCGCGAGCGCGCGCCCGTCCTGCGGGAACGCGGCCGCCGCCCGGGCGGCGAAACTGTGCGCCGTCGTGCCGGGGGTGACCACGACGATCGTCCGCTCGGACAGTCCGCGAGCGATCGCCCGATACAGCTCCTGGAGCGCGAGGGTCCAGTCGCCGGCCGCGGCGGCGGTCCTCGCGTCCTGGCGCAACCGCTCGGCGGTCCGATCGTCGCGTTCGCCGAAGAGGTCGAGCTGACGGGCGCTCCGCCGGTTGAGGCGGGGGACGCCCCACACGATGAACGCGATGACGATCCCGACGACGACCACGGTCATCGCGATGATCGGGAACAGGCCCGTGAAGGGGCCCTCACCCGGCACCCGGAGGGAGTTCACCCAGTCCCAGAACGCCTTCGACACGATGTCCCACAACGACGGTTGCGCCGTCTGGTACTCGGGCTTCGACAGCTCACGCTGCAAAAGGTCCCGGGCGCCCGGTGCATCCGGGACGAGCGGGACGTCGAGGCGCGACGCGAGGAACAGCGGGCTCATCGGGTCGCTTTGCCTCCGGCAGCGGCGGCGTCGAAGGGGTTGTCGACCGTCTCGCGGCCGCCCGCGCGTGCCTCGACGAACCGCGCGAGGTCGAGGTCGAGCCCCTCCTTGCGCATCCGCAGGTCCACATAGATGACCGCCGACGTGGCACTGATGACGACGACCGTGATCGCGCCGATGATGACGGAGACGAGCAATGACAGGCCCTGCGCGGCGATGGTGGCGACGATCATGGTCGCCTCCGAGTCCACCCCGACGAACAGCACGGGGACGAGACTCGCGAGCAGGCTGATCGGGGTCGCGACGACCTGCGACGCGACACTGACGACCGAGGAGACGAGGAACTGGACGCCGAAGGTCCGCCAGAAGTAGCCGTCGGTCAGGCGCCAGGAGCGAGCGAGCGAGGGGAACACCTTGCCGTTCTCGAGGACGATGATGCTCGGTGTGAGGGAGAACTTCGTCCCGAGCCACACGGAAGCGGCGATCAGGACGAGCAGGGCGCCGATGCCCATGACCACCGTCAGGACCACGCCCGTGGTCCCGCCGAGACCGGTCAGCACGAATCCGAGGCCCACGGCGACGGCGATGAACACCGTCACGACACCGATCAGGAGGAAGGTGTAGCCGATGAGCGGCAGGAATCGCGCTTTCGTGCGTCGCCAGAGCACGCCGAGTGGCAGCTTCTCGCAGAGGGTGCCGCGAGCGACCTCTTGCGCGATGATGCCCTGCAGGATCGCGCTGCCGGCGATCGAGACCGCCACCGGGATGAGGAAGGACAGGATGATGGCCATGATGGCCCCGGCGCTGATGGCGTCCTCCTCGCCAGGGGCCGCCTGCGACAGCCGGCTCAACGAGAGCCAGGTGACGACGCCGACGATGACGAGGGAGAGGACGGCGGTGAGACCCTGCAGCAGCAGGGCGCTCCCGAACGTCGCCTTCGGGTTGCGGCGCAGCACGAGGAAGGGCGCGCCGAACAGGTCGCTGAAGGACAGCGGCCGGAGCGGGATGAGCCCCGGCTTCGGCGGTGGTGCCCATCCCTGCTGGGGACCCGGGGCCCAGGACGCACCGGTCGCGTAGGGATTCGCGTCGTAGGCGGCGGTCGGAGCCGAGGGAGGGGTCCCGTACCCGGGCTGCTGAGCCTGGGGGTACGGCTTGGTGTACTGGGGCGGGACCTGCTGCGGATACGGCTGCTGGCCGTATCCCGGCTGTGGGTACGCCGCCTGCGCCGGATACCCGGGCTGCTGCGGGTATCCCTGCTGCGGCGGGTACCCGGGCTGCTGCGGGTATCCCTGCTGCGGCGGGTACCCGGGCTGCTGCGGGTATCCCTGCTGCGGCGGATAGCCGGGTTGCTGTGGGGCTCCCTGTGGGACTAGCGGCGGAGAGCCGGGCTGCTGCGGATACCCCTGCTGCGGTGGGGACGGCTGCGGTGTCGCCTGCTCCGGCGCCACCGGCTGCTGTGGCCCCTGCGGCGTCGCCCACGGGTTCGGATCCTGATCGCCCATCTCGCCCCCGGCTCGCTGTTCCGTGTCCATCAGCAACACCCCCTCGCCGTCTCGAACCCCTCCATGTTGTCACACCGAGCCTGCCCGCGACCGGCGGTTCGGCGGTTCTCCTGGACACTTCGACTACGCTGAGGCGAGACGTAAGGACACCGGTCAGGCAGCGCGGCCGGCCGGTCACACCCGAGACGGAGCTATGAACGCACGCATTCTCGTCGTCGACGACGACACCGCACTCGCCGAGATGATCGGCATCGTGCTGCGCACCGAGGGTTTCGAGCCGTCGTTCTGCGCGGACGGCGGCGGCGCGCTCCAGGCGTTCCGCGACACCAAGCCCGACCTCGTCCTCCTCGACCTCATGCTCCCGGGGATCGACGGGATCGAGGTGTGCCGCCTGATCCGTCAGGAGTCCGGCGTCCCGGTCATCATGCTGACCGCGAAGTCCGACACGGCGGACGTGGTGAAGGGGCTCGAGTCCGGCGCCGACGACTACATGGTGAAGCCGTTCAACCCGAAGGAGCTCGTCGCCCGGATCCGCACGCGGCTGCGCGCGCCGGCCGCCGACCTCGCGGAGACCCTCCGCATCGGCGACCTCACCGTTGACGTCGCGGGCCACGAGGTCCGTCGCGCCGACGGCGTCATCGGGCTCACGCCGCTGGAGTTCGACCTCCTCCTCGCACTGGCCAGCAAACCCCAGCAGGTCTTCACCCGCGAGATGCTGCTCGAACAGGTCTGGGGATACCACTACAAGGCCGACACCCGACTCGTGAACGTCCACGTGCAGCGGCTCCGCGCCAAGGTCGAGGAAGACCCCGACAACCCGAAGATCGTCATGACGGTGCGTGGCGTCGGATACCGCGCCGGCGCGGTCACCGGCTGATCCGACATGGCCTCCCGACTCGCCGGCTGGGCGGCCGACTGGCGGCTGTGGCGGAGGTGGCCGCAGCAGGTGCGCTCGCAGTGGCGGCGCTCGCTGCAGTTCCGGACGGTCGCCATCACGGTCGGCCTCTCGGGACTCGCCATCCTCCTGACCGGCGCATACCTCTCGTTCAGCATCGGCAACGACCTCTTCCAATCCCGGCTGCAGCAGGCGCTCGGCGGCTCCGGTCGCGCCATCGCGTCCGCGCAGAGCATCCTCGACGCGTCCGACGCCAGCGAGCGGGTCGCCCTGCAACAGCTCATGGGGACCGTGCGGACCGATCTCCAGACGACTTCCGGCAGCAGCCTCATCGCCGCCTACCGAGCACCGGGCCAGGACTTCAGTCAGGTCACACCCCCGGGCTTCGAGTCGCCGGGGCTCGGCGGCGGTGTCATCTCCGACGCGCTGACCGAGGCGGTCCGGGCCGACCCGGACACCCTCCAATGGCAGTCGGTCACCCTCACCGCGGCCGACGGCTCGTCGACAGCCGGCATCGTCGTGGGCTCGGAGGTCTCGATGCCGACCGCCGGCTCCTACGAGATCTACCTCGGCTACGACCTGAGCGAATCGGAGCAGACGCTCGGCTTCGTGCAACGGACCCTCTTCGTCGCGGGCGTCGGCCTCATGATCCTCGTCGGTGGTGCCGCGTGGTTCATCGTCCGCTTCGTCGCGACACCGATCCGGTCCGCCGCCGAGACGAGTCAACGTCTCGCCGGCGGTGACCTGGACGTGCGGATGCCCGAGAAGGGCGAGGACGAGCTCGCCATCCTCGCCCGCTCCTTCAACGGGATGGCCGCCAGCATGCAGAAGCAGATCAAGGAACTCGCGGAGCTCTCGCTCGTGCAGCAACGGTTCGTCTCGGACGTCTCGCACGAGCTGCGCACGCCCCTGACGACCATCCGCCTGGCCGGCGACGTGCTCTACGACCAGCGCGACTCCTTCCCACCGGCCACCGAGCGGACGGCCGAACTCCTCCACGACCAGGTCGGGCGGTTCGAGATCCTGCTGGCCGATCTGCTGGAGATCAGCCGCTACGACGCGGGCAGCATCGAACTCGAATTGGAACCGACGAGTCTCGTCCATCTCGCCGAAGAGGTCGTGGAGGAGCTCCGCCCGCTCGCGGAGCCCACCGGTTCGGACCTCCGGATCGTCGCACCGGGTGGCTACTCTGCGGTCCCGATGGACCCTCGGCGTATCCGACGGATCGTGCGCAACCTCGTCGGCAACGCCATCGAGCACGGCGAGGGCAAACCGATCGTGGTGTCGGTGGACAGCAACGAGTCCTCGGTCGCGATCGCGGTGCGCGACTACGGCCAGGGCATGACGCGCGAGGCGACCGAGCGCGTGTTCGACCGCTTCTGGCGCGCGGACCCGTCGCGCAAGCGCACCATCGGCGGGACCGGGCTCGGGCTCGCGATCTCCCTCGAGGACGCGGTCCTGCACGAGGGGTGGCTGGAGGTCTGGTCGGAGCCCGCCGCCGGCTCGTCCTTCCGCCTCACCATCCCACGCGAACCCGGGACGGAGATCGTCCGCTCGCCCATCAGCCTGCCGCCCGACGATGCGATCGAGTCCATCGTCGACGAGCTCACCGCGCCGACGACCCGCTCACTCCCGACCGTGCGTTCGACGGACGACGACAAGGAGGATGCTCGTGGTTGACCTCCCCGCACGATCGCCGAGACGACGGTCCGCAGTACGTCGGATCGCTGCGGCGGCGCTGCCGATGCTCCTCGTGGTGGTGCTCACCGCCTGCGTGGGCATCCCGCGGGGCGGTTCCGTGCAGGACGGCGGCACGGTCGAGGGGGACGGCGGCGACGTCGACGTCAACTTCATCGCGCCGGGCCCCGCCGAGGGGGCGACGCCGGAGCAGATCCTCCGGGGCTTCATCGACGCCGCCGCGAGCCCGCAGAACAACTACGAGATCGCGCGGGAGTTCCTCGCACCGGCGCTCCGGTCCGACTGGGATCCCGATGCCGGAGTGACCATCGACCAGGGCGGCCGCACGTTCGCCCCGGTCGCCGACACGGTGCAACTCACCGTCAGCCCCGTCGCGGCGGTCGACGATCGGGGTGAGTACCGCGAATCGGGGAACTCGTCGCCGCTGAGCTGGACCTACTCCTTCGAGCAGGTGCGGGGTGAGTGGCGGATCGCAGCCGCTCCGCCGGGCATCGTCCTCGAGTCCTCGACGTTCGCCGACGTCTTCGCGGCCTACTCCCTGAGCTACTTCGACCCGAGTTTCACCCGACTCGTCCCCGACCAGCGCTGGTTCCCCTCGCGGGCATCGACCGCGACGAGGATCGTCGGGGCGCTGCTCGACGGACCGGCGGAGTGGTTGAAGGGCGCGGTGGCGACGGCGTTCCCCGAGGGGACCTCGCTCACGAGCGACGCCGTTCCGGTCGAGGCCGGGACCGCGCGCGTGGACCTGACCAAACCGGCCCTGCAAGCGGACGCGGTCACCCTCCAGCGGATGCAGCTCCAGCTGACCAGCAGCCTGGTGCAGCTGTCGGGGAGCGTCGGCGGGGTCGCCGCCGTCTCCAACGTCGCGATCACCGTCGTGGGCAACTCCACGCAGACGGTCTCGCCGCTGTCGCTCGCCGCACCGCGGGTCGACCCCCGCGCGCTCGTCCAGCGCGGGGACGAGTTCGGATTCGCCTCTGGGAACCGGCTCGAGGCCGTGCCGGGGATATCGGCGGCGGTCGTGGCGGCCGGGGCCGACGCGGCCGTGTTGTCCGCCGACCATGACCAGGCCGCGGTCCGTTCCGCCGCCGGCGTCACGGTGATCCAGGCGGACGGCGACGTCCGGCTCGTCGACAACCGCCAGGGCCTCCTCCCGCCGACGATGGACCCGTTCGGCTTCACCTGGACGGTCCCGGCAGCGGCGCCGTCCGCACTGCTCGCGCACGACGCCGCGGGTGGCACGGTGCAGGTCGCGACGAGCTGGACCGGCGCGTCCACGATCGATTCGATCCAGGTGTCCCGGGAGGGAACGCGCCTCGTCGCGCTGCTCAGGGACGGGACGCAGTCGCGGCTCGTGGCCGCCGCGATCATCCGCGGTGACCGGAACGCGCCGTTGCGACTCGGCGACCCGGTGGAGCTCCGGGTGATGTCCACGGAGGCGACGACCGTCACCTGGGTCGACGACATCACGGTCGCCGTCCTGCTGGGCGGCGGTGACGGGACGACGATCGTCACGCAGCAGATCGGCGGCCGCTCCGCGCCCGTGCCCAAGCTGGCGGACGTCACGAACCTGGTCGGGGGCAACGGACCGACGCAACTGCGCGCCCTCACGAGTGACGGCCGGCTGCTGTTGCCCCGTGGATCGAGCTGGCAGGAGGCGGGCAGCGACGTCCGGTTCATCGCGACCCAGCTGGGGTCGCCGGACTGAGTGAGCGCGCTCCACAGCGCGTCCGAAGTCCCGGAGCCGTCTGCGTCTCGGACGATGCGCCACCGGACGCGCTGCGTGGGCGCGACCATCGGATGATGCGATCCTCGTCGAGTCGAAGTGCGCCCCTCGCTCATGTCCGCGAAGCCTGCCTGGACGCGTGGGCCCTGCTGGTCCCGGTCACGTGCGCCGGATGCGGTGCGCCGGACCGTGGGCTGTGCGACGACTGCCTCGGGCGGCTGGTCCGGCCGGCGGCCTCCGACGACGATGCCCACCTCGTGCGGTGGAGCGATGCGGGCGGTACCCCCGGTCTCGCCGCCCGTCGGTACGACGAGTTCGTCGGCGCCGTCCTCCTCGCCTACAAGGAGGACGCCCGGACCGGCCTCGTCCGTCCGCTGGCCGCCGCGCTCGAACCGGCGTTCCGGTCCGCCGTGCTCGAGGCGAGCCGGGCGATGGGCGGCGTCTCGCCGGAGATCGCGACGATCCCGGCCAGGCGATGCGCCGCCCGCGATCGGGGCTTCCATCCGGTGGAGCAGCTCGTGCGTCGGCTCGGCACCAGACCGTCGCGCCCGCTGCGGTGGGCGCGGCAGCCAGCCGACCAGCGGGACTTCGGTCGGGCTGAGCGTCTGGAGAACCTCGCCGGGGCACTCGTCGCGGCGCGGCGGCTCGACGGGCGCCGATTCCTCCTCGTGGAGGACGTCGTCACGACGGGGGCCACCGTCGGGGAGGCCGTTCGGGCGATGCGCGACGGTGGTGGTCTCGTGGTCGGTGTCGTGGCCCTCGCCAGGGTCGGACCGTGAACGGACGGCGGGTCACGAGGCCGGAAGATGAACGTTCCCTGAACACCGCTGATGACTTCCGCAGGCTCGGGCACTACGGTGGCAGAACGGCGTGAAAGGACCGCCCGGGACCGGGTGGTCAGCCGGATGAGGAGGTCGAACGTGGATATCAACATCGTCGGACTTGGACTCGGCATCACCGATCGGTTCCGCGAGTACGCGACCGAGAAGGCGGAGAAGGTCGCCCATCTGGTCGAGCAGGCGCAGTCGCTCGACATCAAGGTGTCCCGCCATCACGACGCCAACGGGCGCAAGGGCGAGGACCGTGTCGAGCTGACGCTCGTCGGCCCCGGACCGTTGGTTCGTGCGGAGTCGACCGGCTCCGACAAGTACGTGGCCTTCGATCTCGCGATCGCGCGGATGCTCGAGCGCGTCCGCCGCTCGAAGGACCGCAAGAAGGAGCACCGTGGCAAGCACCGCACGTCGCTGCACGCCGCCAGCAGCGAGGGGTTCAGCGGCGTCGACATCACGCCTGCTGCGCCGGAGCTGCTCGAGCAGGTCGCGACCGGCAGCGTCGCGACGCTGACCCACGAGGACGAGGAGCAGGAGGCGTACTCTCCCGTCGTCATCCGCACGAAGGAGTTCCCCGCGGAGTGGATGAGCGTCGAGGACGCCGTCGACCGCATGGAACTCGTCGGCCACGACTTCTTCCTGTTCATCGACGCCTCGTCGGAGCGGGCGAGCGTCGTCTACCGCCGCAAGGGCTGGGACTACGGCGTGATCAGCCTCGAGGACGGCTCGAACTAGCGTCCTGCACCCCGACCGACGCGGTCGCCCGGTTCGCCGGGCGGCCGCGTCGTGGCATGTCGGTGCCGACCTCGAAGACGGCGTCGTGCACGCGCAGGCGTGCCGAGGTCGCCTCGAGCCAGTCGAGCTCGGCCAGGGAGCGTCGCCGTCTGGCTTCGAGCCCGATCCACGCGATGTCACCCTGCGGCGTCGGGGGGAGCGCCGAGAGGTCCTCGTCGAGCTGCTGCACGAGATCGAGTGCCCACGCGCGTTGGACGGCGATCACCCCGAACACGTCGACGCCCTCGAGTGACGCCGCGAGGGCGACCTTGTTCGGGAGCTCGTCGCGCGAGGCGCTCGCCGTGACGGGTGTCGCCCACCAGCGTTCGAGCACGTCGCGCCCGTCGGCGGTGATGCGGTAGAAGACATGCCCCTGTGCGTCCACGGCGGCGCGCTCGACGAGCCCGTCCCGCTCGAGACGATCGAGGGTCGCATAGGCCTGGCCGACGTTGAGCGGTGTGTCGGGCGTCGTCCGCCGGTCGAACTCGCCACGCAGACGGTACCCGTAGTCGTCACCGAGCGCGAGGATCGCGAGCAGACCGTGCTTGACCGACATCGAACCTCCATGAATTACCTACGCGGTAGGGTGTCGCCAGCCTAGTGAGCCGTCCGTCCCGCACTGCGGCGGCGCTCCGTCGACATCCGTCCGCCCCTCGATACACAGCGTCCACTCAAGGGACTCCCCGCTAACATGTTCAGAGGACTGCCCCGTTCTGGTGCACCCCGTCCGTCCCGGTCAGTCGACCAGGACGGAGATCAGGAACACGTAATGGAGAGCAATTCGTGGCCTCACCACTTGAGAAGATCCTTCGCGTCGGCGAAGGTCGCATCCTCCGGAAGCTGACCAGCCTCACGAAGGCGGTCAATGCCCTCGAGGACGACTTCACGGAGTTGAGCGACGAGGAGCTGAAGAGCGAGACCGTCGAGCTGCGCGAGCGCTTCGAGAACGGCGAGACCCTCGACGACCTCCTCCCCGAGGCCTTCGCCGCGGTGCGCGAAGCTGCACGCCGCACGATCGGCATGCGCCACTTCGACGTCCAGATCATGGGTGGGGCCGCGCTCCACCTCGGCAACATCGCCGAGATGAAGACCGGTGAGGGCAAGACGCTCGTCGCGACCCTTCCGGCCTACCTCAACGCCATCGCCGGCAAAGGCGTGCACATCGTCACGGTGAACGACTACCTCGCGTCGTACCAGTCGGAGATCATGGGGCGCGTCTTCCGTGCGCTCGGCATGACGACCGGTGTGATCGTCGAGGGGCAGACGCCGGAGCAGCGTCGCGAGCAGTACGCGGCCGACATCACCTACGGCACGAACAACCAGTTCGGTTTCGACTACCTCCGCGACAACATGGCGTGGCAGGCCAAGGACATGGTCCAGCGCGGTCACTTCTTCGCCGTCGTCGACGAGGTCGACTCCATCCTCATCGACGAGGCACGGACCCCGCTCATCATCTCCGGGAAGGCCTCCGGTGAGGCGAACCGCTGGTTCCAGGAGTTCGCCCGGCTCGCGGTACGACTCGAGCCCGGTGAGGACTTCGAGGTCGACGAGAAGAAGCGCACCGTCGGCGTGCTCGAGCCCGGCATCGAGAAGGTCGAGGACTACCTCGGCATCGACAACCTCTACGAGTCCGCCAACACCCCGCTCATCTCCTTCCTGAACAACGCGATCAAGGCCCGCGCGCTCTTCAAGAAGGACAAGGACTACGTCGTGATGAACGGCGAGGTGCTCATCGTCGACGAGCACACCGGTCGCATCCTGGTCGGACGTCGCTACAACGAGGGCATCCACCAGGCGATCGAGGCCAAGGAGGGCGTCGCCGTCCAGGCCGAGAACCAGACCCTCGCCACCGTGACGCTCCAGAACTACTTCCGTCTCTACGAGAAGCTGTCCGGCATGACCGGTACGGCCGAGACCGAGGCGGCGGAGTTCATGTCGACGTACAAGCTCGGCGTCGTCCCGATCCCGACCAACCGCCCCATGCAGCGCATCGACCAGTCGGACCTCGTGTACAAGAACGAGGAGGCGAAGTTCGCACAGGTCGTCGAGGACATCGTCGAGCGCCACGAGCAGGGCCAGCCGGTCCTCGTGGGCACCACGAGCGTCGAGAAGAGCGAGTACCTGTCGCGGCTCCTCGCCAAGAAGGGCGTCAAGCACGAGGTCCTCAACGCGAAGAACCACGCGCGTGAAGCCGCGATCATCGCCCAGGCCGGTCGACTCGGCTCGGTCACCGTCGCCACCAACATGGCCGGTCGTGGAACCGACATCATGCTCGGCGGCAACGCCGAGTTCCTCGCTGTCGCGGAGATGAACGCCAAGGGCCTCAGCCCGATCGACACCCCCGAGGAGTACGAGGCCGCGTGGGACGAGGTCTTCACCGAGGTGAAGGCCGCAGTCAAGGAGGAGGCCGACAAGGTCATCGACGCCGGTGGACTCTACGTCCTCGGTACCGAACGCCACGAGTCGCGCCGCATCGACAACCAGCTGCGCGGTCGCTCCGGTCGTCAGGGAGACCCGGGCGAGAGCCGGTTCTACCTGTCCCTCACCGACGACCTCATGCGCCTCTTCAACGCCGGAGCCGCGGAGAGCCTCATGGGGCGCCAGAACGTGCCCGACGATCTCGCGATCGAGTCGAAGATCGTGAGCCGCGCGATCCGCAGTGCCCAGTCGCAAGTCGAGGCGCGGAACGCGGAGATCCGCAAGAACGTGCTCAAGTACGACGACGTCCTCAACCGGCAGCGTGAGGCGATCTACTCCGACCGCCGCCACATCCTCGAGGGAGACGACCTCCACGATCGTGCGCAGCAGTTCCTGGAGAGCGTCGTCGACGACGTCCTCGACGAGCACACCGGCGAGGGTAACGGCGACGACTGGGACTTCGACGCACTCTGGGCAGAACTGAAGACGCTCTACCCCGTCGGCCTGACAATCGACGAGGTCGTCCAGGAGGCCGGGACGAAGGGGCGGATCAACCGCGACTTCATGCGCCGCGAGATCCTCTCCGACGCCAAACTCGCCTACACCAACCGCGAGGAGTCGCTCGGTGCCCCGGCGATGCGCGAGCTCGAGCGCCGCGTCGTCCTCCAGGTGATCGACCGCCGCTGGCGCGACCACCTGTACGAGATGGACTACCTGAAGGACGGCATCGGTCTCCGGGCCATGGCGCAGCGCGATCCGCTGGTCGAGTACCAGCGCGAGGGCTACGCGATGTTCCAGCAGATGATGGGCCAGATCCGTGAGGAGAGCGTCGGCTTCCTGTTCAACCTCGAGGTCGAGGTCGCCGGCGAGGTCGATGCCGGCACCGCCGCACCGGCGATCACGGCCAAGGGCCTCACGCAGGAGACCCCAGACACCGAGAAGCTCAGCTACTCCGCACCGACCGAGCAGGGCGGGGTCGAGGTCCGCAATCAGCGCGGGCAGATCGAGAAGGCGGCCACCGAACGCGCACAGCGCCTCCAGCAGACGAACCGTCCCGCCGGCGACGCGGCTCCCGCGACGAAGGCGGCCCCGGCCGCGAAGGCGTCGCGCGGGGCCTTCGGTCAGCAGTCAGAAGCCCCTGCGGCTGCTCCGAGCAACCGTTCGGACCGTCGCAAGCAGGGCAAGAAGAAGTAGGCCCACGCCGGCACGAAACGGGGGCCCTCCGGACCATGGCGACATCGGTTCGGAGGGCTCCCGTCTGTCGGGTGCGGGCGGACGTGCCGCGGCGGTCAGAGCACGCTCACCGAGGTCGCCCTCCAGCGGCCGTCCAAGCCCTCCAGTCGGATGGCCACGGCTCGGGACCGGGCTCGTCCGTGGACGACGACCACGGACTCCACGACGCCGTCGCGTGGCTCGGAGACGGTCACGGTGCCGATCGAGACGACCGGGACGGTGCCCGGGACGCCGCGGACGCGTCGTGCCCGTTCGGCGAGGATCACGCGCTTCAGTAGGACGGTGTGCACGTCGGCGGTGATCCAGCGCGCGAGCTGCGTGAGGTCGCGGGCTCCGGCGATCACCTCGATCACGCTCCGAGTCAGGTTCTCGAGCAGTGGTCGCGGATCGGGGAGCTCGGCTCGGGGCGCCGGTTGGGGCGCGAAGTAGTCGTCCGCACCGGTCCGGGCGGCCGCCCGTACCTCTCGCGTGCGTCGCTCGGGGAGCGGAGGCGCGGGCCGGAGGCGAGCCGTGCGTGCTTCGGGCTCGTCGTCGTCGTGCCGGGCAGCGGTGCTCATGGGGCCTCCGAGGGGTGCGCGGGCGCCACGAGTCGGGCGACCGGAATCTGAAATGTCACACTCATCATGTCAGGTACCCCGCGTCCAGGACCAGGGGTCTGTGGAGAACGCCGGACGAGGCCGCTCTCGGCGCACTACCGTCGGCGTATGCGTTGGGACAGCCTGTTCGACGATCTCGCCGGTCAGCTCGACGACGAGCTCGCCGTCGACGACGACGCCGTCCGCATCGAGGCCGAGCGGCTCCGGCGTGGGCGTCTCACCCTCCGTGAGCGGCTGGTCGCCCTCTGCGGCGATGCCGGCGCACCGGGACCGCTCGTCGTCGAACTCGTCGACGGGACGACCTGGCGGCTGCGGGTCCGGAGCATCGGGAAGGACTGGTTGCAGGCCGATTCCGGCAGCCCGGGCGGCCGGGAGGTCGTCGTCCCGTTCGATGCGATCGCGGCAGTCGCCATGACGCAGACCCAGGTCGATTGGAGTCTCGACGACGTCGCGGTCCGCGAACCGCGACTGCTCGACCGCCTGACCGTCTCATTCCTGCTCCGTGATCTGTGCCGGCGCCGTGCTGCGGTGGTCGTGCGGACCCGGGCGGGCAGCTGGACGGGCACGATCGACCGGGTGGGCCGCGATCATCTCGATCTGGCCGTCCACGAGCCGGGGTCGCCGCGCCGGAGCCGGAGCGTCGAACAGATCCGCGTCGTCGTGCTCTCGGAGGTCGTCATCGTCGAGCGTGCTGCCTGAGGCGTTTCGGCGGGCGCCCGCCGGGGCCGGGGCTCAGCCGAGGGGAGGCACGGGCCGGAGCATCGGTGCGCCGGAGAACTCGGCGAGTTCGGTGAGCTGGGCCTGATGCCAGAGGCCTGCACGACGTGCCTCCTCGTACTGACCGCTGATGAAGGCTTCGAGTGCCGGGAACTCGATGCGCCACGGTCCGCTGCGCCCGATCCGGATGGCGGGCAGCTCACCGCTCGAGATGAGCTCGGCCACGTGCTGGGCCGAGACGTTCAAGACCTCGGCCGTGTCGGCGACGGTGAGGAAGCGACCGAGCGGGGCCGCATCGCGCTGCGATTCCATTCCTCGATTATCCTCTCGCGCGAGCATCGTCCGTCGGGCTGTGGATAACTTCGGCGCGATGTCCGGAGCCCGGGCAGCATGGGGCCGGAAGCGGCGCGCGGGGTGCCCATGAAGGAGGAGACGGTGCGGGGAAGCGAGCGGGGACACGGATCGGAAGGCGGAGGGGCGCGAAGCGACGGCGACGAGCGGATGAGCGACCGTCTCGCCGGACTGCGTCATGGTGTCGGCGGACGGCCGGTGTCCCGGTCGCGCATCTGGGTGGACCCACGCTTCCTCGTGGGCCTCATGCTGGTGGTCGCGTCGATCCTGGGGGTGTGGTGGCTCGTCACGACCTCGAGTCGGACGACCCCGGTGTATGCGGCCTCCGAGACGCTGACGCCCGGAACGCGGCTCGACCGCTCCTCACTCCAGGTGATCGACGCACGTCTGGGATCGGTCGAAAGCGGGTACCTCGGAGCCGGAGCGGCGCCGCCGGCGGGAATCGTCGTCACGCGGACGATCGCGGCGGGGGAGCTCGTACCGCTCGACGCGCTCGGCGAGGCGAGCGCCGTCGGCGTGACCACGCTCGTCGTCGAACCGGCCGGCCGGCTCGGCGCCGACGTCGTGCCGGGGACCGTCGTCGACCTCTGGGCGACCGCGCCGGAAAGCGACGGGTACGGAGTGCCGGAGGTGCTGGTCTCGGCCGCGACGGTCGTCCGGGTCGGCGAGGACGAAGGGCTCCTGTCCGGCCGCGGCTCGGTCGCGCTCGAGCTCGCGGTCCCACGCTCGGCCGTCGCGACGGTCCTCTCGGCGACGGCTGCAGCGCACCTGCTGTCCGTGGTCCCCACCGAGCCCGGCGAACGCTGATGCTGCGTGTCGGACTCGCCCTCGATCCGCGGGTCGAGGGCGAGATCCTCGCGACGATGCTCGACCTCGGACACCGCGTCGCCTGGCGCTGTCACGACGGCGCCGAACTCGACGAGCGCATCGGTGCCGGGACGCCCGTCGACGTGCTGCTCGTGTCACCCGGGGTCGACCGCCTGAGCGCCGAACTCATCGACCTCGCGGACCGCGTGGGTACGAGGGTCGTGGCGCTCGCGTCCGGTGAGTCCGAGCGTCGCCATGCGGCGGGGCTGGGCCTGGTCGACATCGTCCTCCTGCCGGTCGATCCCGAGGAGCTGGATCGGGCCATCGCGCCGCTCGACCTCGGCGGTGACGGCCCTCGTCCGGTCGCCCAGGCCGCCGGGCGGGTCATCGCGGTGTGGGGCGCGGCCGGGTCGCCCGGCACGACCACCGTCGCCGCGGGCATCGCCAGTGAACTCGCCGCGCGCGGACGCCGGGTCGTCCTCATCGACGCGGACACCTACGGGTCATCGGTCGCGGCCATGCTCGGCCTCCTCGACGAGGCACCCGGGTTCGCCGCGGCCTGCCGGCTGGCCGGAAGTGGAGCGCTCGACGTCGAGCAGCTCGAGCGGATCGCGGTCGTCCATCCGTCGCCGTCCGGGGCGTTCCGGGTCCTGACCGGCATCTCCCGTGCGGCGCGCTGGACGGAACTGTCGACGGAGCGCGTCGCGACGACCATCGAACGGTGCCGGGCGTGGATGGACGACATCGTGATCGACACGGCATTCTGCCTGGAGGCGGACGAGGAGATCTCGAGCGACCTGTTCGCGCCCAGACGGAACGGGGCGGCGTTCGCCGTCCTCGGGGCCGCAGACCGGGTGGTGGAGGTCGGCGCGGCCGACCCGGTCGGGGTCACGAGGCTGCTCCGCGGGCACGCGGAACTCGTCGAACTCGTCGACCCGTCGCGCATCTCGGTGGTCGTGAACCGGCTGCGTGGCGTCGCGCTCGGTACCGGTCCGGCCGGCCAGCTGGCGTCCACGCTCTCGCGCTTCGGCGGGATCGAAGCGGCCGCGCTCCTGCCGGAGGACCAGCGGGTGGTGGACGCTGCGGTGATCGCGGGGAGGAGCTTGCGCGACCAGGCCCCGCGAGGGGCGCTTCCGGTCGCGCTGCGGCGGTTCGTGTCCACCGTCCTCGACCAACAGTCGACGCCGGTGCGGGACCGCTCGCGGCGCTCGGCGGGTGGAGTGCGTGGGCGTCGTGCGCGGAGTCGGTCACGCCGCGCGGAATAGTCTCGACGGAGTCACTCAATACAATTGGGTGATCAACCGAATACGCATTTGCACGCCGATATATGCATCTGCATTCTCCTCCGATGCATCGCTATCCGTTGGGTGATGAATTACTCCGATATCGTGTCGGTATTCAGATTCGCTTGGTGGTGTTCGATATGATCGGATAACCGTCGGACTCACCACGGATATCTTCAGGAGGACCCCCATGGCTCAGAAAGTCATCACCACATACATCGACGATCTCGACGGCAGCGAACTCGCTTCCGGATCAGGAGAGACCGTCCGGTTCGCGATCGACGGAACCGAATACGAGATCGATCTCGGTGCGGACAACGCGAAGAACCTCCGCGAGTCGCTGAAGCCTTACATCGGAGCCGGACGCCCGGTCAAGCGTGGGCGCCGCACCTCGAGCACCAGCACCCGCAACAGCGCCGAGAACCTCGCCGCGATCCGCGAGTGGGCCGCGAAGAACGGGCACGCCGTGTCGTCGCGCGGACGCATCCCCCAGGCGGTCCAGGACGCCTATCGCGCGGCCAACTGACGCATCACGTCCGATCGACGGCGCTCAGCGGCCCCAGGCGGGCCGCTGAGCGCCGTCGTCGTTCCGTGCCTGCCCGACAAGAGGTCGTCCGGGGACGCCCGGCGCACTCGGTGCCGGTCGGCCGAGCCTAGACTGGCATCGTGTCGACGCTCAGTGATCTCGTTCTCGCCCAGGGCCGCTCCAGTGCGGCCGACGTGGAGTGGCTGCACATGCTGCTCGCGGACAGCCAACTCCTCGCGGATCTGGCGTTCGCCGATATCGTCATCTGGGTGCCGACCGATTCCGGCAGTTTCATCGCGGTCGCGCATTCGCGTCCGTCGAGTGCCGCGACACTCTTCTATCGCGACTTCGTCGGTCAATCCATCAAGCAGGAATGGCGCAAGCAGGTCACCGACTGTTTCGAGAGTGGACGGATCATCGAGTCGTCCGCACCGGACTGGTACGAGGAGACCCCGACCAGGGTTCGTGCCGTGCCCGTCGCCCGGCGGATATCGCCGACCGAGACGACCAATGCCGATGGACCCATCGCGGTCATCACCCGTCACACCAATCTCGGTGAGGCTCGTACGCCGAGCCGCCAGGAACTCACCTTCAACGACTGCGCGAGCGACCTGTTCGAGATGATCGCGGTGGGTGACTTCCCCGATCTCGGAGCGCCGACCGGACCACGCCGAGGCGCGCCGCGCGCGAGCGACGGCCTGATCCGTCTCGATGTCGACGGTACCGTCACCTTCGCCAGCCCCAACGCGCTCTCGGCCTTCAACCGGATCGGATTCGCCGAGGAACTCGAGGGCGAGTCGCTCGCGGACGTCACGACCCATCTGCTCTCCGGGACGGGGACCGTCACCGTCGACGAGTCCCTGCCACTCGTCGTCACCGGTCGGGCGCCGTGGCGGACCGACATCGAGGACAAGGGCGTGACGGTCTCCCTCCGGGCGATCCCGTTGCGGAGCCGCGGCGAGCGGGTCGGCGCGATCGTGCTCTGCCGTGACGTCAGCGAACTGCGTCACCAGGAGCAGGAACTCATCACCAAGGACGCGACGATCCGCGAGATCCACCACCGGGTGAAGAACAACCTCCAGACGGTCGCGTCGCTCCTGCGGATCCAGGCCAGGCGGACGCACTCGGAGGACGCCCACGACGCCCTCACGCAGGCCATGCGGCGCGTGGCCGCCATCGCGGTCGTGCACGACACGCTGTCCGAGGGGCTCAATCAGAACGTCGATTTCGACGAGGTCTTCGAGCGCGTGCTCCTGCTCATCGCCGAAGTGGCGAGCTCCCACAACACCACGGTCCGCCCGAAGTCCTCCGGCTCGTTCGGCGTGCTCCCGAGCGAGTACGCGACGCCACTCGCCCTCGCGCTCACCGAACTCGTCACCAACGCGGTGGAGCACGGCTTGAACGGCCGCGACGGCGACGTGGAGATCACGGCCGACCGCACGGACGAGCTGCTGAGCGTGCAGGTCCGCGACAACGGCGTGGGGCTCCCGGAGGGGAAGGTCGGGTCCGGTCTCGGCACCCAGATCGTGCGGACGCTCATCCAGGGGGAACTGGGCGGGACGATCGACTGGCACACGCTCATGGGGAGCGGCACCGAGGTCACGATCGCGATCCCGATGCGCTGGGTCGCCAAGGGCTGAGGTGCTGGTCCGTCGCGAACGGCCGCGGGCATGCGAGAACCCCGGGGCCGTTCGGCACCCGGGGTTCTCGTCCGCGACTAGGAGGCGCGGCGGGCGCGGGCCGCGCGACGCTTGAGAGCGCGACGCTCGTCCTCGCTGAGGCCGCCCCACACGCCGGAATCCTGGCCGGTCTCGAGCGCGTACTGGAGGCACAGCTCCGTGACACTGCAGGTGGCGCACACGGCCTTCGCCTTGTCGATCTGATCGACCGCCGGACCGGTGTTCCCGACCGGGAAGAACAATTCCGGGTCGACGGTCAGGCAGGCAGCTTTATCGCGCCAATCCATAGGGGAGCTCCTTTTATTGCATGGTGAGATTTCTTCAACCGAGTGAGGGGTATCGGGAAGCGAAAGCCGAAATGCGAGGGGGATGATCGTCCGGGATTCGGGATCTGTCCACACCCTCGTGGACCTCATGTCGGCCTCAAACATGGTTTCATATCGGTAAGAGCAAATCAATAGCCAAGTTTGGGTGAACCCTGTGAGTACCGATCGAAACGCCACCTCCGCTCCGAACCCGGAGGAGCGTCGTCATCCGGCGGTGCTGGCCTTCATCGTCCTGCTCGTCGCCGAGGCGTTGCTCATGATCGGGCTCTCGGCCTGGTTCCTCTTCGAGCTGGTCGCGGCGACGCCGGCCTCGTTCACGAGCGCACTGGCGATCTTCGTGATCCTGCTCATCGCCACGACGTTCGTCACGGCGCTCGCCCTCGGCGCGATCCGCGGACGGAGCTGGATCCGCGGGGGAGCGGTCACCTGGCAGCTCGTGCAGATCGCCGTCGCCGTCGGCGCGTTCCAGGGGGTCTTCGCGCAACCCGCGATCGGGTGGTTCTTGCTGCTGCCGTCGCTGGCCGTCCTCGGGCTCCTGTTCACGCCGGCGGTCGCCGCCGTGACCCGACGCGAGATCTGAACGCGACGCGTCAGGCGTCGAGGCCGAGGGCCTTGCGGAGGCTCTTCACGTGGCCGGTGGCCTTGACGTTGTACCGGGCGAGGGTGAGGGTGCCCGTCTCGTCGATGACGAACGTCGAGCGGAGGACTCCCGTGACGATGCGTCCGTAGGAGTTCTTCTCGCCGTAGGCTCCGTACGCCTGATGGACCGTCAACTCCGGGTCGCTGAGGAGCGGGAACGTGAGCCCGTCCTCCTCCTGGAAGGCCTTGAGCTTCTCGACGGAGTCCTTCGAGACACCGAGCACCACGTACCCGGCTCCGCCGAGCGATGCGAGGTTGTCGCGGAAGTCGCACGCCTGGGTGGTGCAGCCGGGCGTCATGGCGGCGGGGTAGAAGTAGAGGATCACCCGTCGTCCGGCGAAGTCCGACAGGGACACGCTGGTGCCGTCCTGGTCGGTGAGGGTGAACGCGGGGGCCGGGTCGCCGGCAGAGAGACGGAGGGGTTCAGGCATACCCCAAGCCTAGTCAGGAGTACTGGTCTGCTTTGATCGTCGCGAAGGTCCCCAGCAGCCGCTGGAGCGAGTCGAGGCGTGCCGGGCCGTTCTCCCCGAGCCGCCCCTCTGCGACGGCCTCGATGATCGCGCAGTCGGGGGCGTCGGGCAGATGGGTGCAGCCGCGTGGGCACTCGAGCGCGATCTCCGCGAGGTCGGTGAACGACTTCAGGATGTTGGCGGTGTCGACGTGTCCGAGACCGAACGAGCGGACGCCCGGGGTGTCGATGACCCATCCGGATCCTCCGGGCGCCTCGATGCGCAACGAGACGGTCGACGAGGAGGTGTGACGGCCACGTCCGGTGACGACGTTCACATGCCCCGTGGCGCGCTCCGCGGTGGGGACGAGGGCGTTGACGAGGGTGGACTTGCCGACGCCCGAGTGGCCCACGAAGACCGTGTCGTGACCGATGAGGGCCTCGGTGATCTCTGCGAGAGGGACGTCGTCCTCCCGGCTGCGGAACACCCGCAGGCCGAGCCCGGCGAAGTTCGCGAGGAACTCGTCGGGGTCCTGGAGGTCCGTCTTCGTGATGCAGAGGATCGGGGTGATGCCCGCGTCGTAGGCGGCGACGAGGTAGCGATCGACGAGGCGGGCCCGTGGTTCGGGGTTCGCAGCGGCGACGACGATGAGCATCTGGTCGGCGTTGGCGACGACGACGCGCTCCATGGCGTCGGTGTCGTCGCCGCTGCGGCGGAGCAGCGTCGTGCGCGGCACGATCCGTACGATGCGCGACAGCGTGCCCTCGGCGCCCGAGGTGTCGCCGACGACGTCAACCCGGTCGCCGGTCACGATGGCCTGCTTGCGGAGTTCACGAGCGCGAGTCGACGTCAGGACGCGCTCCTCGGGCGTGCCTTCGTCGAGGAGCACGGTGTAGCGACCGCGGTCGACCGCGAGGACGCGGGCGGTCAGTGCATCGAGGTGCTCGGGCCGCGTCTTCGTCCGTGGGCGGTTCGCCTTCGGGTTCGGCCGCATCCTGATGCTCGACTCGTCGAGTTCCGGTTCGTCGTCGTCGACGCCGTCGTCCCACCAGCTCATCGGTTCAGCCCCCGACCATCGCATGCCACAGTTCGGTGAACTGCGGCAGCGTCTTCGCGGTCGTGGCGACGTTCTCGATGGTGACCCCGGGCACGACGAGACCGAGGATCGCTCCCGTGGTCGCCATGCGGTGGTCGTGGTAGCTCGACCACTCGCCGCCGTGGAGCGGGCGCGGCTCGATGCGGAGACCGTCCGGGAGCTCCGTGACGGCGCCACCCAGCTTGTTGATCTCCGTCGCGAGGGCCGCGAGGCGGTCGGTCTCGTGGTGACGGATGTGCCCGATGCCCGTGATGGTCGACGGCCCGTCGGCGAGTGCCGCGAGTGCGGTGAGGGCGGGCGCGAGCTCACCGCCGGTGGTCAGGTCGAGGTCGACCGCGGTGATCCGCTCGCCGCCGGTGACGGTGAGGCGGTCGCCGTCCAGGGTGACCGTCGCACCGAAGCGGGGCAGGAGGTCCGCCAGGTCGGCACCGACCTGGGTGGTGGAGGTGGGCCACCCGCGGAGCGTGACGCTTCCGCCGGTGACGAGCGCCGCGGCGAGGAACGGTGCAGCGTTGGAGAGGTCGGGCTCGAGGTCGACGTCGAGCGCGGCGATCGTGCCGGGGGCGACGACCCACTCACCGACGGCGGGCTGTTCCACGGTGACCCCTCTGGCCGCGAGGGCCGCGATGGTCATCTCGATGTGCGGCAGGCTCGGCAGACGCTCGCCCTCGTGGACGAGGTGGAGCCCCTGCTCGAAGCGTGCTGCGGCCAGCAGGAGACCTGACACGAACTGGCTCGACGACGACGCGTCGATGGTGAGCTTGCCACCCGCGACCGTGCCCGTGCCGTGCACCGTGAAGGGGAGCGCCTTCCGGCCGTCGTCGCTGATGTCGACGCCGAGCGCCTGGAGCGAGCCGATCATGGTGGCCATCGGCCGGTTCCTGGCCGAGGGGTCGGCGTCGAACACGGTCGGCCCGAGGGCGAGGGCGGCCAGCGGCGGGACGAACCGCATGACGGTGCCGGCGAGCCCGCACTCGACGGTCGTGCTGCCGAACAGCTCGCCCGGCGTGACGAGCCAGTCCTTACCGAAGGCGCCCGAGGCCGGTCGCTCGACGATGGTGGTCCCGAGTGCGCGCAGCGCCTCGACCATGTTGGTGCTGTCCATCGAGTGGAGCGGGGCGCGCAGGAGGGAGGGCCCGTCGGCCAGAGCGGCCAGGACGAGCTCGCGGTTCGTGAGCGACTTCGAGCCCGGAAGCGAGACGGTCGCATCGACCGGACCGCCCGCGACGGGCGCCGGCCAGGCTGCGTCGTCGTGCTCGGGTTCGGCATCGCCGTACACGTCGAAATCTGGTGCGGAATACGGATTGGTCAACATTGGTTCCAACAGTAGTCGGGGTCGAGAGCAGAAGGAGGAGCGGATGTCCACAGCGGTACTGGAACGACCGGTGACGGAGGCCGATCACGGCCGTCTGGCGCTGGCCGTAGACTGGCCGGTGATGACCTCCGTCGACCCAGAAGCCCTTCCGGCCGAGCCGGACCCCCGATCACTGTTCGAAGCACAGGCACTGCCGTTCATCGATCAGTTGTACGGCGCTGCCATGCGCATGACGAAGAACCCGTCGGACGCTCAGGACCTCGTCCAGGAGACGTTCGTGAAGGCCTTCGCCGCGTTCGCGCAGTTCGAACAGGGCACCAACCTCAAGGCGTGGCTCTACCGCATCCTCACGAACACGTACATCAACACGTATCGGAAGAAGCAGCGCGAGCCGTACCAGGGCACCATCGACGACCTCGAGGACTGGCAGTTGGGCGGTGCCGAGTCGATCAGCGCCACCTCCAGCCGATCCGCCGAGGCCGAAGCGATCGATCACCTGCCGGACAGCGACGTGAAGAACGCGTTGCAGGCCATCCCGGAGGACTTCCGCCTCGCGGTGTACCTCGCCGACGTGGAGGGCTTCGCCTACCAGGAGATCGCCGACATCATGAAAACGCCCATCGGGACCGTGATGAGTCGTCTGCACCGTGGCCGACGACTCCTCCGCGACCTGTTGGCCGACTACGCCTCGTCCCGGGGGTTCACCGTGACGAAGCAGGGGAGCAAGAAATGAGCGACTGCGGCTGCGACAAGGCCAAGCGAGACCTGGAGGAGTACCTCCGTCACGAGGTGTGCAAGACGGAGGCCGCCGACATCCGCGAGCACCTCGCGAACTGCCCGGAGTGTCAGAACGAGGCGCTCGTCGCCCAGACCCTCACCGAGGCCGTGCAGCGGGCGTGCAAGGAGACGGCACCCGAAGACCTGAAGAACCAGGTCCTCGCGTCGCTCCGGGCCACCCAGGCCACCCACGAGAGCGCCTGACGGCCGACCGACGGCATCAGCCGGCACCGTCGAGGCGTGACTCCTCGACGTCCAGCATCCGCTGCGCCTTCGCCAGCACCTCTGAGGAGTAGCTGCCGGTCGCCCGCGCATCGAGGAGCGCGTCGCGTTCGGCGTCGAGCACCCGGCGTCGCAGTTGTCGGAACTGCTCGTGCGGGCCCACGCCGGCGTCGGTGCGTTCCGCCGCCGACTCGACGCGGATGAGGCTGCTCGTACGCACCCGGTCGACGACCGCGGTGTCGAACGGCTCGCCACCGTCCGTGCGCAGCTGCGGGTCGTCGAGGGCGGCCACACCGACGGTCGAGATCTCCTCGACGAGACCGGCCAGTTCCGCCATCGCGGCCTGCTCGTCCGTCCCGCCGACCCGGGACAGGCGGATGACGAGCGGGAGGGAACCGCCCTGGAGCAGGAGGGTGACGATCGCGACCGTGAACGCGATGAGGACCAGCTCCGCCCGATACGGGGTTTCGAGCGGCAACGACTGCGCGGCGGCGATCGTGACGACCCCACGCATACCCGCCCAGGCGAGCACCGCGCCGCCGCGCCACCCGAGTCCCTCGCGTTGCAGGAAGTCCAGGTCGGCGCTCCGCCGGGCGATCGACCTCGAGAAGGCGGCCTTGCGCTTGGCTGAGCGCGCGTTCTCCGTCGGATGCTCCTCGAGACGTGCTGAGACCTCCGCCAGCCTCGGGCGCCGGGCGAGGGCCTCCCGTTCGTCGCGTCGCAACGACCAGACGAGGACGCCGACGAACACGATGCGGACGACGATGAGGGTGCTGGCGGTCAGCAACCCCAGGCCGATCGACGACCAGATGCCGAGGTCGTCCTGTTCCACCTGCGAGACGATGGCCTCGAGCTCGAGGCCCATGAGCAGGAACACCCCGTTCTCGAGGAGGAACTGCGTCGTCCGCCAGTTGATGCGCTCGCTGATGCGGTCCTGAGCGGTGAAGTACTTCGCGCTCTGATGCCCGGTGTAGAGTCCGGCGACGACGACCGACAGGACGCCCGAAGCGTGGAAGTGCTCGGCGGGCAGATACGCGATGAACGGCACGGCGAAGGAGATGACCGTCGTGAGGACCGGGTCGCCGAGGCGGGACCGGATCCGGACCGTGATGAACCCGACGACGATCCCGATCGCGATCGCGAGCGCCACGGCATAGGCGAAGTCGCCCAGGACACCCCACAGCGAGACCGTGCCGGCGGTCGCGGCGATGGCGGAGCGCAGGAGGACCAGGGCCGAGGCGTCGTTCACGAGGCTCTCGCCCTCGAGGACGCTCACGAGTCGTGACGGCATGCCCAGCCGCTTACCGATGGAGGTCGCGGCGACCGCGTCGGTCGGACTGACGACGGCACCGAGGGCGATGCCGGCGGCCAGGCTCAGGTCGGGGAGGATCGTCGACAGGATCCAGCCGATGAGGACCGACGACACCACGACGAGGACGACCGAGAGTCCGGAGATCGCTTTGAGATTGCGGCGGAAGTCGACCAGGGGAACGTTGACCGCGGCGGAATAGAGGAGCGGCGGCAGCACGCCGGCGAGGATCCACTCCGGCTTGACCTCGACGTCCGGCACGAACGGCAGATAGCTGAGGGCGAGCCCGACCAGGACGAGGATGAGCGGGGCTGCCACGCGCAGCTTGTTCGCGAAGCGGGCCACCGCGACGATGGTCACCACCGCGACGACGGCGAGGAATGCGAAGTCCATGGCGTCAGCCTATTGGCGGCGGCTCACCGCCCACGCACGGATCACTGTCGCCGTGCTGACCACCCGCGCCCAGACGACGACGCAGACGACGACGACCGCCCGTCGGAACGGGCGGTCGTCGATCGTGCGGCTGGGGTCAGAGCGCCAGCGCGGTGCGGAGGAGTTCCGCCTGCTCGGCGGCGTGACGCTTCGCCGAACCCGTGGCGGGGGAGGCGGACGCGGTGCGCGACACGTTGCGGATCGTCCGACCCTCGAGGTGCTTGGCGGCCTCCAGGCAGATGAACGGCCACGCGCCCTGGTTCTCCGGCTCGTCCTGCACCCACACCAGTTCGGCGTTCGGGTACTGCGCGACCACGGCGTTCAGCTCGGCCACCGGGACCGGGTAGAACTGCTCGACGCGGACGAGGGCGATCTCGTCGTTCGGCTGCTTCTGCAGCTCGCTGAGGAGGTCGTAGTGGATCTTCCCGGAGTGCAGGAGCACCCGCTTGACCGCGGCCTTGTCGGTGATCCGCGCGTCGTCGATCACCGGCTCGAAGCGGCCCGAGGTGAAGTCCGCCACCGGGCTCGTCGCGCCACGCAGACGCAGCATCGCCTTCGGGGTGAAGACGACGAGCGGCCGACGCGGGCGGGCGTACGCCTGGCGACGCAGCAGGTGGAAGTACGACGCGGGGGTCGACGGCCGTGCGACGGTCATGTTGTCCTCGGCGCAGAGCTGCAGGAACCGCTCGATCCGCGCGGACGAGTGGTCGGGGCCCTGGCCTTCGTAGCCGTGGGGGAGGAGGAGCGTGACACTCGACCGCTGCGACCACTTCTGCTCGGCGGAGGAGATGAACTCGTCGATGATCGTCTGCGCGCCGTTGGTGAAGTCGCCGAACTGCGCCTCCCACAGCACGAGCGCGTCGGCGCGTTCGACCGAATAGCCGTACTCGAAGCCCATGACCGCGTACTCGCTGAGGAGCGAGTCGTAGATCCAGAAGCGGGCCTGGTTGTCGCTGAGGTTCGCGAGCGGCAGCCACTCCTGGCCGTTGACCCGGTCGTGGAGGACGGCGTGGCGCTGCACGAAGGTGCCGCGGCGGGAGTCCTGTCCGGACATCCGCACCGGGGTGCCCTCGATGAGCACCGATCCGAGTGCGAGCAGTTCTCCGAAGCCCCAGTCGATGTTGCCGTTGCGGCTCATGTCGAGACGCTTCTCGAGGAGCTGCTGCACCTTCGGGTGCACGGTGAACCCGGCGGGCTTGTTGTTGAACGCGTCGCCGATGAGCTGCACGACGCCCTCGGAGACGCCGGTCGTCTCGAGTTCGCCGGAGTAGCCGTCCTCGTCGAGGACCTCGGTCGGGATCGGCGTCGGCGAGGTCTGCTCGGCGTGCGTCTCCATGAAGGCGCGTTCGAGGCGGTCCTGGAAGTCGCGGTGCGCGGCCTCGTACTCCTCCTCGGTGATGTCGCCACGGCCGACGAGCGCCTCGGTGTACAGCTTGCGCACGGAGCGCTTCGCCTCGATGAGGCTGTACATGAGCGGCTGCGTCATCGACGGGTCGTCGCCCTCGTTGTGGCCGCGTCGGCGGTAGCACACGAGGTCGATGACGACGTCGCGCTTGAACTCCTGGCGGTACTCGAAGGCGAGCTCCGCGACCCGCACGACGGCCTCGGGGTCGTCGCCGTTCACGTGGAAGATCGGCGCCTGGATGGTCTTCGCGACGTCGGTGTTGTAGATGGAGGAGCGGCCCTCGCCAGGAGGCGTCGTGAACCCGACCTGGTTGTTGATGACGACGTGGACCGTGCCGCCGGTGCGGTAGCCGCGGAGCTGGGACAGCTGCATCGTCTCGAGGACGACGCCCTGACCGGCCATCGCCGCGTCGCCGTGGATGAGGATCGGGAGGGTGCCGAACGCGCCGATCGGCCCCCGGTCCTGCTTCGCGCGGACGATGCCCTCGAGCACGCCGTTGACGGCCTCGAGGTGCGAGGGGTTCGCGGCCAGGTAGACCGGGATCTCGCGGCCGTCCTCGGCCTTGAAGGTGCCCTCGGTGCCGAGGTGGTACTTCACGTCGCCGGAGCCGTGGCTCGCCGGGTCCTGCGTGCCCTCGAACTCGCGGAAGATCTGACCGTATGTCTTACCGGCGATGTTCGTGAGGACGTTGAGGCGGCCGCGGTGGGCCATACCGATCGCGACCTCGTCGAGCTGGGCCTGCGACGCACCCTGGAGGATCGTGTCGAGGAGGGCGATGGTGGACTCGCCGCCCTCGAGGCTGAAGCGTTTCTGGCCGACGTACTTCGTCTGCAGGAAGGTCTCGAAGGCCTCGGCCTCGTTGAGCTTGCCGAGGATGCGCATCTGCTCGTCGTGCGTCGGCTTCTCGTACTTGCGCTCGACCTTGCTCTGGATCCACTTGCGCTGCGCGGGGTCCTGGATGTGCATGTACTCGATGCCCGTGGTGCGGCAGTACGAGTCGCGGAGGACGCCGAGGATGTCGCGCAGCTTGGCCGTGCGGGCCGAGCCGAAGGCGCCCGTGACGAACTCGCGGTCGAGGTCCCAGAAGGTCAGGCCGTGGGTCTCGATCTCGAGGTCGGGGTGCGACCGCTGCACGTACTCCAGCGGGTCGATGTCGGCCATGAGGTGGCCGCGGACGCGGAACGCGTTGATGAGCTCCTGGACGCGGGCGGTCTTGTCGACGGCGTCGGCGAGGTCGACGCTGATGTCGGGCGACCAGTGGATCGGGTCGTACGGGATGCGGAGCGCGGCGAAGATGTCCTGGTAGAAGCTGCGGCTGCCGATGAGCAGCTCGTGGACGACCTTGAGGAACTCGCCCGAGCCGGCGCCCTGGATGACGCGGTGGTCGTAGGTGCTCGTGAGCGTGATCGTCTTGCCGATCGCGAGCTCGTTGAGCGTGCGCTCGGAGGCGCCCTGGAACTCGGCCGGGTACTCGAGGGCACCGGCGCCGATGATGCAGCCCTGGCCCTTCATGAGGCGGGGGACCGAGTGCACGGTCCCGATGCCACCGGGGTTCGTGAGCGAGATCGTGACGCCCTGGAAGTCGGCTCCGGTGAGCTTGCCCTTGCGGGCGCGGGTCACGAGGTCCTCGTAGGCCGAGAGGTACTCGTTGAACGTGAGGGTGTCGGCACGCTTGATGCCCGGCACCATGAGGGCGCGGGAGCCGTCGGGCTTCGGGAGGTCGATGGCGATGCCGAGGTTGATGTGCGCCGGCGCGACGACCGTGGGCTTGCCGTCGGTCTCCTCGTAGTAGACGTTCTGGCTCGGGAAGTCCTTCAATGCCTGGATGAGGGCCCAGCCGATGAGGTGGGTGAAGCTGACCTTGCCGCCTCGGGCGCGCTTCAGGTGGTTGTTGATGACGATGCGGTTGTCGATCATCAGCTTCGCCGGGATGGTGCGCACGCTCGTCGCGGTCGGGACCGTCAGGCTCGCGTCCATGTTGGTGGCGAGCGACTTGGCCATGCCCTTCAGCACGGTGACCCTGTCGACGTCCTCCGGAGCGGGTTCGGTCTGGTCGCTCTTCGGCTGCTGGACCTGGTTCGGGCTCGTCATCGGGGCGTCGGCCGGGATCGGGGCCGGCTTCGCCTGGACCGAGGTGGTGCGGGCGACCGGCTGCGCACCGATGACCTGGATCGGGGCCGTCGGCGGGTTGACCCGGGCCGCCTCGTCAGACGCCGCAGGGGCGGGGGCCGGCGCCGTGGTGCCGACGGACGCCGCACCGTCGTCCGACTGGCCGCCCGTCGTCCCCTGGGCTGCGCCGTTCACCGGCCGGTAGTGCTCGAGGATCGGCCACCAGGAGCGGTCCACGGAATCCTTGTCGACGAGGTACTGCTCGTACATCTCGTCGACGAGCCATTCATTGGCTCCGAATTCGTTCGTTGCGCCGTCATCGGCGCCCACTCCGGTCATCTGGCTCGACACCGTCGATCGCCCACTCTCTCCGTTGAATTCTCACTGTTTGCAGGCAGGGAACATGCCCGCACGATCCAGTCATCAAGCCTAAACCCATTCCGTCGTCGGTGCGGCTCGGACGCCGCTCGGGATACGGTGTTCTCATGCGGTTCATCGGTGAGATCCCCAGCCACGACCTGACGTACTCGGACGTGTTCCTCGTCCCCAGCCGCTCCGGGATCACGAGTCGACTCGACGTCGACCTGGCTCCGGATGACGGCACCGGCGCCACGATCCCGATCGTCTCCGCCAACATGAACTCCGTCACCGGGCCACGCCTCGCGGCGGCCCTGGCGCGGCGCGGCGGACTCGGCGTCCTGCCGCAGGACATGCCGCTCCAGGAGCTCGACGCGGCGATCCGCTGGGTCAAGGAGCAGCCGGTCGCCTTCGACACCCCGCTGATCATGCGCGCCGATCAGACCGCGGCCGACGCCCTGCGCCTGATCCCCGCGGTCGCCGGTCACGGCATCGTGCTCCACGACGAGCGCGGCGCCTTCGCCGGCTGCATCCCGGCCGCGCGTCTCGCCACGGCGCTGCCCGACGCACGGCTCGGCGACCTCGCGCGCGGATCGCTCGCCTCGATCGACGCCGACGACGTGACCGGTGGCCGGGCCGCGTTCGACCTCATGGTGGCCGCCGACCTCGAGTTCGCGCCCGTGCTGCACCACGGAGCGGTGGTCGGCACCCTCAGCCGGACGAGCGCGCTCCGGTCGACCATCTACACGCCGGCGCTCGACGCGTCGGGCCGACTCCGGGTCGCCGCGGCGATCGGGATCAACGGTGACGTCGCCGTCAAGGCGCAGGCGCTCGCCGCCGCCGGGGTGGACGTCCTCGTGATCGACACCGCCCACGGGCACCAGGAGGGCATGCTCCGGGCGATCGCGGCCGTCCGTGCGCTCGGTCTGGGCCTCCCGATCGTTGCCGGCAACGTCGTGTCCGCCGTCGCGGTGCAAGACCTCGTCGACGCCGGTGCCGACATCCTCAAAGTCGGTGTCGGACCCGGTGCGATGTGCACCACGCGGATGATGACGGCGGTCGGACGTCCGCAGTTCTCGGCCGTGCTCGAGACGGCCGCGACCGCCCGCGCACTCGGCGCGAAGGTCTGGGCGGACGGTGGCGTCCGCTACCCCCGCGACGTCGCCCTCGCCCTCGCGGCCGGTGCGTCCTCGGTCATGATCGGTTCGTGGTTCGCCGGCACGATCGAAGCCCCCGGTGAGCTGCAGCGCGCCGCCGACGGGTCGCTCTACAAGGAGAGCTGGGGCATGGCGTCGACGAAGGCCGTGCATGAGCGCTTCGGTCGACTCGATCCCTTCGAACTCGCGCGGAAGACGCTCTTCGCCGAGGGCATCTCGTCCTCCCGCATCACGATCGACCCGCTCCGGCCCTCGGTCGAGGACCTCCTCGACATGATCACCGCCGGTGTGCGCTCGTCGTTCACCTATGCGGGTGCCGACTCGGTCCCCGGCTTCCACGAGCGCGCCATCGTCGGCGTCCAGTCGGCCGCCGGCTACGAGGAGGGCAAGGCGCTGCCCGTGTCCTGGTGAGCCGGGGCGCTGGTGCGGCTCGCACGACCGCGGTGGGATGATGGGCCCATGGCGGTGAACGGTGGGACGCGCGGGTTCGGTGTCGGCATGCAGGTCCTCGTGCTCGTGGACCCGGCATCCGATCCCTCGACGGGGGAGCGTGCCTCCGGGGTCATCGTCGCACCCGGCCGCCAGCGCGCCGCGGCGTTCGTCTCGGTGTGGACCGAACAGCTGACGACGTGGATCGTCGAGTTCGACGAACCCTTCACCGCGCCCGACGGCAGCGGCCCGCACGAATCGGCCGAGGTCCGCGAGACCTACCTCATCCCGGCGCCGTTCGCCGAGGAGTCGGAGTCCGTCGACGCCTGACCGCTGTGTGCTTGCTCAGGCGAGCGACCGGTCCATGATGGCCGAGGAGAGCGCCTCCACCGGGCCGGCGGCCGCCAACGGGTTCGCGAGCAGGGTGAAGTCGACGCCGCCCAGGGCCGGGAGTTCCAGCCGGTTGCTCAGCATGACGAGGTCGCTCGGGATCAGGCTGCGCGGGAAGACCGCGACGCCGAGCCCGGCCCGCACCGCCGCGAGGACGCCGTTCACCTCCCGCGTACTGCAGGTGATCCGCCAGGTGCGCCCGGCGGCTTCCAGGGCGTCGATCGCCAGCTGCCGGGAGAGACTCGGGTCCTGGTAGGCGATGAGGGGGACGGGCTGGCCCGGCTCGATGGTGGTCTTCTCGAGGCCGACCCAGACCATCGAGTCGGTCCGTACGAGCTTGCCCTCGTTCTGGCCGGGGTGCATCTTGATGAAGATGAGGTCGAGGGCGCCCGCCTTCAGCCGGCGGTACAGCGGCCCGCTCTGGTTCACCGTGAGTTCGAGGTTCAGCTGCGGGTGACCCTGCCGGAAGTGTCGCAGGATCCGGGGGAGCTGGGTCATCGCGAGGTCGTCGGCGGCCCCGAAACGGAGGCGACCGCTCATCGCCGAGCCGGTGAAGTAGCTCTCCGCCGAGGCGTGTGCAGCGAGGATGGTCCGCGCGAACCCGGCCATCGCATCACCGTTGTCGGTCAGGCGGACCGCCCTCGTGTCCCGGACGACGAGCCATCGGCCGGCGGCCTCCTCGAGCCGTCGGATCTGCTGACTGACCGTCGGCTGGCTCAACCCGAGCTGCGCGGCGGCACGCGTGAAGTTCTTCGTCTCGGCGACGGCCAGGAAGGTGCGCAGCAGGGCGGGGTCGAACATGCGTGAGCCGATCATTCAGGAATCGAATAGGACTGATAGGGATCATCCTGCTCGGAAATGGCCGCGTCGGCAATAGCGTGGACGGGAGCCGACGGCCTCCGCGGCTCCACCCATACGACACGCACTCGACATACGAAACGCTGGCTCTCTCCGTGACCCCTCCATCCGACACCGCCGTCGCTCCGCCGCCGCCCACCGCCCCCATGCCGATCGTGGGGGAGCGTCCCGCCTGGCGGGACACCTTCTCCTCGCTCCGCGTCCCGAACTTCCGGCTCTTCACGATCGGGCACATCGTCGCGACGACCGCGATCGGGATGCAGCGCATCGCGCAGGACTGGCTCGTCCTCGAGCTCTCCGGCAGCGTCGCCGCCGTCGGGATCACGGTCGCGATGCAGTTCGCGCCCATGCTGCTGTTCGGACTGCTCGGCGGCGTGATCGCGGACCGCTACTCGAAGCGCGTGCTGCTCATGATCACGCAGTCGCTCGCCGCCGTCCTCGCGGTCGCGCTGTCGATCCTCACGCTCAGCGGCGCGGTCGAGGTGTGGCACATCTACGTCATCGCCTTCATGCTCGGCCTCGTCACCGTCGTCGACAACCCGGCGCGACAGGTGTTCGTGAACGAGCTCGTGGGCCCGGCCAGGCTGCGGAACGCCATCAGCCTCAACTCCGCCGTCTTCCAGCTCGGGCAGCTCGTCGGTCCGGCCGTCGGCGGTGTCCTCATCACCGCCGTCGGTTCCGGGTGGTCCTTCGCGATCAACGCCCTCGCCTGTTCCGGCGTCGTGCTCACCCTGGCGCTCATGCGCGTCTCGGAACTCGTTCCGACCCCGGTCGTCGCGAAGGCGAAGGGCCAGCTCAAGGAGGGGCTCGGCTACGCCATGCGGAAACCGGCCATCCGGTGGACGGTCATCATGGTCGCGTTCATGTCGGTGTTCGCCTTCAACCTGCCGGTCCTGCTCGCCGCCTACGCCTCGGACGTCTTCGACATCGGCGCGAGCGGCTACGGGTTCCTCAACGCCCTCGTCGCCGTCGGAGCGCTGACCGGGGCGCTCGCGTCGACGAGGCGTGGGGGTGTGGATCTGCGCATCGTGATCGTCGCGGCGGCGGCGGTCGGTGTCCTGCAGGCGGCCGCCGGCGCGATGCCCGTGCTCCTGCCCTTCGCCCTCCTGCTCGTCGCGGGCGGGGTCGCGAACCTCCTCTTCATCACGGCGGCGAACTCGCTCGTCCAGCTATCGTCCAACGTGGCGATCCGCGGACGGGTGATGTCGCTGTACATCCTCGTGCTGCTCGGCGGGCAGTCGATCGGCGGTCCGCTCATGGGCTGGCTCGTCGAGGTCGCCGGGCCACACGCGGGCATGATCGTCTCGGGTGGGGTCCCGGCGCTCGCCGCGGCGTGCATCGGAGCACGGTTCCTCCTCTTGCGGCGTCGGAAGCGTCGCGCGGCCGAGGATCGCCAGCGGCAGACGGAGGCTGAGAAGAACCCCGGAAATCCGGGGTCCACAGCCGCGGATGTCCGATAGACTCGTCCGCACAATGGACGACCCTCCTTCAGACAGATCCCCCGGCCACCATCCCAGCCCCGTGCTGACCCGATCACGGGAGACGACCGCCCATCCGGGCGACGGATCCCCCACTCCGGCATCGACCGCTCAGCACGGACGGGATCGTCATGTCTGAGTGGATCATGCTCGGCGTCGGCCTCGTACTGACCATCGGCACGGGCTTCTTCGTCGCCTCCGAGTTCGCGCTCGTGAACCTCGACCGCGCCGATCTCGAGGCCCGCCGCGACCGTGGTGAGACCCGCCTGACGATGACGATCGCAGCGCTCAAGATCACCTCGACGCACCTGTCGAGCGCGCAGCTCGGGATCACCCTGACCACCCTCCTCACCGGTTACACCATGGAGCCGGCGCTGTCGTCGATGCTCGCCGGTCCGCTCGGCGCCATCGGGATCCCCGAGGGCGTCGTCGCCGTCGTGGCGACGATCGTCGCGATCACCCTCGCCACGCTGCTCAGCATGATCATCGGCGAGCTCGTCCCGAAGAACTTCGCGCTCGCGTTGCCCCGACAGACGGCCAAGTTCGTCGTCCCGTTCCAGACGGCCTTCACCTGGGTGTTCAAGCCCGCCATCGTGGTCCTCAACGGCAGCGCCAACGGCCTGCTGCGGTCGATGGGCATCGAGCCCAAGGAGGAGCTGTCGGGAGCACGGACGGCCGAGGAGCTGTCGTCCCTCGTGCGTCGATCGGCACTCGAGGGCACACTCGAGGCCGACACCGCGACCCTGCTCAACCGCACCCTCCGCTTCTCGAGCCACGACGCGTCGGACGTCATGACGCCCAGGCCGCGCATCGCGTCGATCCAGCGCGGCGAACCCGCCCAGGCGGTGCTCGCCCTCGCGAGGTCGACCGGCCACTCGCGCTTCCCCGTCACCGATGCCGACGTCGACGACATCACCGGTGTGGTGCACGTGAAGCAGGCCATCGCAGTCCCGCGCGACCGCCGCGGCGAGGTGCCCGTCTCGGCCCTGCAGTCACCGGCGCTGCGCGTCCCGGAGACGATGAAGCTGGACGTGCTGCTCTCGCAGCTGCGCGGACGCGGCTACCAGATGGCCGTCGTGGTCGACGAGTACGGCGGCACCGCCGGCGTGACCACCCTCGAGGACCTCGTCGAGGAACTCGTGGGCGAGGTCGCCGACGAGCACGACCGTTCGCGTGCCGGGGTGGTCCGCGGACGCGACTCCACGACCTTCCCGGGCAGCCTGCGTCCCGACGAACTCCTCGAGCGCGCCGGCGTGCGCGTCCCCGAGGACGGCCCGTACGAGACGGTCGCGGGCTACGTCATGAGCGAGCTCGGACGGCTCGCGGTCTCAGGCGACGAACTCGAGCTCGAAGACGGAACGCTCCGCGTCGAGCGACTCGACGGCCGACGGATCGATCGGATCCGATTCACCCCGAGACCCGTCGTGTCGGAGGACGGTGGTGACGTATGAGCGACTGGGCAGGAATCGCCTGGCTCGTGGTGCTGCTGCTCGCGAACGCCTTCTTCGTGGGTGCCGAGTTCGCGGTCATCTCCGCGCGTCGATCGCAGATCGAACCCCTCGCCGAGCAGGGGAGCCGGAGCGCCAAGACCGCACTGTGGGCCATGGAACACGCCACGCTCATGTTGGCGACGAGTCAGTTGGGCATCACCGTCTGCTCGCTGCTCATCCTGAACGTCTCCGAACCGGCGATCCACCACCTGCTGGAGGTGCCGTTGGCGCTCACCGGCTGGCCTGAGGAGACCATCGGCACGGTGGCGTTCATCATCGCGCTGCTGCTCGTCTCCTACCTGCACGTGGTCTTCGGTGAGATGGTCCCGAAGAACCTCTCCTTCTCGATCCCGGATCGCGCGGTCCTGCTGCTCGCGCCGCCGCTCGTCTTCGTGGCGCGCGTCTTCCGCCCGATCATCGTGTCCCTCAATGCGACCGCGAACGCCGTCCTCCGCCTGTTCCGGGTGGAGCCGAAGAACGAGGCCGCGAGCGCGTTCACGCTGGACGAGGTGGCGACCATCGTGGACCAGTCCACCCGCGAGGGTGTGCTCACCGACTCGACGGGTGCGCTCGTTGCGGCGTTCGAGTTCACCGAGAAGAAGGTCCACGACGTGGCCCTGCCGCTCGGCAGCCTGATCACGCTGACGGAGGAGGCCACCCCCTCGGACGTCGAGCGCGCCGTCGCCAAGTACGGCTACTCGCGGTACGTGATCGTCGACGACGAGTCGGTGCCGATCGGCTACCTGCACCTGAAGGACGTGCTGCGGTACGACGACCTCGACGGCAGTGGCGACGAGGAGCGGCCGGTGCCCGCGAAGCACATCAGGCAGCTCGTGTCGGTGTTCGAGGATTCGGACGTCGAAGACGCACTGACCACGATGCGCCGCTCGGGAGCACACGTCGCCCGGGTGTTCGACGAAGCGGGCGCCACCACCGGGGTCCTCTTCCTCGAGGACATCATCGAGGAGCTCGTCGGCGAGGTCCAGGACGCCACCCGGCGTCGCTGATCGGACGCCGGAGCCCCGACACGACGACGGCCCGCACGCGATCGCGTGCGGGCCGTCGTCGTGTCGGGGTAGCGCTCAGGCGCGCGGCTTGGCCCGCTCGTACTGGCCCGGCCAGGCGACCTCCACGCCGAGCTCGGTCGCGGCGCGCAACGCGAAGTGCGGATCACGGAGCGCCTCGCGGGCGACCATGACCGCCTCCGCCTGCCCGTCGGCGACGATGGCCGCGGCCTGCTGGGCGTCGGTGATGAGCCCGACGGCGCTCGTGTCGACACCTGTCGATCCGATGTGCGCCGCGAACGGGACCTGGTACCCGGGGGAGAGCGGGATGCGGACGCCGCCGACGGCTCCACCGGTCGAGATGTCGAAGAAGTCGGCGCCGCGCTCGGCGCACCAGGCGGCGACGGTCGCGGTCTGGTGCTCGTCCCATCCGTCGTCCACCCAGTCCGTGGCCGAGAACCGGACGAACAACGGCAGACCGGCTGGGAGGACCCCGCGCACCGCCTCGACGACGCGGAGGAGGAGCTTGGCCCGGTTCTCGAGCGAGCCGCCGTAGCCGTCCTCGCGGTGGTTGACGAGCGGGGAGAGGAACTGGTGGAGCAGGTAGCCGTGCGCGGCGTGGAGTTCGAGGACCTGGAAGCCGGCGTCGACCGACCGGACGGCCGCCGTCCGGAAGTCGTCGACGACGCGGTCGATCCCCTCCTCGTCGAGGGCCTCCGGGACGGCGTAGCCCGGGAAGGCCTCGGGCGACGGAGCGACGGTCGACCAGCCGCCCTCTTCGATCGGCACGCTGCCGTGCCCGTCGGTGCCCCAGGGGGCGAACGTGGAGGCCTTCCGGCCGGCGTGCGCGAGCTGGATGCCGGGGACGGCACCCTGATCGGTGATGAACGCGGTGATCCGTCGCCAAGCGTCGCGCTGTTCGTCGTTCCAGATGCCTGCGTCCTGGGGGGTGATCCGACCCTCGGGGCTGATCGCCGCCGCCTCGGAGATGACGAGGCCGAAGCCGCCCGCCGCGAACTGGCCGAGGTGCATGAGGTGCCAATCGGTCGGGACGCCGTCCCGGGCGGTGACGCTGTACTGGCACATCGGGGCGATCCACAGGCGGTTGGGGACGGTGAGGTCGCGGATGGTGATCGGATCGAACAGCTGGGGCACGGAACTCCTCGGGTCTCGGGGCGACGGGCGTCGACACCCGGCTCAACGTCCCCGGGTGCGCTCGGATTCCCGACACCGGGATGACCGACGATCGACGGCTCAGAGCCGGGTCGCCGCGGCGACTGGCCTAGGGTGATGGCATGGCCGAACCGCGACTCTGGACCCCTGCCGACGCACGCGACTGGATCGCCGTGCCCGATGCCGAATCGGACAAGTACTCCCGGGGGGTCCTCGGTGTCGTGACCGGGTCCGACCGCTACCCGGGTGCCGCCGTGATCGGTGTCGAGGCGGCGATCCGCACCGGCGTCGGCATGGTCCGCTACCTCGGAGCGGACCGAGCGGCGAACCTCGTGTTGCAGCGACGTCCCGAGATCGTGACGGCGGAGGGGCGCGTGCAGGCCTGGCTCATCGGCTCCGGCATGGACCCCGGCAAGCTGACCCGCGAGGAGAGCTCGCTGCTCGACGCAGCCCTGCACGGGGGCGAGCCGGTCGTCGCCGATGCCGGGTCGCTCCGTCGCGTCGCCGCGGGTGCCCACCAGCGGGCGTTCGGTGTCGACGAGTCGTGGCGCATCGTGGCCACACCCCACGTCGGTGAACTGGCGACCATGTTGAGCGGCCTGGGGAGCCCGGCCGAGGTCGGGGACATCCGCGCCGACCCCGTGTCGTACGCGGCCGACGTCGCCGCCCGCCTCGGCATCATCGTGGTGCTGAAGGGCGGCACGACCCACGTGGTCGCGCCGGACGGCGACGCCATCACGGTCTCCGGCGGATCGCCCTGGCTCGCGACCGCCGGCACCGGCGACGCCCTGGCCGGGATCATCGGGGCGCTCGTCGCCACGAACGCCGAGCGCGTGCTCGCCGACCCCGGCTGCCTGGCGAGCGTCGCCGCGAGCGGGGTGCTCCTGCACGCGGCCGCAGGGGACGCCGCCGCAGCCGACGGCCCGCTGGCCGCGCTCGACGTGGCCGAAGCGGTGCGCGGTATCGTCGATGGTCTCCTCCGCTGAACGAGCGTTCACCGGTGGACGAAGGACAACTCCCAGAACGCTCATAGCTCGCCCATAGGGAAGCTCAGGACACTGGTGCCACCGCGGCGGAGACCTCGCCGCGGCGGCCGCCGCACCGCGGCCCACACATCGCCCGAGGAGATTGAACGATGCGCAACCCCACCACCACCCAGCCTCCCGTCCGCACGCCACGGCTGTCCGTGGCGGCGAAGAAGACGACGTTCGCGGCACTGACCGGCCTCACCCTCGTCGGCAGCCTGGCCGGTTGCTCGGCGGCCGACGCCGGCAGTTCGACCACAACCACGTCGCCCGAGACGAAGAGCACGGCGGCGCCGGAGGCGACCACCTCCACCGACGCCGCGGCGGGCTCGGGCGCCACCGACTACCAGGACGGCTCCTACACCGCGGACGGCAGCTACCAGTCGCCGAACGGCACCGAGTCGATCACGGTGACCGTCACCCTCGCCGCGGACACGGTCACGGCGGTCGACGTCGTCTCGCACGCCGAGAGCGCGAACAGCAAGCGCTACCAGGCGGAGTTCATCTCCGGGATCGCCGCCGAGGTGGTCGGCAAGGACATCGACAGCCTCAAGGTCTCCAAGGTCGCCGGTTCCTCGCTCACGAGCGGCGGCTTCAACGCGGCCATCGACACGATCAAGACCGAAGCGAAGGGCTGAGCCGCGGGGCCGGACCGACGATGAGCGAGACGACACTGCGCTTCGAGGCGATCGGCACCGGATGGGAGCTCGACACGGCTCTGCCGCTCGAGCCCGAGACCGCCGAGGCCGTCGCCACGTGCATCGACCGGTTCGACCGGACCTGGTCGAGGTTCCGGGACGACGCGTTCATCGCGCGGTTCGCCGCCGGCCCGGTCTCGACCGCCTTCCCCGACGACGCGCGCGAGGACGCGGTCGCACTGCTCGACACGTACCGGCGTCTGCACGATGCCACCGCCGGAGCCGTGACGCCGTTCATCGGCACCTCGCTCGAACGGCTCGGCTACGACGCCTCCTACTCGCTCGTCCCCCAGGGCCCGGCGGTGGCCGCCCCGCACTGGGACGACGTGGCCCGGTGGGACGGCGAGGTGCTCGAGACGAGCGTTCCGCTCGTGATCGACATCGGTGCGGCCGGCAAGGGGCGGCTCGTCGACCTCGTCGCGGACCTCCTCCGCAGCCACGGCCACGAGTCCTTCACGGTCGACGCCTCGGGCGACCTGCGTCACGAGCACGGGTCCCGCACGTCGGACCCGCTCCGCATCGCGCTCGAGCATCCGTACGATCCCAGCAAGGCCATCGGGGTCGCGACGATCGACGACGGAGCCCTCTGCGCCTCCGCCACCAATCGTCGTGCCTGGGGCGACGGCCTCCACCACGTCATCGACGGCCGGACCGGCGAACCGACGAGGACCGTCGCGGCGACCTGGGTCACCGCCCGGGAGGCGATGGTGGCCGACGGACTGGCCACCGCGCTGTTCTTCACCGATCACGAGACCCTGGCGGAGGCGTTCACCTTCGAGAGCGTCCGCATGTTCACGTCCGGTCTCACCGACCGGTCCGTCGGGTTCCCCGGCGAACTCTTCACCTGAGTCACGCGCCACAGGGCCCGAGCCCGGTCGGCACCATCTCCCAGAAAGCAGACCGCACATGAACGGCCGTACCGGCTCCTTCTTCGGCACCGTCCTCGGGCGGGTCACCATGTACCGCCTCGTGACGCTGTCACTCGGCACCCTCGCGATCTACGCCTTCGTGCTGTCGCTGTTCGGGCAGGTGTTCTACAAGCCGCTCGAGCTCCTCGCCACCCTGGTGACGCTGCTCCTCGTCGGCTACCTGACGAACCGCCTGTTCGGTGCGCTGTTCCAGGTGCAGCCGCACAGCGAGTCGTCCGTCATCACCTCCCTCCTGCTGTTCTTCATCCTGTGGCCGACGAGCGAGACCGCCGCGCTGGCCTGGATCGCCCTCGCCGCCACGGTCGCCTCGGCGTCGAAGTACCTGCTCGCGATCCGGGGTCGGCACGTCCTCAATCCGGCGGCCATCGCTGCACTGGTGATGAGCGTATTGGCGAGCTACGTCACCCTCCCGGGCGTGTCACCGTCGGTCTGGTGGGTCGCCAACCCGTGGCTGCTGCCCGGTGTGGTCATCCTCGGCGGCCTCGTCCTCATCCGGACGAAGCGACTCACCATGGCGCTCGTCTTCATCGTGCTCTCCTGGGCGCTCGTCACCGTCCGGCTCGTCACCGGCGGTCAAGAACTGGGACCGGCACTGCTGGCTCCGCTCACGTCGTACCCGATCCTCTTCCTCGCGGCGTTCATGCTCACCGAGCCGCTCACGCTCCCGCCGCGGCGCTGGCAGCAGCTCGCCGAGGCGGCGATCGTCGCGGTGCTGTTCTCCATCCCGTTCATGCTCGGCCAGGTGGCGTCGACCCCGGAGCTCGCGCTCATCGTCGGCAACGTGCTCGCGTTCGCCGTCGCCCGTCGTCGGGGGATGCGTCTGACGCTCGAAGGCACCCGCGCCCTCACCCCGACGGCGGTCGAGTACCGGTTCAGCTCGAAGCGGACGATCCCGTTCGCGGCCGGCCAGTACCTCGAGCTGTCGTTGCCGCACCGCGGAGCCGACGTCCGCGGCTCGAGGCGCGTCTTCAGCATCTCCTCGCCACCCGACGACGACCGCACGATCCGCGTGGCGATGCGTGTGCCCGAGCGGGCCAGTAGCTTCAAACGGGCGCTGAGTGCGCTGCCGGTCGGCGCGAGCCTCTCGGCGACCGGCGTGTGGGGCGACTTCGTCCTGCCGAAGGACGCGAGCAAGCCGATCCTGCTCATCGCCGCCGGCATCGGGATCACCCCGTTCGCCAGTCAGCTGTCCCGCCTGCACCTCCGCACCGACAAGCGTGACGTCGTCCTCGTCTACGTCGTGTCAGACGCGCAGGAGCTCGCCTACGCGGCCGAGCTCGAGATCTGGGGGACACCGGTGCTCGTCGTGGGACCGACGGACGACGTCCGGCTGCCGGACGGCTGGCGTGGCCTCGGACCCGGGCGCCTCGACCACGAGCGCCTCGCCGAGGCCGTCCCGGATCTGGCCGAGCGTGAGGTCTTCATCTCCGGGCCGCCCGCGATGATCGAGGCCCTGAAGCCCGCCCTGCGCGGGATCGGCGTCGGACACGTCCGCACCGACGCCTTCAGCGGGTACTGATCAGCAGGCTCGCGGACCCGACCCGCTCGGGCGTCGAGCGAGTGGCGGACGGGTTCCACAGGCGGCGCGAGCCTAGGATGGTCCACGTGATGCGGCGTTGGCTCCTCTGGTGCGGGTTCGGCCTCGTGCACCTCCTCGTCGGGTGGCTGTGCCTCGTGGCGGAGGGTCTCCCGCTCGGCGACGTCGTCCTCGTGTACCGGCCGTGGGTCGAACAGGCGACATCCGGCGGCCCGATCCCCGCCATCGACGAGCCCTGGGTCTATCCGATCCTCGCGATCGTCCCGATGCTGATCCCGCTGCTGCTCGGCAGCGCCGGGTACGGCGTCGGCTGGCTCCTGCTGGTGACCGCGATGAACGCCGGGGCGTTCGCGGTCCTCCTCGGCAACGGCCACTCGCGCCCACGGTTGATCGCGGCATGGTGGTGGCTCGCGTTCCTCCTCCTGCTCGGACCGATCGCGCTCGCCCGGATCGACTCCGTGACCGTCCCCATCGCGATCGTCGGGCTCCTCTGGGTCGCCGGCCGCCCGCGGGTCGCCGCGGTCCTCCTGACGCTCGCCGCCTGGATGAAGATCTGGCCGGCGGCCCTGATCGGCGCGATCGTCCTGGCGCACCGCCACCGCGGACAGGTGCTGATCGCGGCGGCGGCGACGTCGGTCGTGGTCCTCGGGGTCGGCCTCGTGCTCGGCGGTGCGAACGCGGTCAGCTTCGTGACGGAGCAGACCGGACGTGGTCTCCAGATCGAGTCGCCCATCGGCAACGCCTACCTGTGGCTCGCCGTC
Source organism: Plantibacter sp. H53 (assembly GCF_001650455.1). NCBI lineage: Bacteria > Bacillati > Actinomycetota > Actinomycetes > Micrococcales > Microbacteriaceae > Plantibacter > Plantibacter sp. H53. The sequence goes on from NZ_LWCT01000013.1 coordinate 132,352, forward strand.
CTGGGGGTCCCGCAGAGCTTCGTCTACTACGACCGCGACATCCTGACCTTCCAGGTGACGGGCCCGGGCGTCGACACCGCGATCGCCGTCATGACGCCGCTCCTCGGCCTCGCCGTCGCCGGCGCGGTGCTCCTCGGGGTACTCGCGGTGCGGTCCGGACGCCCGCTCGTGCAGGTGCTCGCGCCGTTGTCGCTCCTCTTCGTGCTCACGCTCATCATCTTCAACAAGGTCGGGTCGCCGCAGTTCGCGATGTGGTTGGCTGCACCGGTGATCCTCGGGATCGTCCTGCAGCGTCGGCGTTTCCTCGCGCCGGCCGTCCTCGCGTTGATGATCGCCGCGCTCACGCAGCTCGTCTACCCCTACTTGTACCTGTGGTTGCTCAACGTCGACCCGGTCCTCGTGACGGTGCTGACGGTCCGCAACCTCGCCTACCTGGTCCTCGCCGGCTGGGCCGTCCACGCGTTGTTCTCGCCGCACCGCCACGACGAGGACGTCTCCTCGGTCTCCATCCCCGTCCCCGCTCGAACCCACAAGGAGTGACCATGCTCGTCGCCTTCTCCGTCGCCCCCAGCGGCACCGGCAACTCGGACGGTTCCGTCCACGATGCGGTCGCCGCGGCCGTGCGGATCGTCCGCGAGTCCGGCCTGCCCAACCGGACCGACTCCATGTTCACGACCATCGAGGGGGAGTGGGACGAGGTGTTCGCGGTCATCAAGGACGCCACCGAGGCGGTCGGCGCCTATGGCAGCCGGGTCTCGCTCGTGCTGAAGGCCGACATCCGCCCCGGCTACACGGGTGAGCTGACCGCCAAGCTCGACCGGCTCGACGCCGCGCTCGAGAACGACGGCTGAGCCCATCGGGAGGCGGTCGTCGGGTTTCGTCGGTCGGGACTCGAATCGATTCGAGGATTCCCGTACACTCGATCCATGCCCACCATCCTGGACGGGTCGACGCAGCTGTCGCCGACCCGTGTTCGTCTTGCCATCCTCGCGCTCGCCGTCGGGGCCTTCGGCATCGGCACGACCGAGTTCGTGGCGATGGGTCTGCTGCCGAACATCGCGACCGACCTCCTGCCAGAGCTGGCTGCTCGCAGCCAGGAACAGGCGAACGCGCAGGCCGCCTGGTTGATCACGGCGTACGCGCTCGGCGTCGTCGTCGGTGCGCCGACGATCGCCGCGCTCGTCGCGCGGTACCGGCGCAAGACCGTCCTGCTCTGGTTGGGCGTCGCGTTCACCGTCGGCACGCTCGCGTCGGCGGTCCTGCCGAGCTTCGGCCTTGTCCTCCTCGCCCGGTTCGTCGCGGCGCTGCCGCACGGCGCCTACTTCGGCATGGCCGCCCTCGTCGCCGCGAGTCTCATGGGGCCGGGGAAGCGCGGCAAGGGCGTCGCGCTCGTCATGACCGGGCTGACGATCGCCAACGTCGTGGGCGTGCCGTTCGCGACCTGGGTGGGCCAGGAGTTCGGATGGCGCTCCGCCTACCTCATCGTCACCGGCATCTTCGCGCTCGCGACCGTGACCATCTGGTTCGCCGTGCCGGTGCAGGCGGGCAACCCGCAGCAGACGATGCGTCGTGAACTCCGCGTCTTCCGGCGCGGCCAGGTGTGGTTCGTGCTCGGGTTCGGGTCGATCGGGTTCGGCGGGCTCTTCGCCGTGTACAGCTATCTCGCGCCTCTCGTGACCGAGGTCGCGGAGGAGTCGGCGACACTCGTCCCATGGGCGCTCGCGACCATGGGGGTCGGCATGACGATCGGCAACCTGGTCGGTGGGCATCTCGCGGACCGTGGGGTGAGGCGGGCCCTGATCGTCTTCTTCGCGCTCATGATCGTGGTCCTGACGGCCCTGGCACTCACCGCGACGTGGACTCCGACGATGTTCCTGTTCGTCTTCGCCGTCGGCTTCGCGTCGCAGGGCCTCGGCCCGGCCATCCAGACGAGGCTCATGGACGTCGCCGGCGACAGCCAGTCCCTCGCTGCAGCGCTCAACCACTCGGCGCTCAACATCGGCAACGCGCTCGGGGCCTTCCTCGGCGGTGTGGTCATCGCCGGTGGCCTCGGCTACCTCGCCCCGGTCTGGACCGGTGTGGTGCTGACCGTGATCGGCCTCGGGATCGTCATCACGAGCTTCACGGTCGAACGTCGGCAGCTTCGTCGCGAACTCCTGCGGGCGAACGACGCCGAGGAACGCCGGATCGCGGACCGCAACCCGCCGACGGCTCCGATCCCCGTCTGACCGATACCCGTCGCCCATCCCGGCCCGTGGGGTGCGGTCTGGCGTAGTGCCAGCGCGGTGCGCTCACGCGAGCGCGCCCCATACGCGTGAGCGCGGGTCTCCGGAGACCCGCGCTCACGTATCCGAGTGGCGCTCACGCCGCACCGTGCGGTCTCGCGTCAGCGCACCGCGCTGACGCCGACACCCGCGCGCTCGCGTCAGCGCACCGCGCTGCTAGTCGACGATGATGCCGTCGAGGATCGCCCGCTTGCGCAGGGCGACCTTGGTACCGACGTCGATGCCGGCGTTGCGGTACTTCTCGCGGATGCGCTTGAGGTAGCTCTTCGCGGTCTCGTCGGAGATGCCGAGGCTCTCGGCGACCATCTTCACGGGCTCACCGGCGGCGTACAGCGCCATGACACGACGCTCCTGCGCGCTGAGGCGGGGGCCGGTCCCGGAGGCTCCGCTCGCGAGGGCGAGGTCGAGCTCGGGGGAGATGTAGGACTCGCCGCGTGACGCCGCACGCAGGGCGTGCACGATGGTCTCGGCGTCCTCGCTCTTCGCGAGGTAGCCCAGAGCGCCCGCGGCCAGGGCTTCACGGACCACTGCCGGGTCGCTGTAGGTGCTCATGAGGACGGTCGTGACGCCCGTGGTCTTCAGCGTCGCGAGCTTCACGGCGACCGGCACATTGTCCTTGAGGTCGACGTCGAGCAGCAGGACGTCGACGGGGAAGGCGGGGTGCGTCAGCAGCTCCGGCCAGGACGGGGTCACGACGACGAGTTCGATGTCGTCGGCGACGCTCCTGATCCACTCGGTGAGCGCACCGAGCAGCATCCGGTGGTCATCGACGATGCCGACCCTGATGCGAGACTCCTGTGACGTCATTGACGTTCCCCTTTCCGCTGGCCCGCAGCAGGATTGTCGACGGTGCTGTCGATCTCGATCCTGATCCGGGATTTCTGGTACGTGTCCGTAGAGCTGCCCACTCGTCCGAGCGCTTCCCACACCGCGGGATCCACCTTGGCGCGTTGCACTCCGACCGCTTCGAGGACGATCGGGATGACGAGCGCACCTGATCGGCCCGGTCGTTCGGAGCGGTCGACCGGTCCGAGCGTCAGCACAGCTCTGGCACTCTGCGCATCTGCTTCCCCGAGGAGCAACCATACTGCAGAGAGCAGTCCATCCCGCTGATCCGTTGCGAGATACGTCGCAAGTCGCTCGGGGTCGCGCAGGGTCGCGCTGTCCGACAACACGGACGACTCCTGGAACGCGTGCTCGAGCCAGGACTCCTTGCCCTCGGACATGAGATGACGCCGAAGCTCGGTCGCGAGGCGGGAGGCGCGCGCCGCGAGCTCGGGGCTGAGCGGGAGGTCGACCGAGCCGTCGGCGACACCGACGAACAGCTCCTCCGCTTCGAGGTCGAGGGTCACGAGTTCCTCCGAGTCGAAGAACCCGAGTGCGTCCCGGACGCTCGCGACGGTGGAGGCGACCATGACCCGGTCGAGTTCGAGGCGGACGATCCGGCGGTACTGGGAGACGATCGCGCAGGCGATGAGCGGTGGGACGACGGCGACCGCGGCGAAGAGCAGCTCCGCACCGAGGGTCGCGGTCTGGGTCCGCGTGACGGTGAGGATCGAGCCCACGAGCATCAGCCCGAGCACCACGGTCGCGGCGGCGACGTCGCGCACCGGGCGGAGGGTGACGACCGCGAGCAGGACGCCGCCGACCGCCGCGGCCGCCGTCGGATAGACGCCCACGGCGTCGCGACTCCAGACGCTCGCCAGGTCGAGCGCGGCGACCACCACCAGCTGGATCAGCAGCGCGACGAACAGCCGATCCGAGAGGTGGAACGCGGAGCGGCGGAGGAGGAGGAAGGTCGACACGATCGCCGCGGTGAGCAGCAGCCAGGCGACGACGCTGAGCAGTGGTCGCGGGTAGTGGTGGACCGAGCTGACGAAGCGGATCGCGGCGTAGACGACGAGGATGACGCCGGACACCGAGAGACCGATGCCCAGCTGTGTCGTTCCGAGTGACGAACGCTGCCGGTCGATGGCGCGACGATGACGGTAGCGACGGGTCGGTCCGGTGGCCTCCTCGAGGGCGTCGACACTCATGCTTGCGGGACCTCCAGGATGACCGTCGTCCCGGCCCCGGGGGCGGAGAAGACGCGCGCCTGTCCGCCGACCTCCTGAATGCGCGCGACGACCGATTCCGCGACGCCGAGATGGCCGTCCGGCACTGCCGACGGGTCGAACCCGGTGCCGGTGTCGGTGATGAGGAGTCGGGCCGTCAGCTCGTCGATCGACACCGTGACGTCGGCCGAATCCACGCCGGAGTGACGCCGGACGTTCTCCAGGCACTCCCCGAGAGCGAGGAGGAACGCCTCGCGCACGCGTGGGTCGAGGTTCGCCTGTCCACCGCCGTAGACGTTGACCGTGAGGCCGAGCCCGGCGAACCGGTCCGTCACGGCCTCGATCCCTTCGTCGAGGGTGAAGTCGACACCGCGCTGCAGGATGTACGAGCCGGAGGAGACGGGGGTCAGCTCCTCGCCGAGGCGGAGGCTGCGGAGCAGATGCGCATCGTTCCCGGCCTGCGAGCGGAGGGCGGCGCCATCGACGCCCCGACCGGAGTGGGCGAGCATGGTGAGGGTCGCGAGTGCGGTGTCGTGCAGGAGGCGTGCGTCCTGTCGCCGTTGCGACTCGGCCTGACTCGCGAGCCGCTCAGCGTTGTAGGCGTTGCCGATGGTGTCGACCCGACGGATGAGTCGGGGGATGCTCGTGTCGAGCCACCCGCCGAAGGCGCCGATCGCGATCCACACGACCGCGGTCAGGCCGATGGTCGGGATCGTGAGCGCGGTGGGCCCGGTGACGACGACGATGGTGACCGCCGTCACGACGAACGCGGTCAGGAGCAGCGGCCAGGTGCGACGGATCGGCACCAGTCGGGCCGCGACAGCACCCATCCCGAGGGAGGTGATCGCGGCGATCGCGCTCGCGGAGCCGACCTGGCCGGTGTTCCCGTCGGACAGACCGATGACGACGACGACGCCGACACCGACGAGGAACACCAGCAGGACCCACCGCTGACCGTCGTACTGCTCGGCGGCCACGTGGGTGAGGGCGAGGACGGCGACGAGGACGAGGAGGACGGCGTACCGACCGCCCGAGACGACGCCCGGGACGCTGAGGATCATCGCGGCCGTGACGCAGCCCGCGAGCCCGAAGAGGCGCGTCGTACGCAGCAGCAGCCGTCGCTGGGTCCTCGCCACCCGATCCATGCTCACGCTCCTCTGAGGAGTCACCTTATCGGGTGACACGGGCGCCACGGAACGGTTGTCGGACAGACGGAGCGCGGCTGTCAGACGGCGAGGAGCCGGCTGAGATGCGGCGCGACCAGCGCGTTCTCGATGAGGAAGCCGTCGTGGCCGAAATCGGACCGGAGGACCGACGGTCGGGTGCCGTCGAGGTTGCCGGCGAGGTGGAGGGCGATCTCCTCCTGCCCACTGACCGGGAAGAGCCGGTCGCTGTCGATCCCGAGCACGAGCGACGGACCGGCGTAGGCCCGCAGCGCCGCGCCGACGCCGCCGCGATCGCGTCCGACGTCGTGCGAGTTCATCGCCTCGACGAGGGTCACATAGCTCCCGGCGTCGAAGCGTCGGGTGAACTTATTGCCGTGGAAGTCGAGGTAGGACTCGACGGCGAAGCGTCCACCATGCCCGAGCGGGCTCACACTCGACTGCCAGCTGCGTTCGAAGCGGGCGTTCAACTCACCCGGGCTGCGGTAGTTGAGCAGAGCCATCCGTCGGGCGAGGGCGAGGCCGCGGTGCGGGCCCTCACCGTCCGGGGCGTCGTAGTAGTCGCCTCCCTGGAAGTGCGGGTCCGTCCGGACCGCTTCGAGCTGCACGAAGTTCAGGGAGATCTGGTCCGCCGTCGTGACCGGGGGTGCGGCGATCACGGCCAGTCGGTCGACGAGCTCGGGGTGGGTGGCGGCCCACTCGAGTGCGTGCATGCCGCCCATCGACCCGCCGATCACCGCGGCCCAGCGGTCGAGTCCGAGGTGGCCGAGCAGTCGGTGCTGGGCCTCGACCTGGTCGCGGATCGAGGTGTACGGGAACCGCGAACCCCACTCGACGCCGTCGGGCGCGAAGGAGGAGGGGCCGGTGCTGCCCTGGCAGCCGCCGATCATGTTCGGCGCGACGACGAACCAGCGGTCCGTGTCGACGGCGAGTCCCGGACCGACGATGCCGGCCCACCACCCGGCGGTCGCATGCCCGTTGCCGGCGCCACCGAGGACGTGGCTGTCTCCCGTGAGCGCATGGAGGACGAGGACCGCGTTGCCGCCGTCGTCGTCGAGCGTGCCCCAGGTCTCGTAGGCGAGTCTGGCGTGCGGGATGCTCCCGCCGTGCTCGAAGTCGAGGCGGCCGAGTGGGGCGAAGAGTCGGTCGCCCGGCCGATCGCCGTCGCGCCAGGCGCCGCTCGAGGGCGGGTTCGCGAGCAGAGCGCCGACCTCGGCTTCGGTCACGAAGCGGGAGGGCACGCTGTCTTCCGGGGTCTGCCAGTCCATAGGTCTCCATTGTGGCGTGCCCGCGAGCGTCGACCGGCCGTGTTACGTCACCCGATCGGTCGAGGTCAGCGCGGTGCGCTGACGCGAGTGTGCTCCCGTCGGCCTCGGCGCGCCGGAACGGGCTCGAGTGACGGGGAACGGGCTCGAGTGACGGGGAACCGGCCCGACTGCGCAACGAACGACGCGAGCGCGGGTCTCTGGAGACCCGCGCTCGCGGTCGTGGGGTGCGCTCGCGTCAGCGCACCGCGCTGGCGCAACCCGGGAGGGAGACGCCTCGGGACGGGCTCAGACCCGGGCGGCCTCGACGACCTGCTTCGCTGCGGTCAGACCGGCCTGGAGGTCGGCCGTGATGTCGTCGATGTTCTCGAGTCCCACCGAGAGCCGCACGAGCCCGGGGGTGACGCCGGCCGTGAGCTGCTGCTCCGGGGTGAGTTGCGAGTGCGTCGTCGACGCCGGGTGGATGACGAGCGAACGGACGTCGCCGATGTTCGCGAGGTGTGAGAACAACTGCAGGGAGTTCACGAAGGCGCGGCCGGCGTCGACCCCGCCCTTCAGCTCGAACGACAGGACCGCTCCGACGCCCTTCGGCGCGTACTGGTTGGCAGCCGCGTACCAGGGGCTGGACGGCAGCCCCGAGTAGTTGACGCTGGCGATGTCGGGGTGGGCGTCGAGCCACTCGGCGACCTGCTGGGCGTTCTGCACGTGGCGCTCGATGCGGAGGCTGAGCGTCTCGATGCCCTGGATGAGCTGCCAGGCGCTCGCCGGGGCGATGGCCGCACCCAGGTCGCGCAGGAGCTGCACGCGCGCCTTGATGATGTAGGCGAGCGAGTCGCCCACGGCGTCGGTGTAGACCGCCCCGTGGTACGAGGGGTCCGGCGTCGTGAGGCCTGGGAACTTGTCCGCGTGCCCGGTCCAGGAGAAGGTGCCGCCGTCGACGATGACCCCGCCGATGACCGTGCCGTGACCGCCGAGGAACTTCGTCGCCGAGTGGACGATGATGTCTGCTCCGTGCTCGAAGGGTCGGATGAGGTACGGCGTGGCGATCGTGTTGTCGACGATCAGCGGGACGCCGGCCTCGTGTGCGACGTCGGCGACGAGGCGGATGTCGAGGATGTTGATCTTCGGGTTGCCGATGGTCTCCGCGAAGAACAGCTTCGTGTTCGGGCGCACCGCACGCCGCCACTCCTCGGCGTCGTCCTGGTTCTCCACGAAGGTGGTCTCGATGCCGAGCTTCGCGAGCGTGTACTTGAAGAGGTTGTACGTGCCGCCGTAGATCGACGAGGACGACACGATGTGGTCGCCCGCCTGCGCGATGTTGAGGACCGCCGAGGCCTCCGCCGCCTGCCCGGAGGCGAGGAGGAGGGCGCCGCTGCCGCCCTCGAGCGCGCTGAGGCGCTCCTCGACGACGGCCTGCGTCGGGTTCTGGATGCGCGTGTAGATGTTGCCGAACTCCGCGAGGGCGAAGAGGTTCTTGGCGTGGTCGGCGTTGTCGAACACGTAGCTCGTGGTCTGGTAGATCGGCGTGGCCCGAGCCTTCGTGACCGGGTCGGGCGCTGCTCCGGAGTGGATCTGCTTCGTCTCGAACTTCCAGTCGTTCGTGGCATCGCTCATGGTGGATGGTCCCCTCTGCTCGGGTGGTCGGTGCTGCTCGGGTGATGGGTGCCGCCGGTGAGGCCGCTCGGTCCGACAGCGATGTCGCCGGGCGTGGCTCCGGGTGGTGCTCCGTCGTGACCCCGAGGCTACCGGCCCCGCCTGCACGCGCCAACCGCGCGGACACACGGCGTAACGGCTCGGCCCGGTGGCTACCCTGGAGGCATGACGACGAGACGTGTGGTGGTGACCGGTGCGAGTTCAGGGATCGGGGAGGCGACGGCGAGGCGTTTCGCGGCCGACGGTTGGGAGGTCGTGGCGGTGGCCCGCCGTGCGGAGCGGCTGGAGGCGCTCGTCGCGGACATCGGCGGCACCGCGGTCGTCGCCGACCTGACCGTGCAGGCGGACGTCGACGCGCTCGCCGCCCAGGTGGAGGAGCTCGGCGGCGCCCAGGCGCTCGTCAACAACGCGGGCGGTGCCTTCGGCCTCGCGTCCGTCGAGGACGGCGACGCGGAGGACTGGCGGCGCATGTTCGACATCAACGTCCTCGGCACGAAGCGCGTGGTCCAGGCGCTCCTGCCGATCCTCCGTCGGAGCATCCCGGAGGGTGGTGCCGCCACCATCGTCGGTGTCACCTCGATCGCGGGCCACGTCGCCTACGTGGGTGGCGGCGGGTACAACGCGGCGAAGTTCGCGGAGCGCGCGCTCTTCGAGGTGCTGCGGCTCGAGCTCAACGGCGAACCGATCCGGGTGATCGAGGTGGCGCCGGGCATGGTGCACACGGAGGAGTTCTCGCTCGTGCGCTTCGGTGGCGACCAGGACCGCGCCGACGCCGTCTACGAGGACGTGCCGGATCCGCTCTCGGCCGACGACGTCGCCGAGGCCATCGTCCACGCGACCTCGCTGCCGCCGCACGTCAACCTCGACCTCATCACGATCAAGCCGGTCGCCCAGGCCGCCCCGTACCGCCTGGCGAAGGGGCCGTTGCGCGTCGCGGAGTAACCGTTCGACAGGCTCAGGGACCGGTCGGGGGCTCAGGGACCGGTCGGGAGGTCAGTGACCGGTCGGGTGCTCAGCAGCGGGATCGATGCGTGGCTCGGGTCCTGTGTCGACCGGGGCCGCGTCCGCGAAGGCGAGTTTCGGGACGAAGCAGAGCAGGACGGCGGCGACGAGCGCGCCCGCCCCGCAGATCGCCCAGACCGTGAGATAGCCGGACAGGCTCGACGCTCCGGCCGTGACGGCCTGCGCGGCGCCGGCGAACAGGACCACGCCGAAGACGGCCGAGGCGAAGGAGCCACCGATCGTCTTCGTCGTGTTGGTCAGTGCCGACGCGACGCCCGTCTGCCCGCGCGGTGCGGCGGCCGCAGCCGCAGCCGGCATGGCGCCGACGAGGGCACCGGAGCCGAGACCCGCGATCGCCATGTTCAGGAAGACCTGCCACGTCTCGAGGTGGAACGGGAGGAACAGCAGGTACCCGACCGCGACGAGTGAGGCGGCGACGATGAGCGCGATCCGAGGCGTCGCCCAGCGCGACACGAGTGGGAACAGGAGCGCACCGACGATCATCGAGATCAGGTAGGCGCCGATGAGCGTGGAGATGTCACCGGCGTCGAGCCCGAGGCCGTATCCGTTCTCCCGCGGTGTCCCCGCATAGGTGCTGAGCGGGGCCTGGGCGCCGAGCAGGCTGATCCCGATGAGCCCCGCGGTCAGTTGCACCGGCCACATGTTGGGTTGCCGGAGCACCCGGAGGTCGATCGCCGGGTCGGGCTGCCGCAGTTCATGACGCCCGAACGGCAGGAACGCGAGCACGCCGATCGCGATGAGCCCCCACACCCACCACGTCTGCGGACCGTTGAGTCGCAGGAAGGTGAGCCCCGAGGTGATGAGGAGGAGCGCGAGGCTGAGGAGCACGAAGCCCGCGAAATCCAGGGTCCTGCCCGGCAGGGGTTCGGACTCGGGGACGCCGAACAGGATGGCGAAGAAGACGAGGGTCACCGCGACGGCCGGCAGCATCATCGTGAGTGGGATGTCGCCGCCGAGGGCGGTGAGGATGCGTCCACTCGACAGCGCACCGATGATGGCCCCGGCCTCGAGCGCCACGACGAGGAGGCCGGCGGCCCGCCGGGTCTGCGAGGCCCCGGTGCCGGAGCGACGGCCCCGCTCGAAGATGAGTGCGATCTCGAGGGGCAGCCAGACGACGTAGAAGCCCTGCAGCGCCCAGGCCGCGAGGAACGACCAGAAGTCCCCGGCGACGACGAGCCACCAGCTGGCACCGGCCGTCAACACGGTGGAGACGAGGAGGACCCGCTTGTGTCCGAACATGTCGCCGAGCTTCGCGAGGATAGGGACGACGAGTGCCGACAACAGCAGCTGCGCGGCCTCGAACCAGTTGAAGTCCGCGTCGTGGATGCCCAGGTGCTCGACGAGGTCGGGGATGAGTGGGACGTAGTAGCCCTGCAGGACACCGCTCGTGATCTCGACGAGGAACAACCAGCCGATGAGTCCTGCGGTGATACCAGCTGCCGACCCACGGATCGACGTCCGCCATCCGGTCGCCGAGGCTCCGCCGGTCGTCGTGCTGTCTCGCGCCATGTGGGGATGGTACAGGCGGCCCGGCCGGCAGGATAGCGTTGGGGGATGTCGACCGAGAACCCCAGCGCAGCGTCCCCGGAGCGAGAGGTCCTCGACTGGCCCACGTTCGGTGACGCGGCCCGCGAACTGTCCAGTGCGATCGTCGCGAGCGGGTTCCGGCCCGACTCCGTCGTCGCGATCGCGCGCGGGGGGCTCCTGCTCGCCGGTGCCATCGCCTACGCCCTCGACGTGAAGGCGTGCGGCGCGCTGAACGTCGAGTTCTACACCGGGGTCGACGCGCGTCTCCCCGAGCCCGTCGTGCTCCCGCCGCTGCTCGACGTGGCCGGGTTGCCGGGGAGCCGGCTGCTGCTCGTCGACGACGTGTCCGACTCGGGTCGCACGCTCGCGATGGTGCTGGAACTCATGCAGGCGAGCGGCGCGGAGGTCCGCACGGTGACGCTGTACGAGAAGCCGCAGACGGTGCTCCGTCCCGACTACGTGTGGAAGCGCGTCGACCGCTGGATATCCTTCCCCTGGTCGACGCTGCCGACGATCACGGCCTGATCGTCCCCGCCTGATCCGGGGTGCCGGGTAGGGTCTCAGGGTGAGTGTTTTCCTCCTCGGCGGTCCGGCCGCCCCAGAGACCGAGTCGACCGTCTACGCAGCGTTCATCGCCGAGGCGGCCGCGCTCGCGGTCGTCGCCGGTCGGTTGGCCCCGCGCATCGCGATCGTCGTCGTGCACGACGGCGATGGACTCGAGCAGTCCGCCGCCCTGGAACGTGCCGTCGCACGCTCCGGTGAGATCGAGGCGATCCGCGTGGTCGTCCGCGAGGGCGGCGTGGTCGCGCAGGCTCAGCTGGCCGAGGTCGACGGGATCGTCGTCGGCGGCGGGCTGCCCTCGGCCTACGCGGAGGCGGTCGCGCCGGTCGCCACCGACATCCGACGCCTCGTCGCGTCCGGTCTGCCCTACCTCGGCATCTCGGCCGGCGCGATGATCGCCGCCGAGCACGCGATCATCGGCGGATGGCGTGTCGGCGAGGTCCCTGTGAGCCCCGAGGCGGCGTCCGAGGAACTCGACGAGGTCACGATCGGCGACGGTCTCGGGCTCGTCGACATCGCCGTCGAGGCGCACGCCGCTCAGTGGGGCACTCTCGGGCGGCTCGTCGCCGCGACGGAGGCCGGGGTCGTCGACGGCGGGGTCGCGATCGACGAGAACACGGCGCTCGTCGTCGGGCAGGGGGCGCTCTCCGTCCTCGGTGGCGGCAGCGTCTGGCAGGTCTTCACCGCCGAGCACGGGGTCGTCGTCCGCACGATCGGTGCCGAGCAGCCGCAGCAGCAGTAGGCCATGACGAACGGGATCCTCGGCGGTAGCCCGGCACAGCTCGCCGCGGCGGGGTCGATGGACGAGGGCTGGGCCGACGCACTCGCGCCTGTGGCCGACCGTCTTGCGACGATCGACCACTGGCTCGCGGCGCAAGCGGCGGACGGTGCCCGATGGTTGCCGGCCCCCGAGCTCGTCCTGCGGGCCTTCCACACGCCGTTCAGCGCGGTCCGGGTCCTCATCGTCGGGCAGGACCCGTACCCGACACCGGGTCATCCGATCGGCCTGTCGTTCGCCGCGGACCGGGACGTGCGCCCGCTGCCACGCAGCCTCGCGAACATCCACCGGGAACTCCGCGACGACCTCGGTGTCCCGACGCCGGAACACGGCGACCTCAGTCCGTGGACCGGACAGGGCGTGCTGCTCCTCAACCGCGTCCTCACGGTCGAGGCGGGTTCCGCCGGTTCCCACCGCCGACACGGCTGGGAGGCGGTCACGGAACAGGCGATCCGGGCGCTCGCCGCACGCCCCGCACCGCTCGTGTCCATCCTCTGGGGCAAGGACGCCGAACGACTGGCCCCGCTGCTCGAATCATCGAGCGACCCCGACCGTCACGTCATCGTCTCGGCGCACCCGAGTCCGCTCTCCGCCTCACGCGGGTTCTTCGGCTCGAAGCCGTTCAGCCGCACCAACGACTTCCTCGTCTCCCGCGGCGGAGACCCGATCGACTGGTCGCTCGACTGACGACCGGGTCGTGGGGTCGACCGCAAGGGCTGTCCGCCGACCCACCCCCTGGTTAGGCTTGGGGGATGTTGGAAGAGGAGTACGAGCCGAGGCGACGGCTGCCGCCGCACCTGCGCAAGCCGCCGACCCCCGAGACCCCCTTCGCATTCACCATGCGCGACGCCACTGCGGCCGACCTGCCCGACGTCCGGGCGATCTACAACCACTACGTCGCCAACAGCATGGTCACCTTCGACGAGGACGCGATGACCCTCGCCGAGTGGCGCTCCAAGTTCGCCTACCTGCAGCGGCTGCAGCTCCCGTTCATCGTCGCCGTCAACCCGACCGGACAGATCCTCGGGTACGCGCTGTGCGCGCCGTGGAAGCAGAAGCGCGCCTACCGCTTCACCGTGGAGAGCTCGATCTACCTCGGAGCCGCGGCGACCGGCAAGGGCCTCGGCACCGATCTGCTCGGTGAGCTCATCGAGCGCTCGAAGGCCGCCGGGCTCAAGGAGATGCTGGCCGTCATCGCCGACAAGGGCGCCGAGTCGTCGATCGCCCTGCACGAGAAGTTCGGGTTCACCGAGGTGGGCCGCATGGGTCGTGTCGGGTTCAAGTTCGACCGCTGGATCGGCACGGTCCTCCTCCAGAAGTCCCTGAAGCGCTGAGCCGGTCGACGCCCTTCGGCAGGCTCAGGGACCGGAACGGACAGGGAACAGGGACCGGAACGGCCGGAGAACGGAGACCACGGGAGAGCGCCGCCTCTAGGCTGGTCGCATGGCGGAACTCCACGAGCTGACGGCGCTCGAGCAGTGGCAGGCGTTGCAGCGGGACGAGGTCTCACCGACGGAGCTCGCCCGGCACTACCTCGACCGCATCGAGCGGCTCGACGATGCGATCGGCGCCTTCACCTCGGTCGCCGCCGGATCGCTCGCGGAGCGGGTGGAGGCGGTCGAGGCACTACCTCGGACCGCACCGCTCTGGGGACTCCCGATCGGCGACAAGGACCTCGTGTCCCGTGCCGGTCAGCCCGTCCGCTTCGGGTCGCGGCTCACAGCGGATCTCGTGGCGACGACCGACGACGAGCTCGTCGGCGTCCTCGACCGGGCCGGTGCGGTGAGCCTCGGGAAGACCGCGACCCCGGAGTTCGGGCTCTACGGCTACACGGAGCCGCTCGACGGGACACCGACCCGGAACCCGTGGGCCCTCGACCGTGGGGCGGCCGGGTCGAGTGGCGGGGCCGCAGCCGCCGTCGCCGCGCGGCTCCTCCCGTTCGCCCCCGGCTCCGACGGCGGCGGCTCCGTCCGCATCCCTGCGGCCGCCTGCGGGCTCGTCGGTCTGAAGCCCACGCGGGGGCTCGTCCCCGCGGGCTCCGGTGTCGACCGACTCGCCGGCCTCGTCGTCCCCGGGCCGATCGCCCGGACCGTCGCCGACGCGGCCCTCCTGCTCGACGCGATGATCGAGCGCGTCCACGGACGCATCGACCACCACTTCACGCTGCGCGCACCCGACGCCGACGACGGACCGCTGCTCGGGCACGCCGTGCGCGGCGAGGGCCGGTTCCAGCTGGCGGTCCTCACCGGCTCGCCCTGGGACAGCGCCTTCGAGCTGGCGGTCGACCCTGAGGCCCTCGCGGCCGTCGACGTCGCCACCCGGGCGTTCGCCGCGATGGGGCACGGCCTGGAGGAGCTCACCCTCCGCGACGCCGAACGGTACCCGGCCGACTTCACGACGATCTGGCAGGCCTCGGCGGCCGGTGTGCCGGCGACCTCGGAGGCGGAGCTGACGCTCCTCGAACCCATCACGAGGTCCCTCGTCGAGCGCGGTCGGGCCCTGCCGGCGACCCGGCTGATGGAGACGCTCGCCAGTCTCCACCGGTTCGAACGCAGCGTCCTCGCGCAGTTCGCACCCTTCGACGCGATCATCACGCCGGCCCTCGCCCAGACGCCACGTCCCATCGGATGGTACGACCAGGACTCGCCCGAGCTGAACTTCGAGCAGCAGGTGCGCTACGCGCCGCACACCTCCTTCGTGAACGCGACCGGCCTGCCGGCCATCACGCTCCCGGTGCACGAGACGTCCGAGGGACTGCCGATGGGCGTTCAGCTGATCGGGCGTCCCGGCGGTGAGGCGACCCTGCTCGCCCTCGGTGCGCAACTGGAGCGGCGCCTGCGCTGGCAGGACCGCATCCCGCCGATCGCCCACTGACCCGACGCCCGCTGACCGATCGACGTGGACCCCGCGTCGCAGCGCTCCGTATGACGTGATGTGACACCGCGGCCGGACCTCGCCCCTCCCGCTGCGCCTAGGGTGCTCAGACGGCCCGGTCCGGACGGACCGATCGCCGCCGCACCGGAGGAGTCGATCATCAACGCACCGTCCAGCCCGACGCAGTCCCACCCCAAGCAGCTCATCCTCAACCTGTTCGAGATGAACTGCGTGAGCCACATCACCCACGGCCTCTGGCGCCTGCCGGACAACCGACGCGACCAGTACACCGGCATCCGGTACTGGACGACGCTCGCCCGGACGGCGGAGGCGGGCGGGTTCGACGCGATCTTCATCGCCGACGTGGTCGGCGCCTACGACGTGTTCCGTGGCGGCCCGGCCGACGCCCTGCGCGAGGGCCTGCAGATCCCGAACAACGACCCCCTGCTCGTCGTCCCCGCGATGGCCGCCGTGACCGAGCACCTCGGCTTCGGCATCACCTTCTCGACGAGCTACGAGCCGCCGTTCGCCTTCGCCCGTCGCATGAGCACCCTCGACCACCTGACGAACGGCCGCGTCGCGTGGAACATCGTCACTTCGTACCTGCCCAACGCCGCACGCAACTTCGGCCTCGCCGAGGAGATCCCGCACGACGAGCGGTTCGCGATCGCCGAGGAGTACCTGGACGTCCTCTACAAGCTCTGGGAGGGGTCCTGGGACGACGACGCCGTCATCCGTGACCGGGAGGCCGGCGTCTACTCGGACCCCGACAAGGTGCGGTACATCGACCACGTCGGGCGCTACTTCCAGGTCGCCGGACCGCACCTGTCCGAGCCCAGCGCGCAGCGGACACCGCTGCTCTACACCGCGACCGCCTCGCCGGCCGGCATCGCGTTCGCCGGACGGCACGCCGAGGCGGTGTTCACGGGCGTACGGGGTCCCGGCGGTGCAGGACCGCTCTTGGAACGGTTCCGTGCGGCGGCGGCCGACAACGGACGCGACGGGGCCGCGCTCAAGATCGTCGTCCAGGCCGCCGTCATCGTCGCGCCGACGCAGGAGGAGGCCGAGGCGAAGGCCGCGCAGTACCGGGAGCACGCGAGCATCGTCGGCCGGTTCGTCCACGCCGGGCTGCCGTTCGACCCGGAGGCGCACCCGGAGGACCGGACGGTCGCCGAGGCGCTCGCCGCAGAGGGGGTCCCGGCCGACGCGCTCCCGCCCCAGGTGACGGCCGGCACCGTCGGCGAGTTCATCAGCCGGGTCGGCAGCGACCTCGAGCGGGACTTCTTCGCCGTCGGCACCCCCGAGGTCGTGGCCGACGAGATCGAGCGATGGTTGGACGAGGTCGGTATCGACGGCATCAACCTGCGGCAGTACCACAGCCTCGACACGCTCACCGACTTCGTCGAACTCGTCGTGCCGGAGCTGCGTCGCCGTGGGCGGCTGCGCGACGCGTATCGACCGGGGGAGACGCTCCGCGAGCGCCTGACCGGCGGGGCGGCCCGGCTCCCCGACGACCACCCGGCCGCACGATACCGCGGAGGACGGAACCTCGGCGACCGGCACGAGGGGACCATCGACGGTCACACGGCGTCATCGAGGGAACCCGCGGGAAACCTGTCGTAACAGAGCAGCGGGGTGGCCCGGTGCGCCGTCCAGGATGGGCAACCACGCCGGCGCAGCACCGGACCACCCCGACCCACAGGAGTACCCGTCATGACTCGAACCACCAGACGGCGAGCACGACTCGCCGCCGCAGCCCTCGTCGCCGTGAGCATCGCGCTGACCGGCTGCTCGGCGGCGTCGGCCTCGTCCGACGCGGACGGTGGCAGCCTCACCTACCTCGATGCGGAGATCCCCACCTCGGCGCAGGTGCAGGAGGCGGGCACGTGGCAGACCCGTGCGCTGCAGCAGAACATCACCGACCGCCTGCTCTACCGGAACGCGGAGACGGGCGAACTCGAACCGTGGATCGCCGACTCCTGGACCGTCAGCCCCGACGGTCTCACGTACACCTTCGTGATCCGTGACGGCGTCACCTACAGCGACGGCACCGCCGTCGACGCCGCGAGCGTCGCGAAGAACCTGAACTGGCAGTCGACCGGCGACGAGGCGAAGGGGACGACCCCGAACGCACAGTTCCCGTCCGGTCTCGTGGCGACGCCGGACGACGCGACCAGCACCGTCACCGTCGTCCTCGCCGCACCCTACGCGCCCTTCCTCAACGTGCTCACCGGGTGGGGATCCGGGCTCGTCGCCGACGCCACGATCGACGCGAGCAAGGAGGAGCAGTCGAAGTTCGTGAACCTCATCGGCTCCGGTCCCTTCGTCGTCGCCTCCGAGACCTACGGCAAGGAGATCGTGCTCGACCGTCGTGAGGGGTACGCGTGGGCCCCGCCGTCCTCCCCGAACCAGGGCGAGGCGCACCTTGCCTCGGTCACGGTCATCCCCGTGCAGGAGGACAGCGTCCGGCTCGGCACCCTGAAGTCGGGCGAGGCGGACGTCATCCGCTACGTCCAACCGAGCGAGGAGCAGGGGCTCGTCGACGCCGGCTACGACATCGTGTCCAAGACGGGTGTCGGTCTCAGCAACCAGTGGTTCCTCCGCAGCCAGGCGCCGTTCCTCGACGACGTCAACGTCCGCAAGGCGCTGCTGCACGCGATCGACCGTGAGCAGATCATCGAGACGCAGTACACCGACAGCTGGACGCCCGCGACGTCGGTCCTGTCGCCTGGCACCTTCGGCTACGTCGACGAATCGGCGAAGTTCGCCTACGACCCGGATGCGGCGAACCGCCTCCTCGACGGCGCCGGCTGGACCGAGCGCGACGCGGACGGCTACCGCACGAAGGGCGGCGAGCGGCTCACGGTGAAGACCTACATCGACGTCTACGACAACACGGCGAAGAGCCTCTTCCAGCAGATCCAGAACCAGTTCAAGGACGTCGGGATCGAGCTGTCACTCAACGAGCTCGACTACTCCACCTACTGGGCGACCGCGTTCGCGGACCCGGAGGTCGGAGCGCTCCGAGTCGGTTGGCCGCACCCTGACCCCTCGAAGGGCCTCAGCGAGTACTACAGCAAGGACGGCTCCGACCTCCTCGGTCTCGCCGGCTCCGACACGACCCTGCAGTCGCTGCTCGACGCGCAGAACGCGGCGACCGACGACGACACCCGTGCGGCGATCCTCGGACAGATCCAGGACCACCTGATCGACCAGGCCTACGTCGTCCCGATCCTCAACGACAGCCAGGTGTTCGTCACCCAGCAGCGGGTGAAGGGCTTCTCCCTCACCGACGGCGCCCTGCCGGAGTTCTACAACACCTCGATCGAGGACTGAGCGAGCGTGAGGGCCGTCGACCGGACGGCCCTCACGTCTCCGGTCCCGTCCCTTTCCGAGAGGAGGCCCCACATGTCCAACCAGCATCCGAACGCCAGCGCGGCGGACACGCGACGCCGGCAGTACCGCGAGTACGTGATCAGGCGCGTCGCCCAGGCGCTCCTCGTGATCGCCCTCGTCTACACGCTCGTCTTCTTCACCCTCTTCGTCCTGCCCGGCGACCCCATCGAGAACAAGCTGACGAGCCCGCTCAACCCACTGCCCCCGTCCGCCGGCGAAGCACTGCGGGCCTACTACCACTTCGACCTGTCGCCGATCGAACAGTTCGTGCTCACCGTGAGCCGACTCTTCCAGGGAGACCTGGGGTACTCGCTGGTCAGCGGTCGTGCCGTCTCGGACCTCGTCGCGCAGGGCTTCTCGGACACCATCGTGCTCGCAGGCGTGGCGTTCGTCATGACGATCGTGCTGTCGCTCGCCATCGCACTCACCGCCGTGTACGCCCCCGTCAGGGCGATCAGGAGCATCGCGGCCTCAGCGCCCATCGCCTCCATCTCCGCGCCGAGCTTCCTCATCGGCTTCGTGCTCCTCGCGATCTTCTCCTTCCAGCTCGGCTGGGTGTCGTCGGTGCGCGATCAGGGCTTCGTGTCCTACGTGCTCCCGGCACTGACCCTGGCGCTCGCCGTCAACGGTCCGTTGACGCAGGTGTTGATCCAGGGACTCCGTAAGGCCGCGGACGAACCCTTCGTCACCGTGTTCCGCGCGAAGGGGACGAGCGAGGTCAGGATCGCCCTCGGCCACGTCCTGAAGAACGGTGCGATCCCGTCGATCACGATGCTCGCCCTCGTCGTCGGAGAGCTGCTGGCCGGTGCCGTCGTCGTCGAGGCCGTGTTCACCCGCACCGGCCTCGGATTCATCACCTTCGAGAGCGTGCGCGATCAGGACACCCCGGTGATCCTGGCCGTCGTCATCCTCATCTCCTCCATCTACGTCGGCATCAATCTCGTGACCGACCTCGTCTACCCCGTCCTCGACCCGCGCATCGTCCGCCCGGGGCATGGGCGGTCCCGACGATCCCGCCTCGCCAGGCCGACGGTCGCGACAGCGGCGGCGACGGGGACGGCGGTGCCCGACGGTATCCCGACGAAAGCGAGCGTGGACGCATGAGCCTCCGACTCCGACCGGACCGCGACGTCACCGCGGCCGACGACGGACCGGACGCGTTCCGTCGACTCCTCGGCCGCCTCGGGGTCGCTGACGTCCTGGCGATCATCGTGGTCGGTCTCGTCCTCGTGTCCGTGGTCGCACCCGGCCTCCTCACGCCGTACGACCCGCTCGAGCCCGACGACGCCAACGCGCTCGCCGCTCCATCGGTCGCGCACTGGTTCGGAACCGACTCCCTCGGTCGCGACCTGCTGTCGCGGGTGATCCACGGCACCGGTCGGACCCTGCTCGGCTCGGCGGTCGCCGTCCTCATCGGTCTCGGCGCCGGCACGGTCCTCGGGCTCGTCGCCGCGTCGTTCGGCGGTCTCGTCGACGCCGTCATCAGCCGGATCGTCGACGTGCTGCTCTCGATCCCCGGGCTGCTCCTCGCGATGGTCGTCGTCGTGGCGCTCGGCTTCGGCACCCTGAACGCGGCCGTCGCCGTGGGGATCTCCTCGATCGCGGCGTTCACGAGGATCATGCGCTCCGAGGTGTTGACGGTGAAGGACCTGCCGTTCGTCGAGGCGAGTCACCATCTCGGCGGTTCGCGGGCGTACGTCCTCGCCAAGCACGTCTTCCCGAACTCGTACTCTGCGGTGCTGTCGCTCACGGCCCTCCAGTTCGGACTCGCGATCATCTGGATCTCCTCGCTCAGCTTCCTCGGGTACGGAGCTCCGCCGCCCGACCCGGAGTGGGGCCTGCTCGTCTCCGAGGGTCGTCAGTACGTCGTGTCCTCGCCGTGGCTCGTCGTCGTGCCGGGCCTCGTGATCGCCGTCACCGTGCTCGCCATCAGCCGTCTCAGCCGACTCACCCACGAGAGGACCACCGCATGAACCAGGCAGCCCTGCAGCACAGCGCACTCCACGTCGTCGACGCGGCTCCCGTGCCGTTGCTCGTCGACGGACTCGCCGTCGGGTACCGGACGCGTGGTTCGAGGGGGCCGACCGACACGGTGCGCGACGTGTCGTTCCAGGTCGGGCGCGGCGAGACGGTGTCGCTCGTGGGCCAGTCCGGTTCGGGGAAGAGCACGATCGCCCGGGCGGTCGCGGGGCTCCTCCCGGGCAACGGCTCGGTCACCGCCGGTCGGGTCGCGGTCGCCGGACACGAGGTCGCCGATTTCTCCCGGAAGCAGTGGCGCCCCCTGCGCGGCTCGACGCTCGGTTTCATCCCGCAGGATCCGCTGAGTTCGCTCGACCCGCTGCAGCGGATCGGCGTGCAGATCGCCCAGGCGGTCCAGGTGGCGGGCGACACCCCGCGCTCGGAGGTCCCCGCGCGCGTGATCGAGTTGCTCGAGCACGTGGGCATCCGTCAGGCCTCGGCCCGCGTGCGGTCCTACCCGCATGAGCTCTCGGGCGGGCAGTTGCAGCGGGTGCTCATCGCGATCGCCATCGCGGCGAGGCCCAAGCTGCTCATCGCCGACGAGCCGACGTCCGCGCTCGACGTGACCGTCCAGCGGCGCATCCTCGACCTCCTCGACGGCCTCCGGCAGGAGCTCGGGCTCGGGATACTCTTCATCACCCACGACCTGGCGCTGGCGCAGGAGCGCAGCGACGCGATCGTGGTCCTGCAGGACGGGAACGTCCGCGAGTCGGGCCCGGCCGAGGAGGTGTTGCTCGCACCGCGGCACCCCTACACGGTGGGGCTGCTCTCGGACTCACCCGCGTCCTCGCCCTTGCGCTACCGGGAACGCATCCGCGCTGCGGCCGAGCAGGTGCAGGCGGAGCAGCGCGGCGAGACGAACGCGGCGCCCGCGGTGGTCGAGGTGTCGCACGTGTCCAAACGGTTCGGACGCGATCCGCAGGCGCCGCCCGCACTCGACGGCGCGTCGCTCGTCCTCCGTCCGCGTTCGATCCACGCGCTCGTCGGCGAGTCCGGGTCGGGCAAATCGACGCTCGCGCGCATCGTCGCCGGGCTCACCTCCTTCGACGACGGCTCGGTGCGGGTCGCCGGCCGGGCACTCCCGCGGGACAACGCCGTCGCCAACCCCTTCGCGCGCGACCTCCAGCTGGTCTACCAGAACCCGCTCTCGGCGGTAGATCCGCGGTACACCGTCGGACAGATCATCGAGGAGCCCCTGCGGATCCACGGGGTGCGGAGCGCCGCCGAACGCCGGCGCCGCGTCGCGACCATCCTCGACCAGGTCGCCCTCCCCGCGAGTGCGCTGGGGCGTCGTGCACGGGAGGTGTCGGGCGGTCAGCGCCAGCGGGTCGCACTCGCGAGGACGCTCGTCCTCGCGCCGTCGGTGCTCGTCCTCGACGAGCCCACCTCGGCGCTCGACGTCTCGGTGCAGGCGCAGATCGTCGAACTGCTCCTCGACCTCCGGGACGAGCACGCGCTCAGCTACCTGTTCATCTCGCACGACCTCGGTCTCGTCCGGCAGATCGCCGACGAGGTGACGGTGCTGTCGACCGGGCGCGTCGTCGAGTCGGGCCCGGCCTCGGCCGTCCTCGGGCATCCGCAGCACGCGTGCACTCGGGAGCTGCTCGACGCGGTGCCGCGGTTCGACGTCGAGCGGCTCGATCCGAGCCGGTTCGAGGCCGTCGGATGAGCGCACCGACCACGGAGCCACGCACGGAGGAGACCCTGTCACGATCGTTCGACGACCTCGTCGCCGAGGCCGACGCCGCCTCGGTCGACGGATGGGACTTCTCGTGGCTCGACGGCCGGGCCAGTGAGGCGCGCCCCTCCTGGCGGTTCTCGGAGCTGCTCGGGAGACGTCTGGCCGACGTCCCGTCCTCGCTCGACCTCGAGACCGGCGGGGGAGAGGTGCTCGACACGGCGCCGGTGCTTCCACCGCTCGCGGCCGCCACCGAGTCCTGGCCACCGAACCTCGCCCGAGCCGCCGCCCGCCTGCACCCGCGCGGGGTTGTCGTCGTTCGCACGGAGGAGGGTGCTCCACTGCCGTTCGCGGACGACTCGTTCGCGCTCGTGTCGAGCCGGCATCCCGTCGCTGTGGACTGGGGCGACGTGGCGCGGGTGATCGCGCCGGGAGGAGGCTACCTCGCCCAGCACGTCGGACCGGCGAGCGTGTTCGAACTCGTCGAGGCCTTCCTCGGCCCGCAGCCCGAAGCCGTCCGTCGAGCACGTCACCCTGACGACGAGGCCGACGCCGCCCGCGCCGCCGGACTCGAGATCGTGTGCTTGCGGACCGAACGGCTGCGGATCGAGTTCCACGACGTCGGTGCGATCGTCTGGTTCCTGCGCAAGGTGATCTGGATGGTGCCCGGATTCACCTCCGGGCGGTACCTCGACCGCCTGCGGGAGCTGCACCGTTCCCTGCAGGAGGACGGCCCGTTCGTCGCGCACTCCTCCCGAACCCTCATCGAAGCGCGCAAGCCCGCCCGGTGACCGGGGCCCTGCCGAGGCGCCCTTCGACAGCCTCAGGGACCGGGATAGAGGAGATGATCCCCCTACGGGTGGGGCCACCGGCATCCCGACGTAGGCTCGTCGTGACGGCGAGTGGAGGACGATCGAGTGGTGGATGTCGGCACCGGACGGCGACCGGTCTCGCGCCTGCGCACCCGCCTGCTCGCCGGGCTCCGCTCCCGCATCCTCGCGGTCTTCGCGGTGGAGCAGGACCGCCCGCCGCAGTGGACGCTCGATCTCGAGGACGGCACCGACGCGGGGTTCTTCACGCCTGACTCCGCGGCCTGGACGGTGCACGGCGGTGTCGAGACCATGGTCGCCGGCATCCGGGCGCTCCTCCTGCAGGCGGCCCACCCCGGGGCGCTCGCCGGCGTGCACGACTGGTCCCGGTACCGGGAGGACCCGCTCGGACGGCTGGACGGCACCATCCGCTGGATCTTCACCGTCACCTACGGCGATCGCGACACGGCCCGTCGGACGAGCGACTACGTGCTCAAGCTCCACGAACGCGTCGTCGGGGAGTACCTCGACGCCCATGGCGTGGTGCGCCCGTACGCGGCCAACGACCCGGATCTCCTGCGCTGGGTGCACCTGGCGTTCACCGACGCCTTCTTGAGCGTGCGACAGACCTGGGGCGGTCGGATCCCCGGTGGTGCGGACGCCTATGTGGCCGACTGGGCACTCGCGGGCGAACTCATGGGCGTCGTCGACCCGCCCCGCTCCGAGGCTGAGCTGGCCCGACAGCTGCGCGGGTACCTCGACGCCGGCGAGCTGACCGGCGGCCCGCGGGTGGACGAGACCCTGGCGTTCCTCCGTCGACCGCCGCTCGACCGCTCGCTGCTCCCCGCCTACGGGATCCTCTTCGCGGGAGCCGTCGCGACGATCCCACCCGAGTACCGCCGCATCCTCGGGCTCCGCACCGCCCATCTCGGCCCGATCCCGCTGCCGGTCGTGACGGCGACCCGGGTGGTCCTGTGGATCGTGGGGCTCGTCCTGCACGGAGAGTCGCCGAGCCAGCGCGCGGCCCTGCGCCGGCACCGGCGCCTGGCGGACCCGCCGGCCTGAGGCCCTTCGACAGGCTCAGGGATCGGGGCGGTGTCAGAGGCGGGGGACCGAGGCGAGCAACTGGGTCGTGTACGGATGCGACGGCCGACTGAGGACCTTGGCGACCGGGCCCTCCTCGACGATCGCTCCGTCGCGCATGACGACGACCCGGTCGCAGAGATGCTGCACCACGCCGATGTCGTGCGAGACGAGCACGATCGCCAGCCCGAGCTCCTGACGCAGCCCGCCGAGCAACTCGAGGATCTGCGCGCGGACGGTGACGTCGAGCGCGCTGAGCGGTTCGTCGCCGACGAGGAGGCGCGGGCGGTGCACGATCGCGCGCGAGAGGGCGATGCGCTGGCGCTGACCGCCGGAGAACTCGTGCGGGAAGCGGTCGGCCGCGTCGGCGTCGAGCCCGACGAGCCGGAGCACCGCGCGGACCCGCGAACGGTGGTCGCCCTCGATCCCGAGCGCCGAGAGCGGCTCGGCGACGATCCGCCCGACGCTCATGCGCGGGTCGAGTGATGCGTACGGGTCCTGGAACACCACACCTGTCTGTCGACGGAACCAGTGCAGACTCCTGGCGCTCGCCGCGGCGCTGACCGGACGGCCGTCGAACTCGACCGTGCCGGAGCTCGGGGTGTCGAGCGCGAGCAGGAGGCGGACGAGCGTCGACTTGCCCGACCCCGATTCGCCGATGATGCCGACGGCCTCACCCGGGGCGACGACGAGGTCGCTCGGGTGGAGGGCGGCGGTGCGGCTCGGCCGCTGGAAGAGCGACTCCCGCGGGTTCGTGTAGACCCGTCCGAGGCCCTGGGCGCGGAGCAGCGGCTCAGTCATCGTCCTCGCCCTTCCAGCTCATGGTCTTCGCGGCGGCCAACAGCCGCTGCGTCACGGGAGAGACCGGCGTCGAGAGCAGCTGTGCGACGGGCCCGGCCTCGACGACCTTGCCCTGCGCGAGCACCACGGCATCGCTGGCGATCCGGGAGAGGACCGCGAGGTCGTGCGTGATGAAGACGAGGGACGCCCCGGTCTCGTTCACGAGACGCTCGAAGAGGCCCAGGATCTCCGACTGGATGGTGACGTCGAGCGCCGTGGTCGGTTCGTCCGCGATGAGCAGGGAGGGTCCGCAGGCGAGGGCGATGGCGGCCGCGACCCGCTGGCGTTGCCCGCCGGACAGCTGGTGCGGGTACCGCCGGACGATGCGCTCGGGGTCGGGTAGACGGACCCGCGCGGCGAGTTCGACGGCCCGGTCGAGCGCTTGCCGTTTCGAGAGCCCCTCGTGGATGCGCAGCGGCTCGCCGATCTGTCGTCCGATGGTGCGGATCGGGTTGAGCGCCGTCCGAGGCTCCTGGAACACGATCCCGATCTCACGCCCGCGGATCCGCGCGAGTTCGCGGTCGTCACGGCCGAGGAGTTCCTCGCCCTGCCAGCGGATGCTGCCGCTCACCGAAGCGCCGTCGGGGAGGAGTCCGAGGATCGCCAGCGCCGTCAGCGACTTCCCGGATCCGGACTCGCCGATGAGGCCGAACCGTGCGCCCGCCGGCACGCTGAAACTCACGCCGTCGACGACCCGGCGGCCGCCGAGCGTGACCACGAGGTCCTGGACGTCGAGACTCATGCGGTCACCCCCTGGGGCGAGGTGGGGGTCGAGGCGGGTCCTCGGCGACCGAGGGTCGGATCGGTCGCGTCCCGCAGGGCGTCACCCAGCAGGTTGAGGGCGAGGACGGTGACGGTGATGGCGAGCCCCGGCCACAGCACAGACAACGGGTGCACGGCGAGGTAGGTCTGCAGCTCACTGAGCATGCGACCCCACGAGGGGACGCTGGAGGGGGCGCCGTAGCCGAGGTACGACAGGCCCGCCTCGGCGAGGACCGCGACCGCCATCGACCATGACAGCTGGACGATGAACACCGGTGCGACGTTCGGCAGGAGATGTCGCGTCAGGTTCCTCACCGGCCCGAGACCGGCGGCCTTGCCGGCGAGCACGTACTCGCTGTGCGAGACCCGGCGGATCTCGGGGCGGGTCACCCGGGCGATGTTCACGCCGAAGCTGATGCCCACCGCCCAGATGACGACCCACAGCGAGCCGCCGAAGACCGAGGCGATCATCATGGCGATGAGGAGGGTCGGGAACGCGATGAGGATGTCGATCAGCACCGCGACCGTCTCCCGGACCCAGCGCCGAGTGAGTGAACCGAGGGCGGCGAGGGCGACCCCGATGACCGTCGAGACCACGGCGGAACCGATCGCGACGGCCACGGTCACTCGCGCACCGACGAGCAGCAGGCTGAAGATGTCGCGTCCGACCTCGTCCGTGCCGAGCAGATGGGCCGGCGACGGAGCCAGCCACTTCGCGAACGGATCGGTGAGCTGGGGGTCGTAGGGCGTCCAGAGGAAGGAGACGCCGGCGCTCAGGAGGAGCAGGGTGACCACGACGAGCCCGAACACGCCGGCCGGGCCGGACACGAGGGTGCGGAGTCCGCCTGATCCCGCGCGCCGACGCGGGTGATCCTGACGAGCGGTCATGCGCTGCGCTCCCGTTCTCGGAGTCGCGGGTCCGCGAGACGGTGGACGACGTCCACGACGGCACCGATCACGAGGACCACCCCGGTGAGGACGAGGAGCTCGCCCTGCACTTTCACGAGGTCGCGGTTGCCGACGTCGGCGACGAGCATGCGCCCGATGCCGGGCAGGGTGAAGAGCTGTTCGATGATGACGCTGCCGACGATGAGCCCGGCGATCTGGAGCCCGAGCACGGTGACGACCGAGAGGGCCACGTTCGGCAGACCATGGCGGATGAGTGCCTGCGAACGGGTCAGCCCCTTGGCCGCCGCCGTCCGGACGTAGTCCTGGCCGATCGCGTCGAGGGCGGCGGAACGGACGAAGCGCAGCAGGACCGCGCCCTCGACGACGCCGATCGTGAGTGCCGGGAGGAGGAGGGCGCGGACCGCCGCCAGCGGATCGTTCCAGCCCGCGCGCGGGAAGCCCTGCGCCGGGAGCCAACCGAGCACGACGGCGAAGAGGAGCACGAGCATCATGCCGGCCCAGACGACCGGGACGGCGGCGAGCCCCTGTGACGCGAAGGAGATGACGACGCCCGTCGCGCGGGTACGCCGGACGGCGGCCAACACCCCGAGCGGCACGCTGAACGCGAGCGCGATCACGAGCGCCATGATGCCGAGCGGAACGGTGACCTGCGCCTTCTGGGCGAGTTCGCTGGCGACGGGGGTGCCCGTGATGAGCGAGTTCCCGAGATCGCCGCGGAGCAACCCGCCGATCCAGTCGAGGTACTGCAGGAGGACGGGCTGGCCGAGTCCCAACTGTTCGCGGATCGCGGCGACCGCTTCGGGCGTCGCGTCCGTTCCGGCGATGACCTGGGCGACGTCGCCCGGGAGCACCCTGATGGTGAAGAAGATCAGGGCGCTCGCGGCGAGCAGCCCGACGAGGAGGAGCACCAGCCTCGTCAGGATGAAGCGGGTCACCCGGTCACGGCGACCTTCGCCAGGTCGATGCGCGAGTTGACCGAGTCCACGGGGAAGCCGGTCACGCCGTCGCGCACCACCGTGAGGGTGATCGCGGTGTAGAGCCAGTCGGCGGCGTTGTCCTTCGACACGAGGTACGCCGCCTCCTTGAGCTTCTGGGCTGCGACGGCCGGGTCGGTCGCCGCTACGGATTCAGCATAGAGCGACTGGACCTGCGCGTTGTCGTAGCCGAAATAGTAGTTCGGGTTCGCCCAGTTCTGGAAGTCGCGCGCCTCGACGTGGTTCACGTAGCTGAGGTCGTAGTCCTTGTTCGTGTAGACGTCGTTGAGCCAGGTCGGGAACTCGACGCTCTTCACGGTGAGGGTGACGCCGATGGCCTTGAACTCGGACACCAGGACGTTGGCCACCGAGGTGCCGTAGAAGCTCGGGATCGTGAGCGTCAGCGTCAGGTTCTCCTGGCCGGCCTGGGCGAGCAGCGCCTTCGCCTGGTCCGGGTCGTACTTCACCAGCTCGCTGAGGTTCTCGTAGCCCGGGTCGAGCTCGGGGATCGGCCCGTACTGCTCGACCGCGGCGCCGCCGACGGCCTCGACGATCGCGGCGTGGTCGATGGCGGAGCGGAGCGCCTGCCGGACGAGGGGGTCGTTCAGGGGAGCACGCTGGTTGTTGAAGGCGAGGGTGTACTTGTCGGTCGTCTTGCCTTCGGTGATGCTGAACCCGTCGGCGCGGGTGATCTGGTCCTTGAGGTTCGCGTCGAGCGCCGTCTGCACGTCGAGTTCACCGGCGAGGGTGGCGTTGACGGCGGAGGAGGCGTCGGGGATGTAGCTGAAGACGACCTCCTTGACCTTCGGAGCGTCGCCCCAGTACTTCGCGTTCCGGTCGAAGGTGATGCTGTCGCCCTGCTTCCAGGTCTTCAGGGTGAACGGCCCGGTGCCGTTGGCGGTCGTCGACAGGTCGTTGGTGGCGCCCGACTCCAGCACGAGTCCTGCGCGACCGGTCAGGGTCCACAACAGGTTGGAGTCGGGCGAGGTGAGCTGCAGCTGCACGGTCGAGTCGTCGACGGCCGTGATCGAGGCGACCTTCTGGAGCGCCACGTTGTCGACGAAGGTCGGGTCCTGCTGCACCTGGGTGATGGAGTCGACGACGTCGGCCGCGGTCAGGGCGGCGCCGTCGTGGAAGGTCACGCCGTCGCGGAGGACGAAGGTGTAGGTGAGACCGTCGGCGCTGATGTCATGGCTCTTGGCGAGCGTGTCGACGATCTGGTTGTCCTCGGTGCGGGACACGAGGCCCTGGTAGACGTTGTCGATGAGGATCTGATCGAGCGCGGCGCCCGAGGTGGTGCGGATGTTGAGGTCGGAGGGCTCCAGGACGAGACCGACCCGCAGGGTCGCGTCGGCGTCGGGCGTCGGTGTCGCGGCCGGGCCTGCGCAGCCGGTGAGGACGAGGGCGGCGCCGGTGACCGCGATCGCGGCGGTGAGGAGCTGACGACGCAGCTGACGATGACGCATGGAGGTCCTTTCGGGGATGCTGGAGTGGCCGGCATCTGGAGACGCACAACCGGTTCCGGGCAGCGGGCATTCCCGCCTGGGCCGCGTGAATACTGGACCGCGTCCGGAAAGCCGCATCGCTGGGGCTCCAGCGAGCGTACCCAGTCGACGTGTGTGGTGCCAGCCACGGTGTCAGGGGGCGTCACAGAGTGATCGGATCGTGATGTGCTCCGCCGCCTTGGAAGACCCTGCGCAGGGGATCGAAGTGAGCTTAGGCTCGCCTATACTGATCGCGTGAGCTATTTCGAGGATCCGGCGGAGTTCGCCGTCGCGGACGCACGCCACGTGCTGCTCGCGGGCGACGAGTCGTCGGTCGGCGAGCTGGCCGAGGTCCTCGCGCTGCTCCCCATCTGCGCCCGCGGTCAGGTCTTCGTCGAGGTCGACGACGCCGCGTCGATCACCACCCTCGACTCGCCGGGACGCGTCGTCGTGACGTGGCTCGTCCGCGCAGCGCGTTCGGGGGAACCCGGAACGGGCAGCCGGTGCGCACGCGGTCAGGCCGTCGCGCGAGCGACCCGGGCCTGGGCGAGCGAGATGCTCGACGTCGACGGACACGACGCGGCCGACTACCACGTGTGGATCGGCGGCGAGACGGAGCACCTGACGGGTCTCCGGAACGACCTCAGGATGACCCTGGCGAGCATCGGCGTGCGTCAGCGCTCGAGCTCGGTCGAGCGCGCATCGCACTGACACGCCCTCGAACCGGCTCGGCATCGCGCGGACACCGCGACGCTCGTCAGCGGCGCTTCGGCAGGTAGCCTCCCGCTTCGAGACCGGCTTCGATCTCGAAGCGGTTCCGGAGCGGATCTCGACCGGCGATCGCGTACATCAGCGGGAAGAGCATGCCGTACCGCTGCCACTGCCGTTTGTGCACCGCCTCGTGTTCGAGCACCCGGGTCGACACGTTCCGGTCGGTGAGGTACACCCCGCCGACGCATGAGCCACCTCGGCCGAACGTCCACGACGGCATCCCGCGGAAGACGATCATCCCGCCCCGCCGTTCGACCGGGCCGGTGCTCCAGAGCGCGCCCCAGACGAGCCCGGTGAGCGTGGCGTACCAGTACCCGATCCGGCTCAGGGGTGAGTCGAGCCACGGGCCGCCGGAACGACGGCTCCGCGGCTCGTCGACGTCGCCGGGACGGGTCACGCACCGCTCCGGTAGGTCTCGAGGAGTCGCAGCCAGATCTCGCTCATCGTCGGGTAGGACGGCACCGCGTGCCAGAGGCGGTGCAGCGGCACCTCACCGACGACGGCGATCGTCGCGGCGTGGACGAGTTCGGCGACGTCCTGACCCACGAAGGTCATCCCGATGATCACGCCGCGATCCTCGTCGACGACCATCCTCGCCCGCCCGGTGTAGCCGTCGGCGTGGAGGCTCGAGCCCGCGATGCCACCGAGGTCGTAGTCGACCACCCGGTGGGCGATCCCCGCCGCCTCGGCCTGCGCGGCCGTGAGTCCGACGGCTGCGACCTCGGGCTCGGAGAAGACGACCTGCGGCACGGCACGGTGGTCGGCGGTCGCCGCGTGGTCGCTCCACGGGCTGGTGTCGACGTCCTCGCCGTTCGCCCGTGCTGCGATGACCGCTCCCGCGGCGCGTGCCTGGTACTTGCCCTGGTGCGTCAGGAGCGCCCGGTGGTTGACGTCGCCGACGGCGTAGAGCCAGTCGCTGCCGTGGGCGAGGAGCTGATCGTCGACCTCGATCCAGGCACCCGGTTCCAGGCCGACGGTCTCGAGCCCGAGGTCGTCCGTCCGGGGCGTCCGGCCGGTGGCCACGACGAGTTCCGCCGTCGTCACCGCGTCCCGGTCGTCGAACTCGAGCGTGACGGCGCCGTCGGCGGCACGGGAGACGGCGGTGGGGGAGGCGTGCACGATCGTCACGCCGAGTTCACGCAGGGAGGACTCGACGAGCTCGCCGGCGAACGGCTCGGTGTTGCCGAGCAGGCCGCTGCGGGCGACGAGCGTGACGTCGACCCCGAGCGAGCGGTAGGCGGTCGCGAGCTCGACGGCGACGACGCCGCCACCGAGGAAGGCGACGGACTCGGGCAGGGTCTGGACGCTCGTGGCCTCGCGGCTCGTCCACGGCTCCACCGCCGACAGCCCGGGGATGTCGGGAAGGAGCGCCGCGGAGCCGGTGCAGACCGCGACGGCGTGCGTCGCCGTGAGCACCGTCGTCGAGCCGTCGGCGGCCGTCACGGTGACCTCGCGCTCGCCGGTCAGGCGACCGTGCCCACGCACCAGCTCGATGCCGGCGCCCTCGAGCCACTCGACCTGGCCGTCGTCCGACCAGTCGCTCGTGAACGAGTCCCGTCGCGCGAGGACCTTGAGCGGATCGAGCGCGGTGTCCTCGGGGATTGCTCCCCCCGTGCGCTTGGCGGCCCGCAGGGCGGCTCCCGAGCGGATGAGGGCCTTGGACGGCATGCAGGCCCAGTAGGAGCACTCACCGCCGACCAGTTCGCTCTCGACGATGACGACGCTCAGACCGCCCTTGTGGGCGTAGTCGGCGACGTTCTCGCCGACGGGTCCGGCTCCGATGACGACGAGATCGACGGTACGGCTCATGGGGTGACTCCTGTCGGGTTGGTGCTGTCGGGTTTCGGTTCGCGACTGATCGCGCCGATGATGCGGAGGATGGTGCCGAGGTCGTCGGCTGCGGCGTCGGGGGAGCCGGGCGAGAAGCCCGTGACCCCGGCCCCGGCGAAGCCGAACCGTGCCCTGAGGGCGGTGATGCAGTCGAGCAGGGTGCCGAGTTCGAGACCGAAGGGGACGGCCGAGCTGACGCCGGCGATGACCGCGGGGTCGAGGACGTCGACGTCCACGTGCAGGTAGACGCGGTCGGCGCCCGTCGCCTCGACGGCCGCGACCACCTCGGCGGCGCTCGTCATCACCGAGGAGACCATGGGGATGCCACGCTCCTCGATGTGGGCGAGTTCACCGTCGTCGAGGTCGCGCACCCCCACGAGGACGAGTCGGGCGGGATCGAGCGGGGCCTCGGGCAGGAGCATCGCGGCGCCTTCGCCGGTCAGTGCCCGGGCGACCATGCCGCTGAACGACCCGGACGGCGAGCTGAGCGGGGTGTTGAGGTCGCCGTGGGCGTCGAACCAGACGACGGCGATGCCGGGGTCGCGTCGGAGGGCCTCACCGACCGAGGCGAGTTCGACGCCGCAGTCCCCACCGATGGTGATGACGGGCTCGTCGATCCCGACGAGCGCCTGACGTTGGAGTTCCGCGGTCGTCACGAGGGAACTGGCGCGCCGGATGTCGGTGTCGAGTGCCTCGCCGGCCTCGGTCGGCACGTGGACGAGTGTCGTGGCCGCCGTCGGCAGGTCGCCACGGATCGCCTCGGCTCCATCGATCAACTGCATGGCCCTGGACGAGCCGGAGCCCTGCCACTGGGGGACGACGACGAACTTCGTCATGCGGTGCCTTCCTGGAGATGGTGCGAGGGGGCGAGGTCGACGGGCCCTCGGGCTGTCCCGAGGGCCCGTCGGATCGGTACTACTGTCCGGCGTTCGGCGTGTACTCGGGGCCGGAGGACTCGATCGCGGGCGACGCGGAACCGCCGCCCTTCAGCGCGGCGAGGCGGGCCTCGACCTCGGTCAGCTCGCCGAGGTCCTCGAGGTCGTTGAACTGCGCGTCGAGACTCGAGGCGGCGAGCTCCTGCTGGCCGAGCACCTTCGCCTCCTCGCGACGGATCTTGTCCTCGTAGCGGCTGAGGTCGCTCGTCGGATCCATGATGTCGATGCTGCCGACCGCGTCCGCGACCTTGCGCTGCGCCTCGGCGGTCTTGGCCCGGGCGACCAGCTCGCTGCGCTTCGTCTTCAGCTGCTCGAGCTTCGTCTTCATGCCGTTGAGGCCGTTCTTCAGCTGCTCGACGACCTTCGTCTGGGACGCCAGCTGCGGCTCGGCCTGCTTGGCCTCGTTCTCGGCGCCGATCTGGCGCTGGAGCGCGATCTTCGCGAGGTTGTCGAACTTGTCGGCGTCTGCGGCGTTGCCCGCCTGACGGTATTCGTCGGCCTTGCGACTCGCGGCCAGCGCCTTCGTGCCCCACTCGGAGGCCGCCTCGACGTCCTGCTGGTGGTCCTGTTCGAGGAGCCGGAGGTTGCCGATCGTCTCGGCGATCGCGCTCTCGGCGTCGGCGATCGAGTTCGTGTAGTCCCGGACCATCTGGTCGAGCATCTTCTGCGGGTCCTCGGCGGAGTCGAGCAGCGCGTTGATGTTGGCCTTGGTCAGCTGGGCGATGCGTCCGAAGATGGACTGCTTCTCTGCCATGGTGTGGTTCCTCTCTCGTGTCCTGCTGGGTCGTGTCGGTCGGTGTCTGGTGATGAGATGGGTGGTGCAGCGGATCAGAAGCGACCGCCGCCGCGTCGGGATCGGGTGCCGCCGCCGCCGAAGCTGCCGGCGCTGCGTGAGCGACCGGAGCCGCCGCCGAACATGCCGCCGCTCGATCCGCCGCCGCCGAACATGCCGCCGCCGGAACGGGACCCGCCGCCGAGGACGGAGTTGATCAGGATGCCGCCGAGGACCGCACCGAGCATCCCGTTGCCGCCCTGCTGACCCTGGCCGCCGCCGAACATGCCGTCGAGTCCGCCCGCCGACTGGCTCTGGAACTGCCCGAGGTCGGCCTGGGCGAGCTGCACCGCTTGGCTCGCGAGCGAGTTGGCGCGCTGGGCGAGGGGGAGCGCCTGCGTCGGGTCGGTGGCGGCGAGGCCCTGGGCCTGCACGAGGGTTCGGCCGGCCTCGGCGAGGCGCGTCCGGGCCTCCGGGCCGACGGCTCCGCGCCGCGAGACGATGAAGTCCTCTGCAGCCGACACCTGCGCGCCCGCCGTCTGCAGGGTCTGTCCGAGGGCGGCCGCGGCGCGTTGTCGCTGCTCCGCCGCGGTGCGCACCCCCTGGAGAGCGCCGTCGATCTGCGTGTTCGCCGCATCCAGGCGGGCGAGGAGGGCGATCGGGTTGTTCGGTGCGCCGAACGCGCCGCGCACCTGGGAGACCGTCGCGGTGGTGCTCGCGACCGCTGCGGCGAGGGTGCCGGTCGGGTCGGATTGGCCGCCCGCCGCGGCGACGTCCCCGTCCAATTCGGCCAGTCGGGCGGCGAGGTGCTGCTCGGCGGTCGTCAGATCCGCCTGCAGCCGCTTCACGGCCCCGGTGAGCTGGGTGGCCTGGTCGAGCGCTTCCTCCGCGGCGCGGATGCCGACGGCGGCCTCGCCCGAGTCTCCGGCGGCGAGCCGCGCAGCTGCGTCCGAGATCGCCGCGGTGGCGAAGGCGAGTCGCTCGGTCGCCTGCGCCGGGTTGTCGATCACGGTGATGAGGGCGTCGGGGCTGTAGCGCGTCTGCAGGGCGTGTACCGCGTCTTGCGCGGCCGTC
Organism: Plantibacter sp. H53; assembly: GCF_001650455.1. Classification (NCBI taxonomy): domain Bacteria; kingdom Bacillati; phylum Actinomycetota; class Actinomycetes; order Micrococcales; family Microbacteriaceae; genus Plantibacter; species Plantibacter sp. H53. The sequence goes on from NZ_LWCT01000013.1 coordinate 166,871, forward strand.
ACCGTCGGTCCGGCTGCGGCCGCCCTGGCTCGCAGCTCCTCGACCGCCGCGGGCGCGTTCTTCTCGAGCGCGCGGAGCTCGTCGAACGAGGCGGCCTGTTCGTCGAGCACGTGGTTCGCGTGCTCGCAGAGCCGGATGATCTGGAGGTTCCAGTCGCGTTGTTGCTGCTCCGTGTCCGGCTCGGCGTCGTCGAGCCGCTGCTTGAGTGCGAAGGCGTGCGAGAGGTCGTCCTTCGCTCCGGCGAGGGCAGCGGTGAACGCGGCCGTGGCCGGTTCGCCGTAGGAGGCGGTCGCGAAGCCGAGCTCCTCCTCGCTCGTCCGGACCGCGTCGTCGGTCTGGACGAGCGCACTGCCGGCGAGTCGTTCGAGCTCGGGGATCGGGGCGATGGTCAGCGGGTCGACCGGCGCCCCCTGCCGGCCCGCGGTCACCGCGTCGTCGCCGTTCGCAGCGCGGCGCCGGCGGAGGAAGACGACCAGGAGGACGACGGCCACGACGGCGACGACCACGATCAGCAGGATGGTCAGCCACCCGGTCGAGCCACCTGATCCGCTACCGGTGCCCCCGATCGACCCGCCGCCGACGGCGGCACCCAGGCCTTCGGCGGCAGCGACGCCGGCGCCGGTCCAGTCGTCATCACGCAGCTGCGGCAGGATCCGCTGCTGCTCGATCTCGGTCAGCTGGTCACCGCTCACCGGTCCGCTGGAGTCGCCGGAGAGGTAGTAGGCGCGGTCCTCGGTCGCCACGGCCAGCAGGTACTGGTTCGGTCCGAGGTTGTTGTCCTTCGCGGTCTGGTTCGCCCAGGACTCGGCGTCACTCGGGTCGGTGAAGGTCGGCACGTAGACCACCCAGAGGTCGACGCCGTGATCCGCGGCCAGCTCGTCGACGGCCGTCGTGATCTCGGTGGCCTCACCGCTGCTGAGGACACCTGCGCTGTCGGACACGCGTCCGGCCCCGAGCTGCACCGGGCTCTCCGCCCAGGCGGCGGTGGCTCCCACTCCGAGGAGCACGGCCACGCAGCAGGCCCAGATCGATACCGCCCAGCGAACCCGCATCGGCCACCTCGTCACTCGTTCGGACCCTGGAGCCCCACCCCGCGGCTCGATTCCGAGTCTAGGTCCGGGCCCTCGACATCTCTACAGCGGGCTCCCAGCGAGCGTGCCGAACCACAGCTGTGCTATACGGCGGTGACCGGGCTTCACCGACGCCCACCGGGACTCTGTTACCGACCGTGACGCGGCAGCTCGCGCGAGGGCATCCGCCCGGTGAGACTGGTGGAGTCACCTCGCGGAACCCCTGGAAGGAGCATCATGCAAGGACACGTCTCACCCATGCTGGCGCTCGTCGAGGTCACCAGGTTCCGTGAGGACGACCAGGCGTACCACGAGTACGTGCAGATCCTCGTCGGACGGACGATCGCCGCCGCCGAACGGGCAGGCTGGCGCGTGACCCGGTTGGCCGCGCACGACCTCGGCACCGATGCGCTCCTCGCCTCGACCGACGGGGCCTCCGCCGTCGTCATCATGGGCGGAGCCGACATCGATCCCGCCCAGTACGGCGGGACCACCGGCTACCGCGCCGAGGGCCAGCACTTCCCCGAGGCCGACCGCGCCCAGCTGGCGGTCGCCCGTCGCGCCGCCGAGCGAGGCACGCCGCTGCTCGGAATCTGCCGCGGTCACCAGATCATCAACGTCGCCCTCGGCGGGACGCTCGTGCAGGACCTCGGTGAGCACAGCGCCCACCGCAACGAGGGCGTCCCGGTCGATGAGAGCATGACCCCGCACGAGGTCGAACTCGACCCCTCGAGCGCCCTCGCATTCCGACTCGGCGCCCGTCACCTCCAGGTGCAGAGCGCCCACCACCAGTCGGTCGGCGAGCTCGGCGAGGGTCTGCGTGCCGTCGCCTGGGCCTCCGACGGCACCGTCGAGGCGATCGAGCACCGCACCCTGCCGATCACGGGCGTGCAGTGGCACCCGGAGGACCCCGGCACCGTGGACGACCAGCTCGGGCTCCTGCTCGGCGGTCTCGCCCGCGAGGCCGAGCGCGCCGCAGCCTGAGTACCGGCGCGGTTCGCAATTCAGGACGACCTCGGAGTGTCGTCGGCCCGAGGCGGCAGGTGCCGCCGCCACGCCGCGGTGATCCTGAGTTGTGAACGGTGCTGTCGTAGCGTTGACGGGTGTTCGAAGACAGGTACGGTCAGGACGTCCTCGCGGGGGACTGGCGGAAGAAGAACCGCGTGGTGGCCCGTGAGGTCGAGGCGGTGACCGACCTCGTGGTCGAGGAACTCGGCGGCTTCTGCGGCGCGATCACACGCGTCGAGGTGAAGACGGTCGAGCTCGAGGACTACCGCGGCAAGCGGCGCGTGTTCCCGATGGGGGCGGGGTTCCTCCTCGAGGGTGAGCCCGTCGTCCTCGTCGTGCCGAAGCGTGCACCGACCGGGCGGGCGCGCACCGCTTCCGGCTCCTTCGCGGTGGAGACGACCGCTCGGGTGGCTCGCGCGAGCCGGATCTTCGTCGAGGGCCGCCACGACGCGGAACTCGTCGAGCGGGTCTGGGGTGACGACCTCCGCGTGGAGGGCGTCGTCGTCGAATACCTCGCAGGCGTCGACCACCTCGACGCCGCGCTCGCCGAGTTCCGGCCCGGCCCCGACCGTCGTGTCGGCGTCCTCGTCGACCATCTGGTCCCCGGCTCGAAGGAGCAGCGGATCGCCGACGCCGTCATGGCCGGACCGAACGGCCGGAACGTCCTCATCGTCGGACACCCGTACGTCGACGTCTGGCAGGCCGTGAAGCCCGCGAGGGTCGGCCTGCGCGAGTGGCCGACCATCCCTCGCTCCATCGAGTGGAAGAAGGGCATCTGCCAGGCCTTCGGCTGGCCGCACGACTCGCAAGCCGACATCGCCCGTGCCTGGAAGCGCATCCTCGGTCAGGTCCGGACCTTCAACGACCTCGAGCCGGAGCTCCTCGGTCGCGTCGAGCAGCTCATCGACTTCGTCACCGTCGACTGACCCGTTCGTCGGTTGCGCCAGCGCGGTGCGCTGACGTCACCGCGGGGCACAGCCGCGAGCGCGCCCCTCTGGAGACCCGCGCTCACGCGCGCGGGCCGCGCCCGCGCCGATTCGGGCGGGTTCGCGTGAGCGCACCGCGTTGGCGGAAGGCCCCAGCGCGCAGAGACCCGCGCTCGCGTCAGCGCACCGCGCTGGCCGAAGGGTTCCGTGCGCAGAGACCCGCGCTCGCGTCAGCGCACCGCGCTGGCGACCTGACCCAGGGCGTTTTCGAGGACGGACACCGCGTCGCGGAGGAGCTCGTCGGACATGACCGCGCTCGGGAGGAGTCGGAGTACCGAGTCCCAGGAGCCGGCGTCGAGCACGAGCACGCCCTGGGCGATCGCCGCGTCGATGACGGTCTGCAGTGCCGTGGGGTGCTGTTGCTTCGTGCCGGGGACGACGAACTCGACGCCGGCCATCGCACCGATGATCCGGACCTCGCCGACGATGTCGAAGCGCTCGGCCCAGTCACCCATGAGCGATCGCAGGGTCGCCTCCACCCGACGGGCCTCGCCCAACAGGTCCTCGCGCTCGATGACCTCGAACGTCGCGAGCGCGGCCGCCGTGGACACCGGGTTGCCACCGAAGGTGCCGCCGATGCCACCGGGCTGGACGGCGTCCATGATCTCGGCGCGCCCGGTCACGGCCGACAGCGGGAAGCCGCCGGCGATGCCCTTGGCGCTCGTGATGAGATCGGGTACGACACCGTGGTGCTCGATCGAGTACCAGGCGCCGGTGCGTCCGATGCCGGCCTGGATCTCGTCGGCGACGAACACGATCCCGTTCTCGGTGCACCATTCGCTGATGCGCGCGAAGTAGCCGGGCGCGGGGATGACGATGCCGCCGTCGCCGAGGACCGGTTCGGCGAAGAACGCGGCGACCTCACTCGCACCGATGTGCCGCTCGATGTAGTCGATCGTCACTTCGGCGGCCGCCGGTCCGTCGAGTCCGTCGCGGAAGGGGTAGGAGAGCGGGACGCTGTAGATCTCGCCGGGGAACGGACCGAACCCGAGGCGCTCGGGCGCCGGCCGGTAGGTCATCGCCATCGTCAGGTTCGTGCGTCCGTGGAAGGCGTGGTCGAGGGCGACGATCGCGCGGCGACCGGTGTACTTCTTCGCGATCTTCACGGCGTTCTCGACGGCCTCGGCACCGGAGTTCAGGAGGATGGAGCGCTTCTCGAAGTCGCCCGGCGTGATCTCGGACAGCTTCTCCGCGACGCGCAGATAGTTCTCGTACGGCGTCACGGTGAAGAGCGTGTGCGTGAGCTTCGTGGCCTGCTCGGCTGCTGCCGCGGCGACGTCGGGGTTGGCGTGTCCGATGGTCGTGACGCCGATGCCCGTTCCGAGGTCGATGATGTGGTTGCCGTCGACGTCCACGAGGATGCCGCCGGAGCCGCGGTCCATCCAGACCGGCGCGAGGTTGCCGGCACCGCGCGACACCGCCCGGCGGCGCCGTTCCGTGAGGGCGAGCGATCGGGGGCCGGGGATGGCGGTCACGAGCTGGCGTTCCTGGGGCACGGAGTAGTCGATGGTCATGCAGGCCATGGTAGGCGCGCGTCCTCCGAGGATGCCGGGGGTCGGCGGAGCGTCGCCGACGATTCCACGACATCTGGCGGTTGACTGGTGTTCACCAACCGTCCATGCGCGCTGCCTACCGTTGGCGGCGCTGAACAGCCGGACGACAGGGGATCGCGTATGGACGCCGACACCAGCACCGCCCTCCTCATCGAGCGGCAGTCCGTGCTGCTCGGTGGCGCGCGCGCACCGGCCGAACGCACCCTCCTCGACGTCCTCCGTGACGTTGCCGAGTCGCATCCCGAGGCCTCGGCGATCGAGGACGCGGAGGGCGCGCTCAGCTACCGCGAGCTCGTCCTCAGTGCCGAGCGGGTCGCGGCCGGGCTGTTCGCCGCCGGGGTCCGCCGCGGTGACCGGGTCGGTGTCCGGATCGCCTCGGGCACCCGCGACCTCTACCTCGGGATCCTCGGGATCCTGTTCACCGGAGCGGCCTACGTCCCCGTCGATGCCGACGACCCGGAGGAGCGGGCACGACTCGTGTTCGGTGAGGCGGCCGTCGTCGGCGTGCTGGTCGACGGCGGTGTCTTCGAGCGCTCGCGCCGCGGAACGGAGGACCCGGCCGACGACGCCGCCGACCCCGACCGGGTGCAACTCGCGACGGGTGCGGCACCCCACCCGGGCACCCGGGCGATCCCGGTCCTCGAACCGCCGCGACCGGGCGACGACTCCTGGATCATCTTCACCTCCGGCTCGACGGGCACGCCGAAGGGCGTCGCCGTCTCGCACCGCTCTGCCGCCGCGTTCGTCGACGCCGAGGCGCGGCTCTTCCTCCAGGCGGAACCGCTCGGCCCCGGTGATCGTGTGCTGGCCGGCCTGTCCGTCGCCTTCGACGCGTCCTGCGAGGAGATGTGGCTCGCCTGGGGACACGGCGCGTGCCTGGTCCCGGCGCCGCGCTCGCTCGTCCGCAGCGGCATGGACCTCGGACCCTGGCTCACCGCGAAGGGCATCACCGTCGTGTCGACGGTGCCCACGCTGGCGGCGATGTGGCCCGCCGAATCCCTCGAGAACATCCGCATGCTCATCTTCGGCGGCGAGGCCTGCCCGCCGGAGCTCGCCGCCCGGCTGGCCGTGGACGGCCGAGAGGTCTGGAACACCTACGGACCGACCGAGGCCACCGTCGTCGCCTGCGCCGCGCTGCTGACCGGCGAGCAGCCCGTGCGGATCGGACTGCCGCTCGACGGCTGGGACCTCGCCGTGGTCGACGCCGAGGGCGTCCCGGTCGAGGAGGGCGGCGTCGGCGAACTCATCATCGGCGGCGTCGGACTCGCCCGGTACCTCGACCCAGCCAAGGACGCCGAACGGTATGCGCCCATGCCGAGCATCGGGTGGTCGCGGGCGTACCGGAGCGGCGACCTCGTCCGCTACGAGGCCGCAGGACTCGTGTTCCAGGGGCGCGCGGACGATCAGGTCAAGATCGGCGGTCGGCGCGTGGAACTCGGGGAGATCGAGGCCGCCCTGCAGGCGCTGCCGGGCGTCTCGGGTGCGGCAGCAGCCGTCCAGCGCACCGCCGCCGGGAACGCCGTCCTCGTGGGGTACCTCGCAGTGCCCGACCGCGACGGGTTCTCCCTCGAGCGGGCGCTCGACACCCTCCGTGAGCAGCTCCCGGCACCGCTCGTCCCGCTCCTCGCCGTCGTCGGCGAGCTGCCCACCCGCACCTCCGGCAAGGTCGACCGAGCCGCGCTTCCGTGGCCGCTCGACGCCGCCGACGGGGAGGACGCCTCGACCCTGTCGGGCACCGCCGCGTGGCTCGCCGAGCAGTGGACGGCCGTCCTCGGGGTCCGGGTCACGGCCGAGAGCGACAACTTCTTCAGCCTGGGCGGCGGGAGCCTGGCGGCCGCGCAGCTCGTCTCGCTCATCCGCACCCGCGATGCCGAGTTCACCGTCGCCGACATCTACGGCCACCCCCGACTCGGCGCGATGGCCGCCGAACTCGACGGCCGACGCCCCGAGCGTCGCAGTCGGGCGGCCGTCGCGGACCCCGTGCTCCCGACGCCGCTCGCGACCCAGTGGGCACAGACCCTCCTGGGTGTCCCGCTCCTCATCCTCGTCGGACTCCGGTGGCTCGTGTACCTGCTCGCCGGCAGTCGGGTCCTCGGCCTCGTCGCGGACGTCCCGTACCTCCCCATGGTCTCCTGGTGGTGGATCGCCCTCGGGTTCCTCGTGGTCATCACCCCGATCGGACGCATGGCGATCTCCATCGTCGCGGCGAAGCTCCTCCTCGTCGGCGTCCGCCCGGGCGACTACCCGCGCGGCGGCTCGGTCCATGTGCGGCTCTGGCTCGCCGAACGCGTCGCCGACACGGTCGGCGCGGTGAGTCTCGCCGGTGCCCCGTGGATCTCGAGCTACGCCAGGGCGCTCGGCGCGAAGATCGGTGCCGACGCGGACCTCCACAGCGTGCCGCCCGTCACCGGGTTCCTCACCGTCGGGGCGCGCGCATCGATCGAGCCCGAGGTCGACCTCCGCGGCTACTGGGTCGACGGCGACACGCTCCGACTCGGCCACGTCCACATCGGCGCGGAGAGCACGGTCGGCGCTCGCAGCACCCTGCTCGCCGGCACCCGGATCGGCAAGCGTGCGGAGATCGCCCCGGGATCGTCCGTCTTCGGCCGCGTCCCCTCCGGACACCTGTGGTCGGGGTCGCCCGCCGTCCGAGTGGGTAAGGCGAAACCGGTCTGGCCGACCGAGCGACCCCCGCGTCGCCGACGCTGGCTGTTCGCGTACGGCGCGGGATCGGCGCTGCTGTCGGTGCTGCCGTTCCTCGCCTTCGTGCTGGCGGCGGCGGTCGTGGCGGCGGGCGCGTCGGGCGCGACCAGCCTGCTCGACTTCTCCTGGCGCGCGCTCCTCTGGGTGCCCATCGCCACCCTCGTGTGGTTCGTCGTCCTGGCGATCAGCACGATCGGCCTCGTCCGTCTGCTCGGCCTCGGTCTCAGCGAGGGCTACTTCCCGGTACGCAGTCGGGTCGGTTGGCAGGTGTGGGCAACGGAGCGGCTCCTGGACGCCGCGCGCACCCTCCTCTTCCCCCTGTACGCGAGCCTCTTCACGCCCGTCTGGCTCCGTCTGCTCGGGGCGAAGGTCGGACGCAACGTGGAGGCCTCGACGGTCCTCCTCCTCCCGCGGATGACGACCGTCGGCGACGGCGCGTTCCTCGCGGACGACACGATGGTGGCCTCCTACGAGCTCGGTGGCGGGTGGATGCGGATCGCCGGTGCGTCCGTCGGCAAGCGCGCCTTCCTCGGCAACTCCGGCATGGCGGGCCCCGGCATGCACGTGCCGAAGAACGGCCTCGTCGCCGTGCTGTCGGCCGCACCGCGGAAGGCCAAGTCCGGCTCGTCCTGGCTCGGGAGCCCGCCGATGCGACTCCGGCGGCAGGTGTCCGACGCCGATCTCGACCGGACCTACGACCCGCCGCTCCGGCTCCGGATCGCCCGCGCGCTGTGGGAGCTCTGCCGCATCGTCCCCGTCATGGTGACGACCGGCATCGCGCTCCTGGTGCTCCTCGCGCTCGCCTGGTTCGCCGACACCTGGGGTCTCGGTGTCGCGATCGCCGTCAGCGGAGCCGTGCTCCTGGCGGCCGGCGCGGTCGCGGCGGGGATCACGACCGTCGCCAAGTGGGTGATCGTCGGACCGATCCGCACGGGGGAGCACCCGCTCTGGTCCTCGTTCATCTGGCGCAACGAGGTGTCCGACACCTTCGTCGAGATGGTCGCGGCGCCCTGGTTCGCGGCACCCGCCACCGGCACCCCCGCCCTCACCTGGTGGTTGCGCTCGCTCGGCGCCCGCATCGGTCGTGGGGTCTGGTGCGAGAGCTACTGGCTGCCGGAGGCCGACCTCGTCCGACTCGGCGACGGCGCGACGGTCAACCGGGGCTGCGTTGTGCAAACGCACCTGTTCCATGATCGAATCATGAGTATGGATCAGGTCGAACTCGCATCGGGCGCCACGCTCGGGCCGCACAGCGTCATCCTCCCCGGGGCGCGGATCGACGACGACGCGACGGTCGGACCGGCCTCGCTCGTCATGCGCGGAGAACGCGTCCCGGCCGGCACCCGGTGGAGCGGCAACCCGATCGGCCCGTGGCGCGAGGTGACGACGGCGGAGTACCGGGAGCCCCAGGTCGCGTCCTGATGGGGGAGGCTCTCGCCCGTCTGCGGAGCGCAGGCGACCCCTACACGCCCTCCAGCGGGAACCGTGGCTACCGCGTCGTCCGGTACGAGCTGGATCTCGACTACGACGTCGACCGCAACGCCCTGTCCGGGACGGCTCGACTCACCGCCGTCGCGACGGAGGAGCTCACACGGTTCTCGCTCGACCTCGCCGCGCTGCGCGTCACCCGTGTCCAGGTCGACGGGGCCGAGGCGAAGCGGACGCACGGCTCGGGCAAGCTCACGCTGACGCCCCGGAACACCATCGCGGACGGCGCCGAGTTCTCCGTGCTCGTCCGGTACTCGGGTGCGCCCCGTCCCGTGCGCAGCCCGTGGGGCGAGATCGGCTGGGAGGAACTCGAGGACGGCGTCATCGTGGCGTCCCAGCCGTGCGGCGCATCGAGTTGGTTCCCCTGCAACGACCACCCCTCGGACAAGTCGTCCTATCGGATCAGTGTCACGGCGTCATCGGCGTACACGGTCGTCGCCCCCGGGGAGCTGGTGTCGCGGGTCGCCCGCGCGAGCCGGACCACGTGGGTCTACGAGCAGCCCGAACCGATGGCCGCCTACCTCGCGACGGTGCAGATCGGCCGGTACCAGCGGCTCACCGTCAGCGCTCGGGTCGCGACGAGCACGGTGCCGGTCGTCGCACACCTGCCACGCGACCTCACCGCGCGGTTCCGACACGACTTCGCCGAGCAGGTCGACATGCTGGCGTGCTTCGAGCGCGCCTTCGGCCCCTACCCCTTCGGCGCCTACGGCGTCGTCGTCACCGACGACGTGCTGGAGATCCCCCTCGAGGCGCAGGGGATGAGCGTGTTCGGCCGCAACCACGTCGACGGCGTCAGCGGTTCGGAGCGGTTGATCGCGCACGAGCTCGCCCACCAGTGGTTCGGGAACAGCCTGACGATCGCCACCTGGCGGGACATCTGGTTGCACGAGGGCTTCGCCTGCTACGCCGAGTGGCTGTGGTCGGAGGAGTCGGGCGCTGAGACGGCCGACGCCTGTGCCCGGGCGCACTACGCGGCGCTCCGACGGGCACCGCAGGACCTCGTCGTCGGCGACCCGGGACCCGCGGACATGTTCGACGACCGGGTCTACAAGCGGGGTGCGATCGCCCTGCACGCCGTGCGCCGACTGCTCGGTGACGAGGCGTTCTTCGACCTCCTGCGTGACTGGGTGGCGTCCTTCCGGCACTCGAGCGTGTCGACGGACGACTTCGTCCGGACGGCTGATCGACATGCGCCGGCACCGGTCGAGCCGCTCCTCGACGCGTGGCTCTTCCAGGAGGCGCTCCCGCCGTTCCCCGTCGGCTGAACCGGGTCAGGGGAGCAGGAGGGCCGTCGCGACGACGAATCCCGGCGCACGCTCCTGGTGGTCGATGACGAAGCGGTGGCCAGCGGTCTCGGTGACGTGCGGTGCGGCATCCGGCCCGAGGTCGATCGTCGCGGGATCGGTCGTGAGGCCCGTACCGAGAGCCTTCGTCACGGCCTCCTTCGCCGTCCAACGCTCGGCGAGCGCCCGCAGGCGTCGTCGGTCCGGCAGGCGCTGCCACTGCTCCCGTTCCGCGGGGGTGAGGGCGACGGCTTCGACCCCGGCGAACCGGGCCGCGTCGAGCCGTTCGACGTCGACACCGACGGGGTGCTCGGTCGACACCGCCACCGCGGAGGCGTCGGCGGTGTGGGAGACACTCACGTGGACGGTCCGGCCTCCCGCGCGCACCCGTGGTCGTCCGTGCGCGAGACCGCAATCCGGGCAGACCGCCGTGACCTCGATCCGCTCGGGGTCGGCGCCGATCGTCTCCGCGACGGTGCGCACGAGCAGTGCGCGACCGAACAGGAACCGCCGGGCCGAGGTCGCGGAGGAAGTGTCGAGGCGGTCTCGGGCGGGCGCGTCCAGCAGGGCGGCCGTGCCGGCGAGGTCGAGCTCGACGGCGCTGGCCCAGCGCAGGAAGCGGACCGTCGGCTGCGGCAGGGGATCGGCTCGGTGCATGGCCCCCGCGTCCCGGAGTCGGAGCGATGCGAAGCAGGACCTCGCGAGATGGTGATGGTGCCCTCGACTGGATTCGAACCAGCGACTTCTTCCTCCGGAGGGAAGCGCTCTTCCGCTGAGCTACGAAGGCGGAACACGTCCAAGCTACCAGAGTCGGGACCCACGCCGGTACCGGAGGCGTGCGGGATCCGCGTCGCCCGTCGCGTGGAACAATGAGGTCATGCAGCGCACCCTGACCGCGTCGCTCGATCTGCGGGTGCACGATCGAGCCGACCTCATCTTCTCCATCGCTGCAGCCGGCGGCACCCCGCTGGCGAGCGAGCGACTGCAGGTGTGCTCCTCGGACGGCCCGTGCGCCGTGACCGAGATCGCGGGTCCGGACGACACACGACTCCACCGGGTCATCGCCGAGCCCGGCCGATTGCAGGTCGACTACGAGGCGGTGGTCGTCGGGCAGGCCGTGCCGCGTCCCGTGGACGCTTTGGAGACCGTGACGTACCTCCGTCCCAGCCGGTACTGCGAGTCGGACGCGCTGTTCTCGCTCGCGCGTTCCGAGCTCGGTTACCTGCTCGAGCACCGTCGTCTGCACGAGGACGGCACGGTCTCCGGCGGTCTGCAGGTGCTTCCATGGGTGGCGGCCTGGGTCGGACGACACCTCTCCTACGTCTCCGGCTCCACGACCGTGTCGGACAGTGCGGTGTCGACCCTGGCCGCGGGGCGTGGCGTGTGCCGGGACTTCGCACACCTGACCATCGCGATGCTGCGGGCGCTCGACATCCCGGCCAGGTACGCCGCGGTCTACGCTCCGGGTCTCGTGCCCATGGACTTCCACGCGGTGGCCGAGGGCTTCGTCGACGGCGCCTGGCATGTGGTCGACGCGACGGGTCTGGCACCGCGCCAGTCGCTCGTCCGCATCGCCACCGGACGCGACGCCGCGGACGTTGCCTGGTTGAGCAACCACCACGGCAACGTGACCGTCGAAGACATGCGGATCGACGCCCTGATCGACGTCCTGCCCGCCGACGACCCGGCGCAGGCGGTCGTGCTCGCCTGACGGTCGCCCCCGAGGACCGCCGTGTCGCTGCTGCGACGCGCCCGGGTAGAATCGCTCCTCGTGACTCCTGAAGACCTCGCCTCCGCCCTGCACGCCATCGTCGTTCCGATCGTCGAACGACGACGCGAGGCGGCGGGCATCACCGACGAGGTCGCGGTGTCGGTCGACGACGTGGTGCTGGAGCGGCCGAAGAACCGCGATCACGGCGACTGGGCCTGCAACATCGCGATGAAGCTCGCGAAGCGGGTGGGCGCGAACCCGCGCGAACTCGCGCAGGAGTTCGCCGACGCGCTGGTGCAGGTCGACGGTGTCGCCTCGGTCGAGGTCGCGGGTCCCGGGTTCATCAACGTGCGCCTCGACGCCGCTGCCGCGGGTGCGCTCGCGAAGGTGATCGTCGACGCCGGTGACGCGTTCGGTCGCAACGACAGCCTCGCCGGTCAGACCATCAACATCGAGTTCGTCTCGGCCAACCCGACCGGCCCGCTCCACATCGGCCACACGCGCTGGGCCGCGCTCGGCGACTCCCTGGCCCGCGTCCTGAGCGCGTCCGGCGCGACGCTCGTCAGCGAGTACTACATCAACGACGCAGGCAACCAGATGGACACGTTCGCGGACTCGATCCTCGCCGCGGCCAAGGGGGAGCCGACGCCGGAGGGCGGCTATCCCGGGGCGTACATCGGCGACCTCGCGAAGACCGTGCTGGCCGAGATCCCCGACCTCCTCGAGCGTCCGGACGCCCGCGAGGTCGCGCGGGAACGCGCCTACGCCCTGCAGCTCGGTGAGATCCGCGCGTCCCTCGAGCGCTTCAACGTCCACTTCGACGTCTGGTTCAGCGAGCGCACCCTGCACGCGACGGGCGAGGACGGCACGAGCCTCATCGACCAGGCCGTGGACCGGTTGCGCGAGCAGGGGCACGTGTTCGACGAGGAGGGCGCCGTCTGGGTGCGCACGACGGACTTCGGCGACGACAAGAACCGCGTCATCCGTCGCTCCAACGGCGTCTACACCTACTTCGCCGCCGACGCCGCGTACTACCTGAACAAGGGCGACCGCGGCTTCCAGCACAAGATCTACCTGCTCGGTGCCGACCACCACGGGTACGTCCACCGGCTGAAGGCGCTCGCGGGCGCGGCCGGAGACGACCCGGACCGCGACATCGAGGTGCTCATCGGGCAGCTCGTGAGCGTGAACGGCGCCCGGCTCTCCAAGCGGGCCGGCAACATCATCGAGCTGGACGACCTGCAGGCCTGGATCGGGACGGACGCCCTGCGGTACTCGCTCGGTCGCTACCCGGCCGATTCGCCGTTGGCCCTCGACCCGGAGCAGCTCCGCAGCCGGACGAACGACAACCCCGTCTTCTACGTCCAGTACGCCCACGCCCGCACGAACTCGGTGGCGCGCAACGCCGCCTCGGCCGGGGTCGACCGCAGCGCCTTCGCACCGGAGCTGCTCGTCCACGAGACGGAGTCGGCGCTCCTCGGCGTCCTCCAGGAGTTCCCGCGGATCGTCGCGCAGGCCGCACAGCTGCGCGAGCCGCACCGCGTCGCCCGGCACCTGGAGGAGACCGCGAGCCTGTACCACAAGTGGTACGACAGCTGCCGGGTCGTCCCGATGGGGGAGGAGCCGGTCACCGACCTGCACCGCACGCGTCTCTGGCTGAACGACGCTACCGGCACCGTCATCCGGAACGGGCTGGCGCTCCTCGGCGTCTCCGCGCCGGAGCGCATGTAGCGTCCCCGCAGCAGGAGATCCGCGCGAGCGCAGGACGGTTCCCCGGGAACGGTCCTGCGCTCGCTCCGATCTCCGGTGTGCGCTGTCCGAGCGAGTCCTTCGGTAGCGTGACAGGATGCGCAGCCTCACGTCCCGCCCGTCCCTCGTCGTCGTCGTGATCGCGGCGGCCGTGTCGCTCTCCGGCTGTGTCGGCCAGGGCTCGGGCGTTCCCGGCACCGCGGCGCCGAGCGCGACCTCCGCGTCGGCCGTGGACCTCCGCGCTTTCGCACCGTTCGGAACGGAAGGGTCCGGCGTCTCGATCCGCCTGCAGTTCCCCGACGGCCTGCGCGCCGGCAGTGTGGGCACCATGGACTACCTCCAGAACATCGTCTCGCCTCCCGTGCAGTGCGCGCCGTTCGAGATCGAGCTCGAGGAGGTGGGCACGAGCACGCTGCAGATCGACGGGGCACTCTCCGTCGTCGTCCGGGGCGAGGGCGGGAAGACGGTCGCGCCGGCGTTCGTCATCCCCGGTGACCCGGTTCGTGCGGCGTTCATCTCACCGGACGTCCTGACGAAGAGTTCCCTGGAGGACTCCAACCTCACCGAGCTGGAAGGGTTCACACTGGCGGCCTTGTATCCCACCTCGGCTGCCGACTGGGAGCGATTCAGTGGCAGGGTGCTCGACATGCCGGAGGTCGAGCTCGACCAGGTCTGCTGACGCGGCCCGGAGACGACGGTTCGCTACCCTCGGAACATGAGTGAGCAGCAACCGTCGGGCAAGCGCAGGCGTCCCTGGCTTCCGATCGTCATCGTCGTCGGGGTGCTCGTCGTCCTCGTCGGCGCGTTCCTGATCGCCGACACGATCGTGCGCGGCGTCGCCGAGGAGCGCGTCGCGACGCAGATCGAGCAGAGCCTGCCCGACGACGTCGACGCGGACGTCTCCGTGTCGATCGGCGGTGCCTCGGTCATCGCCCAGTACCTCACCGGAACGTTCGAGCACGTCGACCTGCGTGCTCCGGACGCGAGCGTCGACGGCATCCCGCTGGATCTCCGTGTCAGCGCGGACCGGGTCCCCCTCGACCCGGAGCAGACCATCGGTCGGGTGGTGGCGACCATCAGGATCGATGCCGCCGGAGCGGCGGACCTCGCCAAGACGGCCGGGCTCCCTGGCACGCTCACCCTCGGCGCCGACGAGATCGGGTACGCGGGTGAGGCGACCGTCCTCGGGTTCACGATCCCGTACGACTTCTCCGTGGCGCCGACCACCACGGCCGACCGGGTGAACCTCATGCCGACGTCCGTGAACGTCGACACCGGGCTCCTCGGCGTCATCGACCTGCGGGCGCTCGTGACCGGCTTCCTGCAGGGCGACCCGCCGAGCATCTGCGTCGCCCAGTACCTGCCCGAGGGGGTCGACCTCGATGGACTCGCGGTGACGCCGGAGGCGGCGACCGCCACCCTGACGTCGACGACGCTCCGCCTCGACGAGGCGTCGCTGCAGACGCTCGGCGGCTGCGACTGAACCTCGCCCCGCCACCCGGCGGCGGAGGGGAGCTGGCCACCCGACGTCACGATGCTGCACGGTCACGCGCGGCTCGCTAGACTTTCCACACACCCACTGCTCCGACCGGGCGGTGAGGTGTGCCGTCGGGCCCTCGGGCCCGTGTTCCACCACAGTCGTTCCAACCGAGCGGCGATGGGTGCGGACGACCGGGATCACCAACCACCGGGTCGTGCGCATCCACCTTCATCGGTGCTCTGCAAATCGGTGCTTCAGGGGCCAAACCGGGTCCGCTCGCCCAACGAGAACCTCCTTTTCCGCTCAACAGGACTCAGGACACCCCCGTGGCCAGAAACCCCCTCGCCCCCGACTGGCTCGCCGAGCCCGTCGATCCGAACGCGCTCGATCCGTCCGTGTGGCCGGCCTCGGCCGCCCGCGACACCGACGGCCTCCTGCAGCTCGGCGGCGTCGACGTCCGCACGCTCCAGGAGCGCTTCGGCACGCCCCTCTACGTCGTCGACGAGGACGACGCCCGGGCCCGCGCCCGCACGCTGAGAGAGGCGTTCGAGCGTGAAGCGGCGGCCCGCGGCACGAGTGTCGCCGTCTACTACGCGGGGAAGGCGTTCCTCTCGGCCGAGGTCGCGCGCTGGATGACGGCGGAGGGCCTCCGCATCGACATCTGCAGCGGTGGAGAACTCGCCGTCGCACTCGCCGCCGGAACCGATCCGGCCCAGCTGGGCTTCCACGGCAACAACAAGTCGGTCGCGGAGATCGAGCGAGCCGTGGGTGTCGGGATCGGCGCCATCGTGCTCGACAGCCTCACCGAGATCGACCGCGTCGCCGCCGCGGCCGAGCGCGCCGGCCGGGTCCAGTCGGTGCGTCTGCGCGTGAACAGCGGCGTCCACGCCCACACGCACGAGTACCTCGCGACCGCCCACGAGGACCAGAAGTTCGGCCTGCCGCTCGAGGACGCCGCCGACGCCGTCGCGCGCATCCGGTCCCACGCCTCGCTCGACTTCCTCGGACTCCACTGCCACATCGGCTCGCAGATCTTCGGGTCCGACGGATTCGCCGAATCCGCCGCCCGCCTGCTCGCCGTGCACGCGCGCCTGCTCGAGGGCGGTCCCGTGCCCGAGCTCAACCTCGGTGGTGGCTTCGGCATCGCCTACACCAGCGCCGACGACCCGACGCCGATCGAGCAGCTCGCGGCGGACATCCTCGCCGGTGTCCAGGCTGCGGCAGACCTCCACGGCGTCCGGATCCCGAAGCTCGCCTTCGAACCGGGACGCGCGATCATCGGCGGCGCCGGCATCACGCTCTACGAGGTCGGCACGATCAAGGACGTCGTGGTCGCCTGGAACGACGAGGGTGAGACGGCCGTTCGACGCTACGTCAGCGTCGACGGTGGAATGAGCGACAACGCCCGGCCGTCGCTGTACGGCGCGGACTACACGGTCCGGATCGCCGACCGCGTGAGTGAGGCGCCTCCTGCGCTCGTCCGGATCGCCGGCAAGCACTGCGAGTCGGGCGACATCGTCGTGAACGCCGACTACCTGCCGGCCGACGTCCGCGACGGCGACCTCCTGGCCGTCCCCGCGACCGGGGCCTACTGCTGGTCCCTCGCGAGCAACTACAACTACCTCGGTCGCCCGGCCGTCGTCGCCGTGTCGGGTGGCGCTGCCCGCGTCATCGTGCGGGGCGAGACCGAGCACGACCTCCTCAGCCGCGATGCGGGATTGGACACGGAATGATCGAATACCGCGGACTGAAGGTCGCCCTGCTGGGCGCCGGATCGGTGGGCTCGCAGGTGGCGCGTCTGCTGCTCGAGCACGCCGACGAACTGGCGTCCCGCGCCGGAGCGAGCCTCGAGCTCATCGGCATCGCCGTGCGCGACGTCGACGCACCTCGCGACGTCGACCTGCCGAAAGAGCTGTACACGACCGAGGCCGAGCAGCTCATCCTGAGCGCCGACATCGTGATCGAACTCATCGGCGGCATCGAGCCGGCGCGCAGCCACATCCTGCAGGCCATCAACGCCGGTGCCGACATCGTCACCGCCAACAAGGCGCTGCTCGCGACGCACGGCCCGGAACTGTTCGACGCCGCTGAGCAGGTCGGCGCCCAGCTGTACTACGAGGCGGCCGTCGCCGCGGCGATCCCGATCATCCGACCCCTGCGGGAGAGCCTCGCGGGCGACCGCATCAACCGGGTGCTCGGCATCGTCAACGGCAGCACGAACTACATGCTCGACCGGATGGACCGCTTCGGCGACACGATGGAGGACGCGGCAGCCGTCGCGAGCGAGCTCGGGTACCTCGAGGCCGACCCGACCCTCGACGTCGAGGGCTACGACGCGGCGCAGAAGGCGACCATCCTCGCGAGTCTCGCCTTCCACACCACCGTGCCCGTCGAGGCCGTCCACCGTGAGGGCATCACCGGCATCACGAAGGCCCAGGTCGACCTCGCCCGCAGCGAGGGCTACGTCATCAAGCTGCTCGCGATCGCGGAGCGGATCGTCGATGAGACGACCGGCGAGGAAGGCCTGTCCGCCCGTGTCTACCCGGCGCTGATCGGTCGCGAGCACCCACTGGCCGCCGTGCACGGCGGCAACAACGCCGTCTTCGTGGAGGCCGAGAACGCCGGAAGCCTGATGTTCTACGGGGCCGGCGCCGGCGGTAAGGAGACCGCCTCCGCGGTCCTCGGCGACCTCGTCTCCGCGGCCCGTCGTCACGTCGCCGGCGGCCCCGGTGTCGGCGAGTCCACGCACGCCGACCTGCCGGTCCTCGAGATCGGCCGCGTCACGACGCGATACCAGGTCACCCTCGAGGTGGCCGACGAACCCGGCGTGCTCGCCGCGGTCGCGGGGATCCTCAGCGACGGCGGCGTCTCGGTCGAGACCTTCCAGCAGTCCGTGGCCTCCTCGGATGGGACGCTGTCGACCGCTACCCTGGTCATCGGCACCCACCGGGCGCTCGAATCGGCCCTCGCGGCCACGGTCGAGCAGCTCGCCTCGAACGCCCACGTCGAGCGGGTCGTGTCCGTGCTCCGGGTCGAAGGAGCCGAGTAGGTGCCGAACCGCACGACCCCCGACCGCGTCGCTCGACGACCTCTCACCAGATTGCAGGCATCCCTATGAGTCACACCGAACCGCTTGCGATCGGACGCACCGTCACCGTGAAGGTGCCGGCGACCACCGCCAACCTCGGCCCCGGCTTCGACACGCTCGGTCTGGCGCTCGCCCTGTACGACGAGCTGACCGTCACGGTCCGCGAGGAGCCCGGCGTGTTCGTGGAGGTCATCGGTGTCGGCGCCGGCGAGGTGCCGACCGACGCCTCGAACCTCGTGATCACCGCGATCGCGCACGCTCTGCGTGCCTACGGCCACGACCTCCCCGGTCTCGACGTCGTCGCCCGGAACGTCATCCCGCACGGCCGCGGCCTCGGTTCCTCGGGCGCCGCGATCGTCTCCGGCATCATGGCGGCGAAGGGGCTCCTCGAGGGTCGGGTCGAGCTCGGTCCGGACGACCTCCTCCGGCTCGCGACGGAGATGGAGGGTCACCCCGACAACGTCGCTCCGGCGCTGTTCGGCGGCCTGACGATCGCGTGGACGACGGACGACGGCCCACAGCACAAGAAGCTCATCGTGCACCGCGGGGTCTCGCCGCTCGTGCTCGTCCCCGAGCACACGATGTCCACGGAGCTCGCCCGCAGTCTGCAGCCCGCCAACGTGCCACACGCCGATGCGGCGTTCAACGTCTCGCGTTCGGCCCTCCTCGTCGCCGCGCTCACGCAGAGCCCCGAGCTCCTGCTCGCGGCCACCGAGGACCGGCTCCACCAGAGCTACCGCGCCGCCGCGATGCCCGAGACGAACACCCTCATCACGCTGCTGCGCGAGCGCGGCTTCGCCGCCGTCGTGTCCGGCGCCGGTCCGTCGATCCTCGTCCTCGCGGACGATCCCGGACGACGCCTCGAAGCCACCGCGCTGGTCGCCGAGCACGCCACCACCCCGTGGCAGTCGCTCATGCTCGCGGTCGACTTCAAGGGTGCTACAGTGGGAGGGCACCCGGCCCACCCCGCCTCTTCGGCGTAACCGGCTTCCGGGGCAATTCCGCACAATCATCGCTTTCGCACCAATTGATCGCGTCTGTTCGGGTCCCACCGTGTTTCCATCCTGCTGAGCAGCGCTCCGCCGGGTCGTCGCACCGGGCTATCCGCACAGGCTCTGCGTCGTGTGAACATCACCCACCCGCCGCACAGGATCCCGGTGCGATCGCCGCCTGCGCGAGACAGCTCTGTCTCGACGCAAGGGAAGGAAGACACACGTGACAGACGTCAACGAAGGCGCCTCGGGCGTCTCGCTGGATGCCGACCCGAAGACGCTCAAGGTCGCCGACCTGCAGCGTCTCGCCGCCGCTCTCGGAGTGGCCGGAGCCTCGAAGCTCCGCAAGGGCGAGCTGGTCGAAGCCATCCAGACCATCCAGAACAGCACCGACACCGACACCGACGCCGCGGCCACCGAGACCGCCGACGTCATCGAGTCGGTCTCCGCGCTCGAAGTCGCGCCGGAGGCACCGGTGCAGTCCAAGCTGCCCGAGCTCGACCTCGCGCTCGACCAGGCCTTCGGTGCCGAGAAGGCGGCCCCGCCGGCGCGACGCAAGTCCCGCCGGGCCACGACGGCCACCGTCGCCCCGAACGCGACCCCGATCGTCGGCGCCCCCGTCGTCGAGGCACCGGCTGCGCCGGCCGCCGCACCCGCCCCGGTCGAGGCCGAGGCGCCGTCCGCTCCGGCCGACGCGGCTCCCGCCGAGCAGTCCGACGACGCCGCCGCGACCGCTGCGTCGCAGAGCGCCGACGAGACGACCCCCGAGCAGACGCCCAGGCGTTCGCGCGGCAACCGCCGTGGTCGCGGACGCGATCGCGACCGCAACGCCGACGACGCCGAGCAGAACACGGCTGAGCAGGGCACCGGCGAGCAGGCCGGCGGCGAGCAGCGCCGCGCCGCACAGAACGCCTCCGAGCAGGACTCGAACGACGACGCCGCGAACACGGACGCCGACGACACCCAGGACGGCGAGCAGCAGGACGGCCAGTCGTCCGGCGGACGTCGCGGTCGCGGCCGTGGGCGCAACCAGAACAACGGTGGCCAGAACAACGGCAACCAGAACGCCGATGCCGGCCAGAAGGCCGACGCCAAGCAGGAGCAGCAGGGGCAGAACCGCGGCAACCAGGGCGGTCAGGGCAACCAGGGCGCACCGGGCGACGAGTCCGAGGGTCGTGGCGGCCGCAGCCGCTACCGTGACCGCAAGCGTCGCGGATCCGTGCAGAACGACGACGTCGAGCCCGAGATCGCCGAGGACGACGTCCTCATCCCGGTCGCCGGCATCCTCGACGTCCTCGACAACTACGCCTTCGTGCGCACCTCCGGCTACCTCCCGGGCACCAACGACGTCTACGTCTCCCTCGGCCAGGTGAAGAAGTACCACCTGCGCAAGGGCGACGCCGTCGTCGGGGCCATCCGTCAGCCGCGCGACAACGACAGCAGCAGCCGCCAGAAGTACAACGCGATCGTCAAGGTCGACTCCGTCAACGGCCTGTCCGTCGACGAGGCCGGCGCCCGCGTCGAGTTCGGCAAGCTGACCCCGCTGTACCCGCAGGAGCGCCTCCGTCTCGAGACGGAGCAGACGAAGCTCACGCAGCGCATCATCGATCTCGTCGCACCGATCGGCAAGGGTCAGCGCGGCCTGATCGTCGCCCCGCCGAAGGCCGGGAAGACCATCGTCCTGCAGCAGATCGCCAACGCGATCTCGATCAACAACCCTGAGGTCCACCTCATGGTCGTGCTCGTCGACGAGCGTCCCGAAGAGGTCACCGACATGCAGCGCACGGTGAAGGGTGAGGTCATCGCCTCCACCTTCGACCGGCCGGCCGAGGACCACACGACGGTCGCCGAACTCGCGATCGAGCGCGCCAAGCGTCTCGTCGAGCTCGGCCACGACGTCGTCGTGCTGCTCGACTCGATCACGCGTCTCGGTCGTGCCTACAACCTGGCCGCACCCGCCTCGGGTCGGATCCTCTCCGGTGGTGTCGACGCCGCGGCGCTGTACCCGCCGAAGCGCTTCTTCGGTGCCGCTCGCAACATCGAGAACGGCGGATCCCTCACGATCCTCGCGACCGCGCTCGTCGAGACCGGTTCCAAGATGGACGAGGTCATCTTCGAGGAGTTCAAGGGCACCGGCAACTCGGAGCTCCGGCTCTCGCGCCAGCTCGCCGACAAGCGGATCTTCCCGGCCGTGGACGTCAACGCGTCCTCGACCCGCCGCGAGGAGATGCTGCTCGCCCCCGACGAGGTCAAGGTCACCTGGAAGCTGCGTCGTGCCCTCGCCGGCCTCGACCAGCAGCAGGCCCTCGAGGTCGTCCTCGGCAAGCTGAAGGAGACCACGTCCAACGTGGAGTTCCTCGTCCAGATGCAGAAGTCGATGCCCGCACCGACCTCGCACAGCCACGGACACGAGAACAACCACCGCTAGCGGTCCCGACCGACCCCATCCGTACCCGCGCCGCACCGGCATCGGGAACGGGTGGGGTCGGTCCCGTTTCGCCCCCGGTGCCGCATGATGGTGATGAAGGAAGAGAACGATGTTCGAATCAGTTGAGACGCTCGTCGCCGAGCACAAGGATCTCCAGGATCAGCTCGCCGACCCGGCGGTCCACGCCGACCCCGCGCGGTCGAAGAAGATCAACCGCCGCTACGCCGAGCTGTCGAAGATCATCGCGGCCTACCACACCTGGCAGGCGACGCAGGAGGACCTCGACGCCGCTCGCGAACTCGCCAAGGAGGACGAGGCGTTCGCCGAGGAGGTGCCGGTGCTCGAAGAACTGCTGGTGACCAACCAGGAGAAGCTCCGCCGTCTCCTCATCCCGCGCGACCCCGACGACGGCCGCGATGTCATCATGGAGATCAAGGGTGGCGAGGGCGGCGCGGAGAGCGCGCTCTTCGCCGCCGACCTGCTCCGGATGTACCTGCACTACGCGGAGTCCAAGGGGTGGAAGACCGAGCTCCTCGAACGCACCGAGAGCGACCTCGGCGGCTACAAGGACGTCCAGGTGGCGATCAAGTCGAACGCGACCGACCCGTCGCAGGGGGTCTGGGCGCACCTCAAGTACGAGGGCGGCGTGCACCGCGTGCAGCGTGTGCCTGCCACCGAGTCTCAGGGCCGCATCCACACCTCCACGACGGGAGTCCTCGTCTTCCCCGAGGTCGATGAGCCGGAGGAGGTCGAGATCAGCCAGAACGACCTGAAGATCGACGTCTACCGGTCGAGCGGCCCCGGCGGTCAGTCGGTCAACACCACGGACTCCGCGGTGCGCATCACCCACCTGCCGACCGGCATCGTGGTGTCGATGCAGAACGAGAAGAGCCAGCTGCAGAACCGTGAGGCCGGTATGCGCGTGCTCCGCGCCCGAATCCTCGCGCGTCAGCAGGAGGAGCAGGCCGCTCTCGACAGCGCTGCCCGCAAGACACAGATCCGCACCATGGACCGCTCCGAGCGCATCCGCACCTACAACTTCCCCGAGAACCGCATCGCCGACCACCGGACCGGGTACAAGGCCTACAACCTCGACGGCGTCATGAACGGCGCGCTCGGGCCGATCATCGAATCGGCGATCACCGCCGACGAGGAAGCGCGCCTGGCCGAAATCGGCGACCAGGACTAGGACTCGAGAGCGCAGTCGTGGTCGTCATCCCTCTCGGATGACGACCACGACCGCGCTTTCGTCGTTCAGCCGATGCGCAGTCGCTTCGTCGCGACCTTGTCGGCGAAGAACCGGTCGTGGCTGACCACGACGATGGCCCCGGGGAAGTGCACGAGTGCGCGCTCCATCACCTGCGTGCTCGCGAGGTCCAGGTGGTTCGTCGGCTCGTCGAGGAGGAGCACCGAAGCTCCGGAGAGCAGGCACTGGGCCATGGCGACGCGGGCGCGCTGCCCACCCGAGAGCATGCCGATCTTCTGCTTGAGGTCGGCGTCCGAGAACTGGAACATGCCGAGGAAGCGGTTCACCGACTTCTTCGTCGCCGCGAAGGCGAGGCTGTCGGGCATGGCGCCGACGGCGTGCGCGACCGTGTCGGTGAGGTCCAGCTCGTCGACCATCTGGTTGTAGGACGCGTATCGGACCCCGCCGGTCCACGTGACGTGACCGGCGTCGGGGCGTTCGTCGCCCTCGAGGATCCGGAGGAACGTGGACTTGCCCGCACCGTTCGGTCCGTGGACGACGATGCGTTCGCGGCGGCCGATCTCGAGGTCGAGTCCGTCGAACAGCGTGTGGTCGCCGTAGGCCTTCGTGAGCCCCTGGATCCGGCAGAGCGTGTCCTTGATGTGCAGGCCGCCGTAGATGTCGGTGATGATGTCGTCGACCGGACGCGGCGGCCTGGCCTTCTTGATCTTCGCCAGCTGCGAGGAGAGGTCCTTCTTCCCGGCGGCCTTGGCCGCCTCGCGACGGTCCGAGATGCCCTCGGCCTCGAAGGCGAGCAGTTCGGACTCGTGGACGAACTGCGCCTCGAGGCTCTTGAGCCGGAACTGCTTCTGGACGACGTACTCGTCGAAGCTGCCGGGGTACTCGTGGAGGTGGAAGTTCTCGACCTCGACGATGCGGGTGACCACGGCGTCGAGGAAGGTCCGGTCGTGAGAGACGACGATCGCCGCGCCGCGGAACGAGCCGAACCAGGATTCGAGCCACTCGACCCCCGCGACGTCGAGGAAGTTCGTCGGCTCGTCGAGGAGCAGGACGTCCGGGCGCTCGAGGAGGATCTTCGCGAGCGCCGCGCGGTTGCGCCAACCCCCGGAGAGCGAGTCGATGGGGAGCACCCGGCGCACGGCGTCGAAGCCGAGCGTGGTGAGGGCGGTGTCGATGTGGCGCTGGTAGTCCCAGCCGTCCTGGCGCTCCATCTCCTCGAAGAGCTCGGCCTGCCGTTCGATGAGCTTCGTCATCCCGTCGAGGTCGTTCGGGTCGGCGGCGATCGCGGCGTCGATGGATGCGAGTTCCGCCTCGATGGCGTGGATGTGACCGAAGAGTCCTTCGAGGACCTCGGTGATGGTGGCGCTGCCGTCGAGCTCCGAGAACTGCGAGAAGTACCCGATCCGCGTCCCGTCCTCGATGGTCACCGTGCCCGAGTCCGGCTGGAGCTGGTCGAGCGCGAGCTTCAGGAGGGTGGACTTGCCTGAACCGTTCCTGCCGATGAGCCCGACCCGGTCGCCTGGCTCAAGCCGGAAGAAGACGTCGCGGAGCACCGGGCGTTCCTCGAACCGGACGGTGACGTCGTGCAGGCGGATGAGACTCATGGGGACCTCTCGAGGAGCGGGATGCGGGTGGGATGCGGGAGTTCGTCGTCCGGGGGAGGCGCGGGCGACGGATCGCCTCACCGCTCGCGGATCAGATGTGGTACTCGGGATCGAGCAACGCGAGGCCGTGGGCGCCGCTCCCGCGCGGGCGCTCGACCGCGGGGACGCCGAGCAGCAGACTGCGGGGTGGGCAGGCCTTGGTGACGACGGCGTTCGCGCCGACGATGGTGCCCGCACCGATCCGGATGGGCCCGAGGATCTTCGCCCCGGCACCGACGGCGACGCCGTCACCGATGGTCGGGTGGCGCTTGCCGACGCCGCGGCTCTTCCCGCCGAGGGTCACGCCGTGGAAGATCATGACGTCGTCGCCCACCTCGGCCGTCTCACCGATGACGACGCCCATACCGTGGTCGATGAAGAACCGCCTGCCGATCCGGGCGCCCGGGTGGATCTCGATCCCGGTGAGGAACCGGGTGAACTGCGAGCCGAACCGGGCGAAGGTGCGGAAGCCGCGCCGCCACAGGCGATGGTGCAGCCGGTACGCCCAGACGGCGTGCAGGCCGGAGTAGCTGAGCGCGATCTCGATGGTGCCGCGGGCCGCCGGATCGTGTGCGCGTGCGGCACCGATGTCCTCGCGGACCCGCGACAGCATTCCCATGCGTCGAGCCTAGTCGCGCAGGTCGTCGTACATCGTCGTCGACAGGTAGCGCTCGCCCGCGTCGGGGATGATGACGACGATCGTCTTGCCGGCCATCTCCGGACGGCGTCCGACCTCGAGGGCGGCCCAGACAGCGGCGCCGGAGGACATGCCGCCGATGATGCCGTCGTCGGTCGCGAGGCGTCGTGCGGTCGCGTAGGCCGTGTCGGTCTCGACCGGGATGATCTCGCTGAACAAGGAGGTGTCGAGGATGTCGGGCACGAAGTTCGGGCCGATGCCCTGGATCTTGTGTCCACCGGCACGACCCTCGCTGAGCAGCGGGGAGTCCGCGGGCTCGACCGCGATGATCTGCACGTCGGGGTTGTGCTCACGGAGCCAGCCGCCGACGCCGGTGATGGTCCCGCCCGTCCCGATGCCCGCGACGAACGCGTCGACCGTGCCGGCGGTGTCCTCCCAGATCTCGGGCGCGGTCGTCCGTCGGTGGATGGCGGGGTTCGCTTCGTTCTCGAACTGCCTGACCCAGACGGCGCCGGGGTTCTCGGCGACGATGCGCTGCGCCTCCTGCACGGCGTTCGCCATCCCCTTCGTCGGATCGGTGAGGACGAGCTCGGCACCGTAGGCACGGAGGAGGGTCCGGCGTTCCTTGCTCATCGAGGCGGGCATCGTGAGGATGACCCGGTAGCCCCGCGCGGCTCCCACGAGGGCGAGCGCGATACCGGTGTTCCCGCTCGTCGACTCGACGATGGTCCCTCCGGGCTGCAGCTGGCCCGAGGCCTCCGCCGCATCGACGAGCGCGATGCCCAGGCGGTCCTTGACACTCGATCCGGGGTTGTAGAACTCCAGCTTCGCCAGGACGGTCGCGCCGACGCCCTCGGCGATGCGGTTCAGGCGGACGAGCGGGGTGCGGCCGTAGGCCTGGGTGATGTCGGTGTAGACGGTGCCGGTCACGGTGTTCCTCTTCCTCGAACGGGGCTCGGTTCAGCCTACGACCTGGTCGATCAGCGGTCTCCCGTGTGACGAGGAGGGTCGACGGCCCGCGGCCGCATCGAGGCGGTGGGGTAGGCTCGGTGCGGCCCACCCGACCAGGCCGCCCCAGATGATGACCTCGCTCATGCCCAGCACCCCTTCCGCCGCCGCCGCAGACACCCCGTCAGCCGGCCACCCTGCGACCGTCGAACTCGCGCGCCAACACGCCGTCGAGATCCTCACCCGCGCGGCCGTGCCGTCACCCGACGTCGACGCGGAGCTCCTCCTCGGACACGTGCTCGGCCTCGGTCGCGGTGCCGTGCAGGCCGCGGCGATCACCGGTCGCGTGCTCGACGCCGAAGAGCGCACCGTGTTCGCCGAGCTGGTCGAACGTCGGGCCGCGCGTGAACCGCTGCAGCACATCACGGGTCGTGCCGCGTTCCGTTCGATGGAACTCGCGGTCGGACCAGGCGTCTTCGTGCCGCGCCCCGAGACCGAGTCGGTCGTGCAGTTCGCCATCGACGCGCTCCGGGCGGTGCCGATCCCTCGGCCCATCGGCGTCGACCTCGGCACCGGCAGTGGAGCGATCGCGCTGGCGATGGCGACCGAAGTCCCGAACGCGGCGATCTACGCGACCGAGAACTCGGTCGAGGCGTTCATCTGGGCGAGACGGAACTTCGCCGAGTCCGGTGCCGACAACGCCACCGTCGTCTTCGAGCACCTCGCCGACGCCTTCCACGAGCTCGACGGCTCGGTGGACGTCGTGATCTCGAACCCCCCGTACGTCCCGGACGACGCGATCCCACGCGATCCCGAAGTGCGTCTCCACGACCCCTCGGCCGCGCTGTACGGCGGACCGGACGGTCTCGACGTGGTGCGCCAGGTGTCCGCGACCGCGCAGCGACTGCTCCACCGGGGCGGCACGCTCATCATCGAGCACGGTGAACTCCAGGGGCAGGCCATCCGCGAGCTGCTCACGGCCGACGGCTGGCACGCTGCGGCGACGCACCGCGACCTCACCACCCGCGACCGCACCACCATCGCGATCCGCTGACCCGTCGCGGCCGGAGGTCGGGTCAGGGGGTGGCAGCCACGAACGCGTCGACGGCGGCGTCGAGTCCCGCGACGTCGAAGGCACCTGAGGCGTCCTTCGTCAATCGGAAGGCGTGCATCCCCACGGCCTCGGCACCCGCGCAGTTCGCCGCGGAGTCGTCGATGAGCATGGTGCGACCGGGCGCGACGCCGTACCGGCTGAGCGCCCGGGTGTAGACACGGGGCTCCGGCTTCTCCGCTCCGAGGACGGCGGACACGAGGTCGTTCTCGCCGAGGAGGGCTGCGGCTTCGGGAGCCAGCTGCGCGAAGGAGTCCCGGAACGGGATCGGATTGTTCGACAGCAGGGAGACCGTGCCGAGGGTCGAGGCGCGGGCGAGGGTGGCCAGGACGCCGGGAACCGGTGTCATCGCCGCCGCACGGGCCTCGCGCCACTCCGCGAGGGTCAGCGGGTATCCGGTGACCTCGGCGAACACCGCCAGGTAGTCGTCACTGGTCGGGTACTCGCCGATGTTGGCCGCGGCCTCGTGCCCGCCGACCCACCACTGCTTCGCGAGCCGGTACTGGCTCACGCCAGTCAACCGCGAGAGCGCCGGAAGGCGTTTCCGGAAGTCGTAGTCGTACAGGGTCTTGTCGCAGTCGAAGAAGAACACACGCTCTGGCACCACTCCAGTATGCGGCCCCGGGCTCCCGGGACCGCACGCGGGCAGCACGTAGACTGACCAGGCGCGTCGGGCCCACGTCCGTCGTGCCTCGGCGGTGCCGTCCCCGCCGCCGGAGAGGGTGAACCGTGGACCGTCCTGTGACCGCCTGCATCGTCATGTACCGGAACGATCGCGACAAGCTGCGTGCGGCCATCGACTCGACCCTCGGAAGCCCGCTCGTCGAGACGCTCTACCTCGTCGACAACTCGCCGACGGACGAGCTCCGCGACCTCGTGGACGACCCGCGGATCGAGTACCTGCACAACCCCTCGAACCCCGGCTTCGGCGCAGCCCACAACCTCGCGATCGCGAAGGTCCTCGGGCGCTCGAAGTTCCACATGGTGGTCAACCCGGACGTGTACTTCGAGCCGGAGGCGATCGAGGAGCTCCACGAGTTCATGCTCGAGCACCCCGAGGTCGGGCACGTCATGCCGAAGGTGCTGTACCCCGACGGCTCCCTCCAGTACCTGGTGAAGCGGAACCCCTCCGTCTTCGACCTCTTCGCCCGCCGGTTCCTGCCCGGTCCGCTGAAGCCGCTCGTCGCGAAGCGCATGGCCCGCTACGAGTACCGCGACATCGACGAGAACCCGGCGCACGACTACAACAAGACGATGTTCGACGTGCCCTACCTCTCGGGGTGCTTCATGTTCCTCCGGACCTCGACCCTGCACCGCGTCGGCTTCTTCGACGAGCGGATCTTCATGTACATCGAGGACGCCGACCTCACCCGACGCTTCCTCCAGGTGTCCCGGACCGCGTATTACCCCGGAGCGACGATCCACCACCACTTCGCGAAGGGCTCGCATCACAACCGGAAGCTGATGTGGTACTCGATCCAGGGGGCCTTCGTGTACTTCCGCACGTGGGGATGGTTCGGACGATGAGCCGGGTGCTCGTGACCGGTGCGACCGGCTTCATCGGGACGAACCTCGTCCCCGTCCTCGAGGCGGCCGGCCATGAGGTCGTGCCGTTCTCGTTACGCGGGTGGACGGGGGAGCCCTTCCCCGCGGACGTCGACGTCGTGGTGAACCTCGCCGGGAAGGCGCACGACCTCGACGGCACCGCCTCTCCCGAGGTGTACCGCAGGATCAACACCGACCTCGCCGAACGTGCGTACGTCGCCTTCCTCGCGTCGGACGCCACCACCTTCATCCAGCTGAGCAGCGTCGCCGCGGTGAACGAGGCGACGGTCGACGGCGTGCTCGACGAGTCCGCCGAGCCCCACCCGGTGACCCCGTACGGGAAGTCGAAGCTCGCAGCCGAGCGGCTCCTGCTCGCCGTCGAGCCGCCCGCCGGTCGCCGGACGATCGTCCTCCGTCCGACGATGGTGCACGGGCCGGGGGACAAGGGCAACCTGCGCCTCCTGTTCGGTCTGCTCTCCCGCGGCATCCCGTACCCGCTCGACGCCTTCCGCAACGAGCGCAGCTTCGTGTCGATCCAGAACCTCACGTGGGCGATCACGAGCATCATCGACACGCCCACCGTCACGACGGGTGTGTACCTCGTCGCCGACGACGAGCCCGTGTCGACGGGGCACCTCGTCACCCTCATCGCCGAGGTCACCGGTCGCCGGGTCCGTCGCCTGGCGCTCCCACCGGCCCTCGTGCGGTTGGCGGCCGCCGTCGGCGATCGCGTCCCCGCCGTGCCGCTCAACTCCGGGCGTCTCGCCAAGCTCACCGAGGACTACCGCGTCTCCGGTGCCCGACTGCTCGGTGCACTCGGGCACGAGCGTATGCCGACGGCGACGGACGACGGTCTCCGGTCCTCGATCGCAGCCCTCGCCGCGGAGCGCGGTGCGCCCGGCCCCGACGCGCAGTCCGTGCGCAGCCAACGCGGAGCCGGCGATCGGTAGGATCGACACGTTATGACCTCCACGCTCCCCGACGCCCCCCGTAGATGGACGCAGGCGCCCGGTCCTCGTTTCGCCGCGAAGACCGCCCTCGACGCACTGTGCTGGGTGCTCGCCATCGTGGTCGCCCAGCTCGTCCGGTTCGAGCTCGAGTACGAGCGCGTGGCCCTCGTGGGGACGGTCCTCCTGTGCGTCATCGCCGTGGTCGCCCAGCTCGTCGTGGCCTACCTGTGGAGCTACTACCACGGCCTGCACAGCTTCGGCAGCTTCTATGAGGCGAAACAGCTCATCGTCGTCGCGCTGATCGTCACGGCGATCCTCATCGCGGTCAACGCGGTGTTCGGCGTCGCGTGGGGGGTTCCACGGTCCACCACGGTGATCGCGTTCCCGTTCGCGATCGTCTTCATGGGCATCACGCGCTACGTCAAGCGACTCTTCGTCGACAGCCGCAGCCGGCCGATCGAGGCGCAGCGCGTCCTCGTCTACGGAGCCGGTGCGCTCGGGATGTCGATCATCCCTCGGCTCATGCGCGACCCGCAGTCGCCCTACCTCCCGGTGGGTGTCATCGACGACGACCCCTCGAAGCGCAACTTCCGCATCGCCTCCGTCGCCGTGGTCGGCACAGGAGCCGACCTGGTGGCGGCCGTCAAGCGCACCGGGGCGCAGGCGCTCATCATCAGCATCGCGGACGTCGACAACGACTTTATCCGCCAGGTCAGTGAGCGCGCCGACGAGGCGAAGCTCCGAGTGCTCGTCGTCCCTCCCATCGACACGATGCTGGCTCCCGGGACGGGCGAGAGCGCGCCGAGCCTGCGCGACCTCAACGTCGAGGACTTCATCGGCCGCAACACCGTCGACCTGCAGGTCGAGAGCATCGCGGGGTACCTGACCGGCAAGCGCGTGCTCGTCACCGGTGCCGGCGGATCCATCGGCTCCGAGATCGCCCGGCAGGTCAACCAGTTCGGTCCGGCGGAGCTCGTCCTGCTCGACCGCGACGAGACGGGGCTCCACACCACGCAGCTCTCGATCTCCGGACACGGTCTGCTCGACACCAAGGAGGTCGTGCTCGCCGACATCCGCGACCTCCCCTCGCTCATGGAGATCTTCGAGGACCGCCGTCCCGACGTCGTGTTCCACGCGGCAGCGCTGAAGCACGCTCCGATGCTCGAGCAGTACCCCGACGAGGCTTGGAAGAACAACGTCCTCGGCACCCTGAACGTGCTGAACGCGGCACGAGCCGTGGGCGTCGGCACCTT
This sequence comes from Plantibacter sp. H53, assembly GCF_001650455.1. Taxonomy (NCBI): domain Bacteria; kingdom Bacillati; phylum Actinomycetota; class Actinomycetes; order Micrococcales; family Microbacteriaceae; genus Plantibacter; species Plantibacter sp. H53. The sequence continues at coordinate 197,707 of NZ_LWCT01000013.1, forward strand.
CGTCAACATCTCGACCGACAAGGCCGCGAACCCGACGACCGTCCTCGGCTACAGCAAACGCATCGCCGAGAAGCTCACCGCCTGGATGAGCGCCCAGGAGACCGACGCACGGTACCTCTCGGTCCGGTTCGGCAACGTCATCGGCAGCCGTGGCTCCGCCATCCCGGCGTTCACCGCCCAGATCGAGGCCGGTGGCCCGGTCACGGTCACGCACCCCGACGTCACCCGCTTCTTCATGACGATCCCCGAGGCGTCGAAGCTCGTCATCCAGGCCGGCGCGATCGGCGACCCGGGCGAGGTCCTCATCCTCGACATGGGCCGTCCGGTCCGGATCCTCGACGTCGCCAAGCGCATGATCGCCGCGTCCGGCAAGGACGTCGAGATCGTGTACACCGGTCTGCGGCACGGCGAGAAGCTGCACGAGGTCCTCATCGACACCGACGAGATCGCCGACCGCTCGAAGCACCCGAAGGTCTCGCACACGCGGATCCAGCCGCTCGACCCGGCACTCCTCGACATCGCCGTCTGGCGGGAGACCATCGCCGACGAGGGCGCCGGAACCCGCCACCTGGTGCAATGACGGTTGCCATCCTGGCGGGGGTGCTCGCGCTCGTCGTGAGCCTGCTGTCCCAGCTCGCCATCCGCCCGATCCTCATCCGTCGGGCGGTCGTCGACACCCCGAACCACCGATCCATGCACGTCACCCCGACGATCCGCGGGGGAGGGATCGGCGTCGCGCTCGCGGTCGCCGTCGGTCTCGGTACGGCCGCGGTCCTGCTCCACAGCCTGCCGCTCTGGATCGTCGCCGCCGTGTCGATCGTGAACGCGGCCATCGGAGCCGTGGAGGACGTCCGCGGACTCCCCGTCCGGGTGCGCTTCGGCTTGCAGGTCGTGCTCGGACTCGTGGCGACCTGGGTGCTCGTCGTCTCGATGGCCGCGAGTTTCTGGTGGATCCCGCTCGGGATCGTGGCGCTCGTCGCCTACACGAACATCGCGAACTTCATGGACGGCGTCAACGGCATCTCCTCGATGCACGGCGCGGTCGTCGGCGGGTTCTACGCCGGTCTCGGCGCCGTGGCCGGTCTCCCGGGCGTCACGGCAGCAGGCCTCGTCGTGGCGGCAGCGTTCCTCGGGTTCCTGCCGTGGAACCTCGCTCGGCGCCGGATGTTCCTGGGCGACGTCGGCAGCTACCTCCTCGGCGGCTCCCTCGTCGCGGTCGCCATCTACGCGGCCTTCAGCGGCATCTCCTTCGTCGCGCTGATCGGCCCGGTCCTCGTGTACGTCGCCGACACCGGCACGACGATCATCGCGCGCTGGCGGCGGGGGGAGCCGCTGCACGAGGCGCATCGCAGCCACGTGTACCAGCGTCTCGCCGCCGGTGGACTCGGCCACCTCGGGTCCACCGCCGTCGTCAGCGTCGCGACCCTCGCCACCGGGATCCTCGGGGTGGTCGTCGCGACGGGCGCGTGGCCCCTCCAGGTCCTCGCCGTCCTCGGCATCCTGCTCGTCCTCGCCGTCTACCTGTGCCTGCCCAGACTGCTCGGAAGACGCCCGAGGCTATGATTGAGCGTCGTCACCCCGATCATCCGGCCGACTGATCACCGATCGGCGGCCCCGTTCAGCCAGGACCCACCACATGCCGCAGACCTTCGATTGCCAGGATCACGCGCAGCTGCTCGCCGGGATGCGCCTGGCGCGGACGGCCCTGGCGAGGGGTGAGCTGGTCGTGCTCCCGACCGACACGGTCTACGGGGTGGCCGCCGACGCGTTCTCCCCGGCCGCGGTGCAGCGCCTGCTCGACGCGAAGGGTCGGACCCGGCAGTCACCGCCGCCCGTCCTCGTCTCCGGTGTGAACACGCTCGAGGCCTTGGCGGCGTCCGTGCCCGATGCCGTGCACCGGCTCGTCGAGGCGTTCTGGCCCGGAGGCCTGACCATCGTGCTCGAGGCCCAGCCGTCGCTCGCCTGGGACCTCGGCGAGACCGCAGGCACGGTCGCGCTCCGGATGCCGTCGAACCCGGTGACCCTCGAACTCCTGCAGGACACCGGCCCGCTCGCGGTCTCCTCGGCGAACCTCACCGGCCGACCGGCCGCGACGTCCGCCGCTGCCGCGCTCGAGATGCTCGGCGATTCGGTCTCGGTCTACCTCGACGGCGGCGAGAGCGGCGAGCAGTCGTCGACGATCATCGACGCGACCCGACTCGGCACGGCCGACGAACGGATCGTCGTCCTGCGCGACGGAGCCGTCTCCCGCGAGGCGATCCGCGACGTGGTGGGCGATCTGCTCCCCGAGTCGCGCGAACCATGAACCAGTTCTCCGGGTACCTCATCGTGCTCGTCGTGAGCGCGGGCATCACCTTCGGCTTCGCCCACCTCGCGCGGCGCGTCGGTGTGAAGTACGGTCTCCACCCACCGATCCGCGAGCGGGACGTCCACCAGACGCCGACGCCGCGCCTCGGCGGGGTCGCGATGTTCATCGGCATCCTCGTCGCGTTCGGTGTGGCCTGGCAGCTGCCCTTCTTCGACCTCGTGTTCGCCGATCCGGAGCCGGTGCTCGCGATCCTCGGTGCCGCCCTGTTCATCGTCGGGATCGGCGTCGCAGACGACCTGTGGGACCTCGACTGGATGATCAAGCTCGCCGCACAGTTCATGGCGGCAGGGCTCGTCGCCTGGCTCGGTGTGCAGATCTACTCCTTGCCCATCGGTGGCCTGACGGTCGGCTCGTCGTGGGTGTCCTTCTCGATGACGGTCTTCGCCATCGTGCTCGTGATGAACGCGATCAACTTCGTCGACGGTCTCGACGGGCTCGTCGCCGGTGTCGCCGTCATCGCGAATACCGTGTTCTTCGTCTACACGCAGCTGCTCGTGACCTCCACCGGGGCGAGCGACTACTTCAACCTCGCTTCGCTGATCGCCGCGATCCTCGTCGGCGCCTGTCTCGGCTTCCTCCCGCTCAACTGGCACCCCGCCCGACTGTTCATGGGCGACGCCGGTGCGCTGCTCGTCGGGCTGCTCATGGCGACCTCCGCAGCCGCCGTGACCGGCCAGGTCGACCCGGCCGCCCTGGGCCGCACGCAACTGTTGCCCGCGTTCATCCCCATCCTGCTGCCGTTCGCCATCCTGGTCGTGCCGCTCGCCGACTTCGTCCTGGCCGTCCTCCGTCGTCTCCGGGCCGGCAAGTCGCCGTTCAGCGCGGACCGGATGCACCTGCACCACCGGCTGCTCGACCTCGGTCACAGCCAGGTGCACGCCGTCCTGATCTTCTACGGCTGGACGGTGGTCATCTCCGTCGGATGCCTGGCGTTCTTCGCCGCCCCGACGTGGCTGGCCGTGCTCTTCGTCTCCGTGGGCGTCGTCACCTGCACGGCGTTCACGCTCCTGCCGATCGGTCGCCGCAGGCGGGCCGACCGGCTCGCGCAGCGCGTGGCCGCCGGCGCTGAGGGGGCTCCCGGGTCGGCGCTGTACGATCGGCTCGACGAGGCCTCCGGGCAGCGCGACCCCGAGGCGCCCGTGAGCGGCGCCACCCTCGACACCCTCGACTCTCTCGCCAAGAAGGACCAGCACCCATGACTCCTCCCGCCCAGGCCGGCTCGCACGTGAGCGCCAACCGGGTCTTCCGCACGGCACTCCGGTACAGCGCGCTCCTCGCGCTCGTGATCGCCGTCGTCGGGGGAGTGGTCGGCTGGAGCGTCGACGGTTCCCGCGGGCTGACGAGTGCGCTCATCGGCACCGCGATGGCGCTCGTGTTCCTCGGCATCACCTCGGTGAGCATCCTCTTCGCCAACCGCTGGTCCGGCCAGGAGTTCTTCGTCGGCATCCTGTTCGGGGTGGTGATGGGCAGCTGGCTCGTGAAGTTCGTCATCTTCCTCGTGCTCGGCTTCATCCTGAAGGACCAGCCGTGGGTCAACGCACCGATCCTGTTCGGGAGCGTCATCGTCGGTGTCGTCGGATCGCTCGTGATCGACGCCGTCGTGGCGGCGAAGGTGCGGGTGCCCTACGTCTCGGACGACATCCTCCCGAAGGCGTCGCCGCAGGACTCCGACCAGGGCTGACGCTGCGGACACATCCAGGTCGCGCGGGAGCATGCCGGAACCGGTATCCGGGCCACAGCGGAAGGTCGCACCTCGGAATATAGCCGTGGAATACCACCCCTGGGTTCGTCGGGGCCGGGTTTCCTTGCTAGACTCGTCAACGAATCCTCCCACTAGCACCGCTTCGGCGTGCGGCGAGGAGACATCCCCCCTGTTCGTCGCCGCGAGAGCTCTGCTCCACGCCCCCGAAACTGGAGATACGTGCTGTTCGCTAACGCCGTGCACCTGATCGCACCGATGGCCGCCGAAGATGGCGAGTTCCACGGTCCGTCGATCGACGAGTTCTTCCCCGACATCATCCTCTTCGAGGGCACGCCCTTCGCGATCAACCGGGTCATCCTGATCCGGTTCATCGCGGTGATCGCGCTCCTCCTGTTCTTCTGGCTGTCGACGCGCAAGATGCGCCTCGTCCCCGGCCGCGCACAGAGCCTCGCCGAGATGGGGCTCGGCTTCGTCCGCGTCAACATCGCGGAAGACCTGCTCGGCAAGAAGGACGGCCTCCGGTTCCTGCCGATCCTGACGACCATCTTCTTCATGGTCCTCGCGATGAACCTGACGGGCATCATCCCCGGGCTGAACCTGGCCGGTACCTCGGTCATCGGTGTCCCGCTGGTGCTCGCGCTGGTGTCCTACGTCACCTTCATCTACGCCGGTATCAAGAAGAGCCCGGGCAAGTTCTTCAAGAACTCCCTCTTCCCCTCCGGGGTGCCGTGGCCGGTGTACATCATCGTCACGCCGATCGAGCTCATCTCGACCTTCGTCATCCGCCCGCTCACGCTGACGCTCCGACTCCTCATGAACATGATCGTCGGGCACCTGCTCCTCGTCCTGTTCTTCGCGGCGACGCAGTTCTTCATCGTGAACCTCGGCGGATGGTTCGCCCTGATGGGTGTCGGGACGCTGGCCTTCGGCCTCGTCTTCACCCTCTTCGAACTCCTGGTCGCAGTCCTCCAGGCCTACGTCTTCACCCTCCTCACCGCGGTCTACATCCAGCTCGCGGTCGCAGAAGAGCACTAATCGAGCCCGGCAGCCGCCAGGTCTCACCCAACGGAAGGAAACAAACGTGGACGCAACTACCGTTCTCGCCGCCCTTGAAGGAAACATCGCGACGGTCGGTTACGGTCTCGCAGCCATCGGCCCCGCCATCGGCGTGGGTATCGTCGTCGGCAAGACGATCGAAGGCACCGCGCGTCAGCCCGAGCTGGGTGGTCGTCTCCAGGTCCTCATGTGGATCGGTATCGCCTTCACCGAGGCGCTCGCCTTCATCGGCATCGCGACCTACTTCATCTTCGTCTAAGCCCCCTTTCACATCTCCGAAGGAGGCAAGATGTTTGATGCAGTGATCATCGCTGCTGAAGAGGGCGCACCGACGAACCCTCTCATCCCAGCGGTCTACGACATCGTCTGGTCTGCCGTCGTCTTCATCATCATCCTCGGCTTCTTCTGGAAGCTGGTCCTGCCGAAGGTGCAGAAGCTCCTCGACGACCGCGCAGCGGCCATCGAGGGCAACATCGCCAAGGCCGATGAAGCGCAGAAGCAGGCCGAAGCGGCGCTCGAGCAGTACAACGCTCAGCTCGCCGAGGCCCGTCAGGAAGCCGGCCGCATCCGCGAGCAGGCTCGTGTCGAGGGTCAGACGATCCTCGCCGAGCTCAAGGAGCAGGCCACGGTCGAAGCCGCTCGCGTCACCGCGAGCGCTCAGGCACAGATCGAAGCCGAGCGTCAGGCGGCCGTCGTGTCGCTGCGTGCCGAGGTGGGCACGCTCGCGCTCGACCTCGCCAGTGGCGTCATCGGCGAGACGCTGAACGACGACGCGAAGGCCACGGCGGTCGTCGACCGGTTCCTCGCGGACCTCGAAGCGTCGGAGAAGGCAGCCAAGTAATGGGAAGCGCGACCAGAGAAGCACTCGCCTCGTCGAAGGAGGCCCTCGCCGCCCTCGGCGCCGGGGCCGATCTGGCCACCGCGGACGGACTGTTCGCAGCGGGCCGGGCCATCGGCGGCTCGAGCCACCTGAGCGCGGCGCTCAGCGACCCCGCAGCCGACGCCGGTGCCAAGCGCACCGTCGTCGAGCGGATCTTCGGCACCCAGCTGAGCGCTCAGGCGCTCGGCCTGCTGCAGACCGTCGTCTCCGGCCGCTGGTCCAGCGAGGCCGACCTGCTCGCGGGCATCGAGGAGCTCGGCCTCCGGGCCGCCTCGATCTCCGCCGGTGCGCAGGGCGACATCGAGGCCGAGTTGTTCGAGTTCGGGAAGCTCGTGTCGAGCAACCACGAGCTCGAACTGGCCCTCAGCAGCAAGCTCGGCTCGTCCGCTGCGAAGGGTGCCCTCGCGGCGTCCCTCCTCGCGGGCAAGGCGAGCCCGCAGACCGTCAGCATCGTCGGTCAGCTCGTGCGGCAGCCGCGAGACCGTCGGATCGGAGAACTGCTCCGGTACGCATCAGGCATCGTCGCCGACCAGCAGGGCCTCGCGGTCGCCACGGTCACGGCAGCCGCACCGATCGAGGCGTCGCAGCTCCAGCGCCTCGAGCGCCACCTCGCCACGGCCTACGGCCGTCAGGTGAAGATCAACCAGGTGATCGACCCCGCCGTCGTCGGTGGACTGCGCGTGCAGCTCGGGGACGACGTCATCGACGGCAGCCTCGCTGCCCGACTGAACGACCTCCGTCTGCAACTGGCCGGCTAACGGCCCGTGCAGCGCGGAGACCGGCCCGACGGTCTCCACAACTCAAGACGTTGATCCTGACGGATCGCACCTCTCGGAACCCCCGGGTTCCACAACCAAAAGGAACATGATGGCAGAACTCACGATCAGCCCAGACGAGATCCGGGATGCTCTCAAGGACTTCGTCAAGGCCTACGAGCCCGGCACCGCCGCGGCCACCGAGGTCGGACGCGTGATCGATGCCGCTGACGGCATCGCCCACGTCGAGGGCCTCCCGGGCGCCATGGCGAACGAGCTCCTCCGCTTCGCGAACGGCACCCTCGGCCTCGCGCTCAACCTCGACGAGCACGAGATCGGCGTCGTCGTCCTCGGTGAGTTCGACGAGATCGTCGAAGGCATGGACGTCACCCGCACGGGCGAAGTCCTCTCGGTCCCCGTCGGCGACGGCTACCTCGGACGTGTCGTCGACACGCTCGGCAACCCGATCGACGGCCTCGGCGAGATCGCCAGCACCGGCCGCCGCGCACTGGAGCTCCAGGCTCCCGGCGTCATGCAGCGCAAGTCGGTGCACGAGCCGCTCCAGACCGGCATCAAGGCGATCGACGCCATGATCCCCGTCGGCCGTGGCCAGCGCCAGCTGATCATCGGCGACCGCCAGACCGGCAAGACCGCGATCGCGATCGACACCATCATCAACCAGAAGGCCAACTGGGAGTCGGGCGACGTCAACAAGCAGGTCCGCTGCATCTACGTCGCCATCGGCCAGAAGGGCTCGACCATCGCCTCCGTCAAGGGTGCGCTGGAAGAGGCCGGCGCGCTCGAGTACACGACGATCGTCGCCTCGCCTGCGTCCGACCCGGCCGGCTTCAAGTACCTCGCTCCGTACACCGGTTCGGCCATCGGTCAGCACTGGATGTACGAGGGCAAGCACGTCCTGATCATCTTCGACGACCTGTCGAAGCAGGCCGAGGCCTACCGTGCCGTCTCCCTCCTCCTCCGTCGTCCGCCGGGACGCGAGGCGTACCCGGGTGACGTCTTCTACCTCCACTCCCGTCTGCTGGAGCGCTGCGCGAAGCTGTCCGACGAGCTCGGCGCCGGTTCGATGACGGGTCTGCCCATCATCGAGACCAAGGCCAACGACGTCTCGGCGTACATCCCGACCAACGTGATCTCGATCACCGACGGCCAGATCTTCCTGCAGTCCGACCTCTTCAACTCGAACCAGCGCCCCGCGGTCGACGTCGGTATCTCCGTCTCGCGCGTCGGTGGCGATGCTCAGGTGAAGAGCATCAAGAAGGTCTCCGGAACGCTGAAGCTCGAGCTGGCGCAGTACCGCTCGCTCGAGGCCTTCGCGATGTTCGCATCCGACCTCGACGCGGCCAGCCGCCGTCAGCTCGCCCGTGGCGCTCGCCTCACCGAGCTGCTCAAGCAGCCGCAGTACTCGCCGTACCCCGTCGAAGAGCAGGTCGTCTCGATCTGGGCCGGAACCAAGGGCAAGCTGGACGACGTTCCGGTCGAGGACGTCCTCCGCTTCGAGCGCGAACTGCTCGACTACCTGGGTCGGAAGACCGAGGTCCTCACCACGCTGCGCGACACGAACGTGCTCGACGACGACACCGTCTCGAAGCTCGATGCCGCTGTCGACCAGTTCAAGCTCGAGTTCCAGACGGGCGAGGGCTCTGCCCTCGGTTCGGAGCAGGTCGAGGAGCTCCCGGTTGAAGACGTCAACCAGGAGAAGATCGTGAAGGGTCGCCGCTAGTCCATGGGCGCTCAACTCCGGGTCTACACGCAGAAGATCAAGTCTGCGCAGACGACCAAGAAGATCACGAAGGCGATGGAGCTCATCGCCGCGTCGCGCATCCAGAAGGCGCAGGCGCGGGTGGCGGCATCCGGACCCTATTCTCGTGCGATCACTCGTGCCGTGTCCGCCGTCGCGACGTACTCCAACGTCGACCACGTGCTCACGACCGAGCCGGAGAAGGTTGAGCGGGCTGCGGTCGTCGTGTTCGCATCCGACCGAGGCCTCGCCGGCGCCTTCAACTCGCAGGTCCTCCGTGAGGCCGCCGAGCTGACCGAGCTCCTGCGCAGCCAGGGCAAGGACGTCACGCACTACCTCGTGGGCCGGAAGGCCGTCGCCTACTTCACGTTCCGTCGGATGCAGGCTGCAGGGGAGTGGGTCGGCAACACGGAGAACCCCGACTTCGCCACCGCGCAGGAGATCAGCGAGTCCATCCTCAAGGCGTTCCTCACGGACGCCTCTGAAGGTGGCGTCGACGAGATCCACATCGTCTACAACCGCCTCGTGAGCATGATGACGCAGACCCCCGAGGTCGTCCGTCTCCTGCCGCTCGAGGTCGTCGAAGGCGTCGAGGAGCCCACCGACACCGCTGTGCTGCCGCTGTACGAGTTCGAGCCGGATGCCGAGAGCGTGCTCGATGCGCTGCTCCCGAACTACATCGAGAGCCGGATCTTCAACGCGCTGTTGCAGTCCTCCGCCGCGAAGCACGCCGCGACGCAGAAGGCGATGAAGTCGGCCAGCGACAACGCCGACAAGCTCATCACCGACTACACCCGCCTCCGCAACAACGCGAGGCAGGCCGAGATCACCCAGCAGATTTCCGAAATCGTTGGCGGCGCAGACGCGCTCTCGTCCTAGTCATCGCAACACGCACACGTATCTGTAGAGACAGAGAAGAGAAGAACATGACTCCCACCGCAACTGCCGAGCAGGGCGCTGCAGAGGTGAAGGCCGGCGCCGTCGGCCGCATCTCCCGCGTCACCGGCCCGGTCGTCGACATCGAGTTCCCGCACGACGCGATCCCGGGCATCTACAACGCCCTGAAGACCAGCGTCGTGATCGGCGAGCAGACGATGGTCCTCACGCTCGAGGTCGCACAGCACCTCGGCGACGACCTCGTGCGCGCCATCGCCCTGAACCCGACGGACGGCCTCGTCCGCGGCCAGGAGGTCACCGACACGGGTTCGCCCATCTCGGTGCCCGTCGGCGACGTCACCAAGGGCAAGGTCTTCAACGTCATCGGCGAGGTGCTCAACGCCGAGCCCGGCGAGCAGATCGAGATCACCGAGCGCTGGCCGATCCACCGCCAGCCGCCGTCGTTCGACCAGCTCGAGTCGAAGACGCAGCTCTTCGAGACCGGCATCAAGGTCATCGACCTCCTGACGCCGTACGTCCTCGGTGGCAAGATCGGCCTCTTCGGTGGTGCCGGTGTCGGCAAGACCGTCCTCATCCAGGAGATGATCCAGCGCGTCGCGCAGGACCACGGTGGTGTGTCGGTGTTCGCCGGTGTCGGTGAGCGCACCCGTGAGGGCAACGACCTCATCCACGAGATGGAGGAGGCGGGTGTCTTCGAGAAGACGGCCCTCGTGTTCGGCCAGATGGACGAGCCGCCGGGAACGCGTCTCCGGGTCGCCCTCTCGGCGCTGACGATGGCGGAGTACTTCCGCGATGTCCAGAAGCAGGACGTGCTGCTCTTCATCGACAACATCTTCCGCTTCACCCAGGCCGGTTCTGAGGTGTCGACCCTGCTCGGTCGCATGCCGTCCGCCGTGGGTTACCAGCCGAACCTCGCCGACGAGATGGGTCTCCTCCAGGAGCGCATCACCTCGACGCGCGGCCACTCGATCACCTCGCTGCAGGCGATCTACGTCCCCGCCGATGACTACACCGATCCGGCACCGGCGACCACCTTCGCGCACCTCGACGCGACGACCGAGCTCTCCCGTGAGATCGCGTCGAAGGGTCTCTACCCGGCCGTCGACCCGCTGACCTCGACGAGCCGTATCCTCGACCCCCGCTACCTGGGTGCCGACCACTACCGCGTCGCCACCACGGTCAAGCAGATCCTCCAGAAGAACAAGGAACTGCAGGAGATCATCGCCATCCTCGGTGTCGACGAGCTCTCCGAGGAAGACAAGATCACGGTGTCGCGTGCGCGCCGGATCCAGCAGTTCCTCTCGCAGAACACCTACATGGCGAAGAAGTTCACCGGTGTCGAGGGTTCGACCGTTCCGCTCAAGGAGACGATCGAGTCGTTCGACGCCATCGCCAAGGGTGAGTTCGACCACGTGGCCGAGCAGGCCTTCTTCAACGTCGGTGCCATCTCCGACGTCGAAGAGAAGTGGGCTCAGATCCAGAAGGAGAACGGCTAGTCATGGCCTCCGCTCCTCTGACCGTGAGCGTCGTCGCGGCCGACCACGAAGTGTGGTCGGGCCCGGCACGCCAGCTGATCGCGAAGACCGTCGACGGCGAGATCGGAATCCTGCCCGGCCACGAGCCGATGCTGGCCATCCTCGCCGCCGGTGAGGTCCGTGTCACGCTCGAAGACGGCTCGAAGATCGTCGCGAACGCTGAAGACGGCTTCCTGTCGGTCGAGAACAACACCGTCACCGTCGTGGCCGGCAACGCCACGCTCGTGACCAGCTCCTGATTCGGTGCTGATCCTCCTTCCCCCTTCGGAGACGAAGCGGGACGGCGGCGACGGACGAGCCCTGGACACCGCCCTGCTGCGGTTTCCAGGGCTCTCCTCGTCCCGGAACGATTGCCTCGACGCCCTGGTGTCGCTCGCCGCCGATGAGGCTGCGACGGTGAAGGCTCTGAAGCTCGGTCCCAAGCAGCTCGGCGAGGTCCAGCGCAACCGCGTGGCGGCGACGTCCGCGACCATGCCGGCGATCGACCGGTACACGGGGGTGCTGTACGACGCGCTCGAAGCCGCCACACTCCCAGCAGACGCCCGACGCTTCGCCGCTCAGCACCTGGTCGTGCACTCGGCGTTGCTCGGCCCGGTCGGCGCGCTCGATCCCATTCCGGCCTATCGGCTCTCCCACGACTCCAGGCTCCCGGGGTTCGTGCTCAAGCGGCACTGGGCGGGGCCCGTCGCCCGCGAGTTGAACGCCGTCCCGGGTGTCCTGTTGGACCTGCGCTCGGAAGGCTACGCGGCGCTCGGGCCGTTGCCGGACCGCGCCGGTGCCGTCTACCTGCGCGTGCTCACGGTCGGCGACGATGGCCGCCGTCGCGCGCTCAACCACTTCAACAAGCAGGGCAAGGGCCGTTTCACCCGCGCGCTGTTGGAGGCCGGTGTCGACCACCCTGATGTCGACTCGTTGCTCGACTGGGCGCGATCGACCGGGTGGGTGCTCGACGTCCACGCCCGTGCCGACGACGGTCGGGTGACCGAGCTCGCCCTCGTCGTCTGACCCCTTCGGATCAGGGAGCGCTCTCCGAGCGCCAGCAGCCGACGAGGTGGTCGTCGACGAGCCCTCCGGACTGCATGAGGGCGTACATCGTCGTCGGGCCGACGAACCGGTAGCCGCGCTTCCGCAGGTGGGCGCTGAGCGCGGTGGACTCGGGGGTCACCGCAGGCACCTCGGTCCACTGGGCGAACCGGGCCGGCCGTGACGGGGGAGCGAAGCTCCAGAGGAGCTCGTCCAGGTCGTCGCCCAGCTCGAGGGCGGTGCGGGCATTGCCGATGACCGCGTTGATCTTCCCGCGGTGCCGGATGATCCGGGCGTCATCGAGCAGGCTCTCGACATCAGCTTCCGTCATGGCTGCGACGGCGTCGAGGTCGAAGCCGTGGAACCGTTCCCGGAAAGCCGGTCGCTTCCGAAGGATCGTGATCCAGGAGAGCCCCGCCTGGAACCCTTCGAGACTGATCTTCTCGAAGACCTGCCGCTGTCCGTGGAGCGGCACGCCCCACTCCTCGTCGTGATAGCGCTGGTACTCCGTGTCCGTCCCGGCCCAAGCGCAGCGGGTCAGGCCGTCGGTGCCGACGATGGTCGGGGAGACTGGACTCATCGGCGGTACGGGATCCCTTCGTGGTCGAGGAGCCAGCGTTTGGTGGCTGGTCCGTCTCCGCCAGAATAGCCCGTCACGATCCGCCCGGTTCCGAGGACGCGATGACAGGGGATGAGGAGCGCGATGGTGTTCGCCCGAACCGCCTGGCCGGCCGCCCGGCCGCCCTGCGGGGCACCGGCCGCGGCCGCGAGGGCGCCGTACCCGGTGGTGTCGCCGAACGGCACTTCGCCGAGCGCCGACCAGACCGCCTGCTGGAACGGCGTGCCGGTCGTGACGATCGGGAGGTCGAACACGGTGCGTCGTCCGCGGAAGTACTCGTCGATCTGCTCCGCGGCGTCGAGGAGGACCGCGGTGGGGCGTTCGTCCGTTCCGTCGAGCGGGAGTCGGCCGTGGCGTTCGAAGCGCACGGCTGAGACCGCGTCGTCGACCGAGCGGAGCTCGATCCGCCCCACCGGCGTCGGCATCCGGAGGAAGCCCTCGGCGGACGGTTCGGCGATGACGGAGCAGGGGAGTACGGGATCGGTGACGGTGAGGTGTGTGGTCATGCACCGAGCGTAGGAAGCCCGTGATCGGCGCGATGCGTCACACGGCCGTGACCGTGACGTCGGGGGCCGACGGGTGCCTGTGGAGGACGGTCGGGCTAGCCTGGACGCATGTCTGATCTCAGCTATCGCCCACTCGGTCGCAGCGGCCTCCTCGTCTCAGCGGTCGGCATCGGCTGCAACAATTTCGGCCGCGAGGGCACGGTCACCGAGAGCCTGGACGGCACGCGAGCCGTCGTCGACGCCGCGATCGACGCCGGAATCACCCTCTTCGACACCGCCGACATCTACGGCCGGGAGTACGGGCTGAGCGAACGACTCCTCGGGCAGGCGATCGCCGGACGGCGGGATGAGATCGTCCTCGCGACCAAGTTCGGCCATGTGGACTACGAGAGCCCGATCCCGAACTGGGGCGCCAAGGGCTCCCGTCGCTACGTGCGGCTCGCCGTCGAGGGTTCGCTCCGCCGCCTGGGCACCGACTGGATCGACCTCTACCAGCTGCACACCCCAGACCCGTTCACGCCCATCGAGGAGACGATCGCCGCCCTGGACGAACTCGTCCACGAGGGGAAGATCCGCTACGCCGGCCACTCGAACTTCGCCGGTTGGCAGCTGACCGAGGCGGACTGGGCGGCTCGCACCGCCGGCCACCCGGCCTTCATCTCGGCCCAGAACGAGTACAGCCTGCTCGTCCGGGGCGCCGAGCGCGAGCTGTTCCCGGCCATGCGCGCCGCCGGCGTCGGCTTCCTTCCGTATTTCCCGCTCTACAACGGCCTGTTCACGGGGAAGTTCTCCCGCGACGGCGGGCCGGCGGACAGCCGCATCATGCGCCAGCGCAAGCACCTGCTCGACACGGCGCCCTGGGACGCGATCGAGGCCTACCGGGCCTTCTGCGACGAACGCGGCATCTCCATGCTGGAGGCGACGTTCGGCTGGTTGCTCGCCCAGGACGGACTCTCGAGTGTCATCGCCGGCGCGACCACTCCGCAGCAGATCCGCGCGAACGCCGCAGCCGGTTCGGCGTGGTCGCCGACCGCCGAGGAAGCGGCCTGGATCTCGGACCGCTTCCCCGTCGGTTGAGCCGCCTGGTCAGTCCTTCGAGCGGCGCTGCTTCGGGTCCTGCTGCTGCGGGTCCGGGGACGGGGCCGATGTTCCCGGGGCGTCCGGGGAGGCGAGCTGCCGGAGGTCGAGCTGGGCGGTCATCGTCCCGAAGTGCTCCGTGACCTGTTCGGAGACCTGATCGGACAGCTGTTCGCTCACGTCCGCTGACACGCTCTCGGTGAGCTCTGCGGCGAACAGGCGACGTTTCGCCCGCTGCTCCCGTCGCACCTCGATGCCGAATGCCTTGAACGAGGAGACGCACATGAGGATGATCACGACGCTGAACGGCAGCGCCGTGATGATGGCCGCCGTCTGCATCGACGCGAGCCCGCCCGCGATGAGCAGCGAGATGGCCAGGAGGCTCGTCACGAGTGCCCAGGCGATCCGGACCCGGTTCCGCGGCTCCGTGCCGCCGGTGGTGAGCATGCCCATCACGAGCGATCCCGAGTCGGCCGAGGTCACGAAGAACAGGAGGATCAGCAGCAGGGCGCCGACGGTCGCGATCGATCCGCCGGGGAGGCCTGCGAGCATGTTGAACAGGGCGGTGTTGAGATCCACCGGGCCGTCGGCACCGCTGAAGTCACGACCCTCGAGCGACTGCATGATGGCGGTGCCACCGAGCACGGCGAACCAGAGGAAGGTGACGAGGGTCGGGACGAGCAGGACGCCGAGCACGAACTGCCGCACGGTGCGCCCCTTCGAGATGCGGGCGATGAAGACGCCGACGAAGGGCGCCCACGACATCCACCATCCCCAGTAGAAGGTCGTCCACGAGGACTGCCAGGCCTCGCCCGCAGCACCCTGGTACGCGGAGACGTTGAAGGTGAGTCCGACCACGTTCTGGAGGTAGGCGCCCATCGACTGCACCCATTCGCGCAGGAGGAACAGCGTCGGGCCGGCGAACAGGACGAAGAACAGGAGGAGCCCGGCGAGGATGAGGTTGGTGTTCGAGAGCCACTTCATGCCCTTGTGCACACCGGAGACGAGGGAGAAGATCGTGACCCCGGTGATCACGAGGATGAGGATGACCTGGGTGAGGATGTTCGGCTCGGCGATGCCCGTGTAGCCGAGTCCAGCAGAGATCTGCAGCACACCGAGTCCGAGTGAGGTCGCGACGCCGAAGACGGTGCCGATGACGGCGATGGTGTCGATCGCGTTGCCCCAGCCGCCCTGCACGCGCTTGCCGAGGAGCGGTTCGATCGCCCAGCGGATCGACATCGGTCGTCCCTTCCGGTGCACGGCGTAGGCCAGGGCCACGCCGACGACCGCATAGATCGACCAAGCGTGCAGGCCCCAGTGCAGGTACGTCTGACTCATCGCCTGCTGGGCGAGGGACTGCTCGGACCCCGTGACGCCGGGACGCGGCTCGAGGAAGTGTGTCAACGGTTCACCGACGCCGTAGAAGACGAGGCCGATGCCCATGCCGGCCGCGAAGAGCATGGAGAACCAGGACAGGAGTGAGAACTCCGGTTCGTCGTCGTCCTTGCCGAGCTTGATGTCGCCGAACTTCGACACGGCGAAGACGATCGCGACGATGACGAAGGCCGCGACGAGGAGGACGTAGTACCACCCGAGGCCACCGATGATGCCGGACTGGATCGCGTTGAAGACGGACTCTGCCTGCTTCGGAAGCAGGATCGAGAACAGCGCGACACCGAGGATGACGACGAGGGAGGGCCCGAGCACCCAGGGGATGACCTTCGCGGGGGCGTCACCGGCCGCCGCGTCGGAGGTGGGGATGGTCTTCGTGCTCACGTGTGCGCTCCTCGGGCCGGGCGGGCGACCTTGCGTCGCCCCGATCATCAAGGGTAGGGAGCAGCGGCGATCCGGACAACATTGCGGTGGGAGCCCTGGTGTGCAGTCCCAGTGGGCGGGTCGCTCGCGGAGCTCGGCGCGTCGTGGGGCCGTCCATGCGGCCACTGAGCGAATCCGTCCCCCACTCGGGGCACGGATTCGCGGGAATCGACACCGTACCGCGGGAATGTCGGGCACAATTGCGGATGACCATGCAGGAGGATCCGTGCCGAGAACACCCCGCGACCGACGACGTGCCCGGACGGCCGTCGCCCTCGGCGTCGTCGCCGTCCTCCTCGCCGGCGGTGCACTCGCGGTGTCGCTCGTGAGCCGTGTCCCGAACGCCGCCGCCGGCCCGTTCGACGGAGCGCAGTTGTACGTCGATCCGTCCTCGCTGGCCGCTCGCGCCGCCGCGGCCGGCCCGGCGGACGCGACCGAGGAACCGACGAGTTCCGCCACGGCCGGGACGAGCGGCGGTTCGAGCGGCGACCCGACCGATGTCGCCCAACAGCTCGCAGCGGCGGAGCGGCTCGCGGCGGAGCCGACCGCGATCTGGCTCGTGCCGGAGCGCTACCCGATGGGAACCGTCCGGGACACCGTCTCCGAGATCGTCCGGTCCGCGGAACGCTCCGGTTCCATGCCGGTCTTCACGGTCTACGGCATCCCGGAGCGGGATTGCGGCAACCAGTCCGCAGGTGGGCTGTCGAGTGACGAGTACCAGGACTGGGTCGCCGAGATCGTCGCCGCCGTCGCGGATCACCGCGTCGCCGTGATCCTCGAACCGGATGCCGTCGCGCTTGCACCGGACTGCGGTGACCGCACCGCGCGGATGCGGCAACTGGCAGCCGCGACCGAGCAGTTCGCGGACGCGACCGTCCCCGTCTACCTCGACGGTGGGCACTCCGACTGGCGTCCGCCCGCCGAGATGGCCGAGCTCCTCCGGGAGGCCGGTGTCGCCGACGCCACCGGCTTCGCCACCAACGTCTCCAACTACAACACGACCGAGGACGAGATCGCCTATGCGGAGGAGCTGAGCGGCCTCCTCGACGGCGCCCATTACGTGATCGACACCTCTCGGAACGGCAGCGGCTCGAACGGCGAGTGGTGCAATCCGTCCGGCCGGACGGTCGGGCAGCAGCCCCTCACCGCGCAGGCCGAACACCTCGACGCGAACCTCTGGGTGAAAGCCCCCGGAGAGAGCGACGGAGCGTGCAACGGTGGCCCCCTTGCTGGGGTATGGTGGCCGGAGCAGGCCGTGCAACTGGCCAAGGGATTCAGCGCGTGGTGAGTCGGGACCGGCCACATCCGGCACGTCGCTGACGGGTGGAACGGGTAGGGGCATCGTGACCGAAGAGCTGAGCGAACGTCGTACCGCGGTCGTCATCGAAGACGACGCGGACATCCGCCAACTGCTCGAGACCGTCCTGGAGCAGGCCGGCTTCGAGACGGTGTCCGCAGCGAACGGTCTCGACGGAGTGGAGGCGGTCCGGACGCACAACCCCCTCGTCACGACCCTCGACGTCAGCATGCCGGGTATCGACGGGTTCGAGGCTGCCAAGCGCATCCGCGCCATCAGTTCCACCTACATCGTCATGCTCACCGCGCGCGGCGACGAGATCGACACCCTGCAGGGCCTCGACTCCGGCGCCGACGACTACATGACCAAGCCGTTCCGTCCGCGCGAGCTCCGTGCCCGCATCGAGGCGATGCTCCGTCGGCCTCGCGCGAACGGGGATGCTCCGGCCGTCGCCGCTGTGGCACCGGCACAACCGGCTCCGACCGCGGTGGCGCCGGCTGCAGCCGCTCCGGCCGCGCCGGCCCAGGTCGCCACGCCGCCGCTGCAGCAGCAGATGTCGTCGCCCGACCCCACGATCGTGCACGAGACCGTCGCGCGTCATGTCGCGCCCGTCGGTCAGTCGGTCGTCCCGATCATCATGCAACCGGCCGCCGCGGCGCCTGACGACGGCGAGGGGTGGCTCGTCCACCGCGGTCTGAAGCTCAGCTCGGCGACCCGCATCGTCGAGGTCGACGGCACCGAAGTGGACCTCACCCGGAGCGAGTTCGACCTGTTGCAGGCACTGATGGAGTCCCGTCGTCGGGTGCGCAGCAAGGCTGATCTCGCGCTCATGCTCCGTGGCGAGAGTTACATCACGGCCTACTACGTCAGCGAAGCCGACAAGCGTGCGATCGAGGTGCATCTCGCCAACCTGCGACGGAAGCTCGCGGACAGCACGGTGGCGCCGCGGTTCATCGAGACGGTACGCGGCGTCGGCTACCGCATGACCTCCGACGACTGAGAACGCCGCGGTTCCGACCGCGACGCAGGCTCACCGGCGACGAACGACGCCGGGTGGCCGGAGCTCAGGATTCCGCCGCGTCCGCCGCGTCGAGTTCGAGCAGCCGGTCGCAGCTTCGACGGCCGACCTCGTCGAGCGCGCCGTGGATCTCGCGCGCGCGTTCGAACTGCCCCTGCTCGATCGCCCGGAGCCCGGCACTCGCGAGTCCGGACACCCCGATCACGCCGAGCATGACGCTGGAGGAGCGGATGCTCAGGAGCACGACCTTGGCCTCGTCGGCGTCGTCGGCGTCGAGAGCCGCTCGCAGACGCGCCAGACGGATGGGCCACATCTCGACGTAGGTCTGGACGAAGCGACGACGACTGCGCAGGTCGCCCGAGAGTTCTCGGAGCAACCTGCGCAGTTCGTCGGCGTCGACCGTGCCCGGGTCGGGGGAGGTCACACCCGGTAGCCGCGCTGACGACGGATGAGCTTGCCGAACATGCTGAGCGTCTGCAGCACGGTGATGACGCCGAGGACCGGCCAGCCCGCCCAGAGGATCGTGGACTGGACGACGGGGGAGAGCTGGGTCCAGGCTGCGACGATGGCGATGATGGCGGCGAGGACGAACAGGAGCGGCGCGAGGTGCGCGTTGCCCGAGCCTCGCTCGGCCTTCGCCTGCTCGGCCCAGTTGTCGACCTTCTTGTTCGACGCGAACTTCGACCAGGCTCGGATGAAGTGCCCCATGCGGATCCACATGTAGAACTCGGCCGGGAAGACGAGGACCGCGAAGAGGATGTCGCGCACGTTCCGCTTCTTCATCGACAGCGCGATACGCAGGTTGAGGAGGATCGCGATCAGCGGTGGGATGAGCCACACCGGGCTGAACACGAAGGCGTGGATCGACAGCGAGCCGGCGAGCAGCACGACGAAGAGGATGCGCGTGACCATGTTGAGGAGCATCTCCGCGTTCTCGAGCCACCGCAGTCGGAGGTTCGGGTGGAGCGGCTGTCCTTTGGTGTCGCCGCGCTGGCCGGGCCACATGAGCTCGATCGCGCCGTAGTTCCACTTGACCTGCTGGGCGTCGAGCGAGCGGACGGTGGTCATGCCACCGACGTCGGCACGGGCGCGGGCGCTGATCTTCGTGAGGTAGCCCGCGCTCTTGATCTGCAGCGACAGGAGCGAGTCCTCCACCTCGGAGTCCTTGACCCACGGGGTGGACTGGTGGTTCTGCTCCATGGCGTCGCGCAGCGCCTGGACGGAGAAGATCGAGTACTGTCCGCCGAGCACGGCCATGTTGCGGCCCCGGAGCATGTTCTGCATGTTGAACGCGGCGAACTGCGTGCGCTGGCCGGCGATGAGGAACGCCGGGACGATCTGCTTCTTGAACGGCTCGTCATCGATCGAGAAAATTGCGGAGATGCCGCCGATGCGACTGTCCGAGACGATCTCGGCTTCGAGCGACTCGATCGCGGTCGGGTCGGCGACCGTGTCACCGTCGACGCCGAGCAGGTAGTCGTAGCCCTCGACGAGCGTGAAGCCGTAGTTGAGCGCGCCCACCTTCTTGTCGGGGTTCTTCCCGATGTCGTGGATGAACACCTCGGTGAACTGCTCGTAGCCGTCCTCGTCGACGCGGGAGTGCGGGCCGGCGTAGGGCGCGGCGACGTCCACCGACCGGTCCGTCGTGTTGTTGATGACCACGTGGATCACGTCGGGCATCCGCGTCTGCTCGAGGAGGGAGGCGAGCACGGCCGGCAGCGACTCCTCCTCGTTGTAGGCGGGGATGATGCACCCGATGGTCGCGCGGTACTCGGGGAGCGAGTTGACCGAGTCGATGAACTCGTTGGCGTACGCTTCAAGTTCGGGTGCGAGAAGCGGCTGCGTCTGAATGTACCGAGGGTCAGGCTGCTGGGCGTTGGGCCGAGCGTTGTCCGGTCGCGCTTCGAGTTCTGACATCAGGGGTCCTGTTCCGAGAGGGTCGAGTGCAGCGGGTCGCGCTGCAGTTGCAACTCTGCCGCGTTCGGCGCGGCTTTCGCGCGTGAATGCGATAGCGTCGCCTCAGGATTTCCTCAAGATTCGCCCTGGCCCCAGTTCGTGGGTCATGCGGACCCGCGAGGACCACTCGATCATCCCTCCGAAACCCGTCAGGAGTCTCATGTCGATCCACCCCAGCCCGGCCCGGAACCGGCGCGTGCAGCACGTGCTCCAGGCTGCGACCGCCGCCGTGCTCGTCCTCGGTCTGAGCGCGTGCGGTACGCCGCCCTGGGAGGAACCGGGTGCGCAGCCCACGACCTCGCCGAGCGCCTCGAAGACGCCGAGGCCCACGGTCAGCGCCATCACGAACGAGCTCGCGAGCGGCAGCGCCAAGCACACGCTGACCGCCGGAGCAGCGACCCTCACGGTCGACTACTGGTCCACCCTGTCGATGGACGCGTGGACCGCCGACGTCAACAAGCCCGTGAGCTTCTCGCTCAGCGGCGTGCTCAACCCCGACGACCTCCAGGCGCTCTACCTGTCGCGTGTGACGCTGACCACGACGGTCCACGGGCCGAAGGGGCAGCTGGAGTCGCCTGCGCCGTTCACCGACCAGTCGACGGTGGCGCCGGGATATCTCATCAAGGCGCCGTACAGCTACAGCCAGACGTTCGTCCTGCCCGAGGTGGACAGCGCGGCGACCGGCGTCACCTTGACGATCACCTACGAGCTGCTGGTGCAGGCGACGCCGACGTCCGCCGAGTATGCGAAGCAGACTGCGGTGGACACCCTCACGATCGCGATCGCCCCGCGCGCCTGACCGCAGTCCCGCGGAGCCGTCAGCGGCCCGTCGGCGACGATGAGGCGAGGACCGTGCGGTTCCCGCCGGCTGCCGCGGCACGCAGGCTGGCGTCGCCGGCGGCGCGCGTGAGGACGGCGACGTCGTATCCGAGGTAGTCGGTCAACGCGATCCCGATGCTCGCCGTCGGGCGCAGGCGCGGTGTGGTCTCGACCGGGTGGTCGAGCAGACCGTCCTGGATGCTCTTGGCCGCCTGGAGCGCGACGTCGGCATCCACCGCGGGGGTCGCGATCAGGAGACACCCGGCGCCGTCCTCGCCGATGTCGGAGAGCGTCGGACCGTATCGACGGACCGAGGAGATGAACCCCTCGGCGACCTCGCTGCTGAACGCCGCTCCGAACGCCGTCGTCATCTCATCGAGGTCGTCGAGTCGGACGTGGAGGATCGCGAGCTGCTCGTCGTGGAAGTTGGCCCGCTCCAGCCAGTCCTCGACGATGCGGACGAAGGACTCCTGGAGGAGGACGTCGTCACCCGTGTACGCGACGATGCTCCCGTGCCGTCGGCTCGCCGGCGCGGCCCGCTCCGCACGCAGTACTGAGAGCACCACGGTCGCGACGATCAGGAGCGCGATCAGCAGCAGCGAGGCGGCCACGGTCCCGAAGAGCGTCGTGAACAACGCACCGTCCGGCCCCTCCACGAGGAGTGTGATCAGCCGGGCTGCGAAGAACAGGGACGCGATGCCGAGCACGATGGTGAAGCCACGGGTGGTCGGGTTGTCCCGCATCGCGCCGACGAGCGTCTCCGCGGTGCCGAGGCCCGCGAACAGGGCGATGCACAGGAACGTCGCAGGCGCGCCCGCCCAGGGGCCTCCCGAGGGCCCGGCAGCGAGCGCGGCGACGATCGTGACCGCCGTTCCGACGAGCGAGACCCAGAGCAGACTCGATTTGCCGTTGAAGAGCCGTGCGCCGGACCACAGGGCGGCGATGCTCAGCACGTAGCCACCGTTCCCGGCGGCGGTCGCCCACCAGGCCTCCTGGCTGAGCGCGCTGACGACGTAGGAGAAGCTGGTGAACATCCCGGCCATGTAGGACACGGACCACACCCGCCCGCTCGCGTCGTCCTTCCGCATGAAGGTGTTGACGATGAACGTGGCGCCGCAGACGAAGATCACGAGCGCGTTGATCACCGCGACGGTCTCGCTGTCGAAGGTCATTCGGTGCCGCCTCTCGGAATACGGACGACCGCGGTCGTGCCCTCACCGAGCACGCTGTGGACGGTGAGGTCGCCGCCGTGCAAGCGGACGATGTCCCGACTGATCGCGAGGCCGAGACCGCTGCCGTGCACCGTGGAGTTGCGGACGAGGTCGGAGCGGAAGAACCGCTCGAAGAGCTTCGGCTGATCCTCCTCGGAGATGCCGATGCCGGTGTCGCGCACGATGACCCAGGCGGTGTCGCCCTCCGCGGTGACGCCGACGCTCAGCTCCCCGCCGTCGCGGTTGTACTTGATGCCGTTCGAGAGCAGATTGTCGACGACCTGCCGGAGGCGGAACGGGTCGGCGAAGAGCGGCACGGTCTCCTCGTCGTGGCGTACGATGCTGATGCTCCGTTCGGCGGCCAGGTGCGCCAACGACTCGACCGACCGGTCGACGATCTCCCGGAGCTCGCACTCGGAGCGTTCGAGCACCATGGTCCGGTTCACGTCGCGCGAGGCGGCGAGGATGTCCGCGATGAGTTCGAGGAGTCGATCGCCGTTCGTCTGGGCGATCGTGAGCTGCTTCGCGACCCGCGGGGGGAGGCCGGGGTCGTCGAGGGCGAGGTCGAGGTAGCCGAGGATGGACGTCAGCGGCGTCCGGAGTTCGTGCGAGACGGAGGCGACCAGGTCGTCCCTGGCGCGGATCGCGTTGATCTCGCTCGTGACGTTGCGCGAGACGAGCACCGTGCCGTCGTATCCGCCTTCGTGGTCGTAGAGGCGGCGGGAGGTGAGGGCGAGGGCGATCCGCTCGGTGCCGGGGGCGCCGAGCCACACCGTGAGGTTCTCGAACTCCTCACCACGACGTGCGCGGATGTACGGCTTGTCCTGCGGCTGGAGGAGGGTCAGTCCGTCCTCGGCCCACACCGGGAGTGCAGGATTGACGTCGGACAGCTCGCCGACCTCGTCCTGCAGCCGCGTCTGGAACCGGTTCACCATCGCTCTGGCTCCGATGCGGTCGAAGCGGACGACGCCGAAGTTCACGGCGTTCAGGATCTCCGCGAGGCGGCTCTCCTGGTCTTGCGCGCGACCCAGGGCGGTCTCGAGCTGGCCGGCCTGCTTGTTCAGCAGCACGCGCTGCGCCTCCGTCCGCTTCGCCGTCATCGCGGTGGAGACGGCGACGAACGCGAGGACCGTCGGCAGGATGACGAGCGCCGGCAGGTTGGCGATCGTGATCTGCCCCGGTGTCATCGCCAGGGTGGACCAGCTCGACGTGCACACGAGCACGATGGCGGTGACGGCGCCGGCGAGGCCGAAGGCCGTCGCCATCCAGATGGTCGGGAAGACCCAGAGGAGGCCCGCACCGATCAGTGGCTCGCCCTGCCGGATGAGTGCGATGGCGATGATGTCGAGGATGGGAAGCACGATGAGCAGGCGCGGTGCCTGGTGCCAGGGCACGATCGGTGCGAGTGCCGTGGCGATGAACGCCAGGATCACGCCGACGTAGAACAGGACCGAGTTGTCGTCGACGCCTTGGAACAGGAGCGTGGCGAACAGGATCGCGACGACCGCGAGGCCGAAGAGCAGCTGTGGGAAGGCACTGTAGCCGGTCATCCGGCCGACGCGTCGGGGGACCTCGACCGCGTGCGGGCCCGTTCTCGTGGGGCCGGTGTCCGCGCGACCCGGTGCCGAGGCGGTGTCACCCGACGTCGACGGGCCGGACGGGGGAGTCCGTTCTCCGGTCGGCTTCGCGGGCATGGGTCGAGCGTACCTCTGTCGGGGGGTGGCGGAGCGTGATACGAGGGACGGCTTGCGCTGGCGCGGGAGAATCCCCCTAGCGGGTGCCCCAGTCGTAGAGCTGCTTGTGCAGGCGCAGATAGACGAAGGTCTCGGTTCCGGAGACGCCGTCGACGGTGCGGATCTCGTCGTTCAGCAGCGCGATCAGTTCCTCGTCGTCCTCGCAGACCACTTCGACCAGCAGATCGAAGGAGCCGGCGGTCAGGACGACGTAGTCGACGGCGGACAACGCGGACAGGCGGTCCGCGACCACTCGCGTGTCACCGGTCACACGGACACCGATCATCGCCTGCCGGGTGAAGCCCAGCTGCATCGGGTCGGTCACCGCGACGATCTGGATGACGCCGGACTCCGTGAGTTTCTGCACCCGTTGCCGTACGGCGGCCTCACTGAGCCCGACGGCCTTCCCGATCTCGGCGTAGGAGCGACGTCCGTCGGTCTGGAGCTGCTCGATGATCGCCTTCGACGTGTCGTCGGGCGGCGCCGCCTTCGCCGGTGCATCGGAGCTCGCTCGTGTCATGCGTCGATCATGACAGCGCAGACGGGTCGCGGCAAGCGGATCCGCAGGCCCGACCGATCCTGGCGTGCGGATCCGTCGTCGCCGATCCCCGGACGGAATCCGCCGAGCCGGGTGGGGCGGACCTGCGGTCGGCCGGTACCGTACTATCGTCGAGGGTGCATCAGCCACCGCCAGCCGTATTAGAGGAGCAGACGTGACCGAGCACGGGCAACGGACCGTCACGCTGCCCGGCGGGCGTCGAGTCTCACTCGCGTGGGCCGGCATGACCGATGTCGGCAAGCGGCGCGAATTGAACGAGGACGCCTTCGTGGCGCTCCCTCCCGTGTTCGCCGTGGCCGACGGCATGGGTGGGCACTCCGCCGGCGAGGTCGCGAGTGCGGCGGTCGCGCACCGCCTCACCAAGGCCACCGAGGGAGCCGAGATCCTCACCGTCGACGGTCTCGTCGACGCGCTGCGCATGGCCGTCGCGGACATGATCGACACCGCGGAGGAGGGCGAACTCGGCATGGGTACGACCGTCACCGGTGTCGTGTTGACGGCGGACGAGGGCGAGGGTCGCGTCGCGGTCTTCAACATCGGCGACTCCCGGGTGTACCGCCTGCAGGAAGGCGAGCTGGTCCAGGTCACCGAGGACCACTCGATCGTCCAGGAGCTGATCCGCGCAGGGGCGATCAGCCCGGAGGAGGCGGAGTTCCACCCGAACAGCAACATGATCACCCGGGCCGTCGGTCCGTCGGACGACCCCGTACCTGACGTCGAGCTCTTCCCGATCGAGACCGGTGCCCGATGGCTCGTCTGCTCGGACGGGCTTACGAAGGAACTCACCGACCACGGGATCTGGTACTTCCTGACGGAGGGGGCCACGCCGGTCGACGCGGCCGAACTCCTCCTACGTGCCGCCCTCGACAACGGCGGACGCGACAACGTCTCGGTCATCGTGCTCGATATCGCGGCGATCGACGAGGCCGTGGACGAGAGCGTCGAGCAGCCCGCCTCCTGAGCCCGCTCCACAGCCGCTGCTCGCGCGGGCTTCGCGCCCGGTCGGACCGTCCCGTCAGCCGGTCACGGCCGCTGGGTGCTCCACTGGAGCCATGAGCTCTTCGGACGTGACGCCCTCCGCGACCAACTCGCACCGGCCCGCGACGACGTCGGCCCGCCTCCGTGCCCCCAGCCCACCGGCAGAGCCGCCCAACGGGTCGCTCCCGATCCTCGCAAGTCTCGCCCCGGTCGTCGGGTCGGTCGCCCTGTTCGCGATCACCGGCTCACCCGTGACCCTCGTCTTCGCCGCGCTCGGGCCCCTCATCGCCGTCGCCGGTTACATCGACGCACGCTGGACCAGACGGCGGCGCGGACGACGGGCGCGTGCGGCGTACGACGCTGCGACGCAGGAGCTGGAACAGGACGTCGCGCGAGCGCATGCCGAGGAACGCGAGGAACTGCGAGCACTCCACCCTGCCGGTCGGCTCCTCGACGTCCTCGACGGACCTGATCGCGCCAGGTGGCGGGTACCGGAGGCCCGCCGCACGCTCGTCTGCATCGGGCGAGGGGAGACGAAGAGTGCCGTCCGGGTGGATGCCGGGGCCGACGACGACCAGTGGGCGTGGGCGGCACGGCTGTCCGAGGCGCCGGTCGTGGTCGACGCGGTCGAGGGGATCGGCATCGTCGGTGGCAAGGTGTTCGCGCGCGCGGTGGCCCGCAGCATCCTCCTGCAGCTCGCCCGACAGTTCCCGCCGCAGGCAGCGCAGTTCTCCGGGGACCCCGCGGCTCCCGACGACCGCACCTGGGCGTTCCTGGAGGACCTCCCGCACCGCGCGGTCTCGGACCCGGTGGAGCCGGTGCGCGACGGGGGCGCGGCGGACCCGACGACCCTCGTCTCGGTCGTCGAGCGTTGGGAAGCGGTCGGGGCCGCCGCGGGGCGCTCGGGAGGACGCCCACCGACCGGCGGTGTGCTCGTCGCCCTGTCCGACACCGTCGAGCTCATCCCCACCCGCTGCCGACACCTGCTCGTGCTCGGCGCCGACGGGCAGACCGTCCTCGCCGACGGGACCGGCGCCTCCTCGTCCGTGTCGGTGTCGCCGACCCTGCTCGCGGAAGCCGAGGCGGAGCACGTCGTCGGGGCGCTCACCGCAGCCGCACTCACGACGGGGGAGTCCCCGGCCCTCTCGAGTCTGCCGACCGACGTCGCCTTCGCGCAGGTGCATCCGGTGCGGGGCCGTCGCCCGCCGGCGGGATCCGACTGGCGGCCGGATGCGCTCCGGGTCGCCGTCGGCACCGGCGTCGAGGGCGTGCAGCTGCTGGACCTCGGGGCGGACGGGCCCCATGCGCTGGTCGGCGGCACGACCGGGAGCGGGAAGAGCGAGCTGCTCATCACCTGGATCACGGCTCTCGCCGCGCAGTGCTCGCCGCAGGAGCTCTCCCTGCTCCTCGTCGACTGCAAGGGCGGCGCCTCCTTCCAAGCGGTGGAAGCCCTGCCGCACGTGGTCGGGATGGTGACCGACCTCGAACCGGGAGCGGCGGACCGGGTCGTGTCGAGTCTGCGCGCCGAGCTCCGCCACCGCGAGCGTGTGCTCGCCGGACACGGGGCTCGGCATCTGCTCGACCCCGTGCTTCTGCCGGAGCATCGCCCGGCACGGCTCGTCGTCGTCGTCGACGAGTTCCAGGCGCTGCTCGACGCCAGCCCGCACCTCCATCAGGTGTTCGCAGACCTCGCGGCCCGCGGGAGATCGCTCGGCCTGCACCTGATCCTCTGCAGTCAGCGTCCGGCGGCGGTCGCCGCCGATGCCATCCTCGCGAACTGCACGCTCCGTCTCTCGCTCCGGGTCACCTCGCGCCCCGACAGCGCCGCGATCCTCGGTGTGCCCGATGCAGCTGCGATCCCGGCCGGAACACCGGGCCGCTGCATCGTCTGGAACGGCGACCGACGACTCGTGTTCCAATCCGCGGTCACGTCGTCCGACGACGTCCTCGCGGTGCGTGAGCGGTGGCGCGACGCGCCTGCACCTCGGCGACCATGGCTCGACCCCCTGCCGGCACGCCTGGCCTTGGATGCCGTCTCGGCGATCGAGGCGGGACGTGCCGGAGGCTCGGAGAGCACCGGTGTCGACTGTCCTCCCGGGGAGGGCATCGTGTTCGGCCTCGCGGACCTCCCCGAGGAGCAGGCGCAACGCCCCGCGGTGTGGTGTCCGGAGCACGACGGCTCGCTGCTGGTGCTCGGCACCGGACGTTCCGGTCGAACGACCCTGCTGGACACGCTCGAGGTCGGCGCGTGCGATCGCTTCCGCGTGGAGCGCGTCGGCCAGGATGCCGAGCAGGCCTGGGACACCGTCATGGCGCTGTCGGATCCGCTCCGCCCGACCGAGCGCACCCTCCTTCTCGTCGACGACGTGGAGTCGCTCCTCGCCACCGCCGGGGACGAGCACGGCGCCGCCCTCCGCGACGCACTGCTGGGCCTGCTTCGAGACGGCGGCCGCCGCGGTATCAGCGTCGTCCTCGCCGCCTCCCGGCTCGGCGGTGTGGTCCACCGGTTCTCGGCTCAGCTGAGCAGCACGCTCGTCCTCCGCCTCGCCGATCGGCAGGATCATCTCGTCGCCGGCGCACCCGCCTCCTGCTTCGATCCACGCCGACCCGCCGGCCGCGCGCACTGGCAGGACGCGGAAGTGCAGATCGCGCTCGCTCCACCGTCTCCGGCGTCTCCGTCCTCGGCGCCCGGGGTCCACCGCTGGCGGCCGAGCCCGGCACGCGCGACCGTCATCGTCACGCGCGCGACCGGTGCGGTCCGGGCGATGCTGCAGCGGTCGACCGGTACGGAGCAACGCGTGCGGCTCATCGAACCGGCGGCGCACCTGTTCCCGTCTGCACCGCTCGCGGGCGTCGCGGGCATCGAGAGCGACGTCCTGGAGGACGACGCCGCGATCGTCGTCCTCGTCGACCCCGAGACGTGGCTGTCGGGCCGGTTGGTCGTCGGGCGAGACCTTCCGCCGAGCACCGCCGGTGCTGACCTGGTGGTCCACGGCTGCTCCGCCGCCGACTTCCGACAGGTGACCAGGAGCCGTGAACTCCCACCGCTCCTCGGCTACGCGAGCGGCCGTGCCTGGTGGTGGCGAGTCGGACAGGAGGCGATGCGTGTGGACCTGCTCGGTTCCTGACCCGAAGGCACCGAGGCTGTCGGCCGGGTGGTCAGACCGCGGTGACGGCGATCCGCCCGACGACGGCGGCTCCACCGTGGATGGCCAGGTCGAGTTCCGGTTCGAGGGCGTCGACGGCGGCCGCATCGAGCGCTCCGACCGAGACGAGCAGCCGGAGGGCGACGATCGTCGAGGCCCGGAGCGAGCCGTCGAGGACCTTCAGCGCGACGGTCGCGCCGCCGGGTGCCGACATGACCATCACGCCTTCCGCCCCGAGCTTCGCGAACAGGCCGAGGCGCTCGATGACGAGCGTGTTCGCCCGCCCCGGTCCGTCGAGTGCCCAGCCGTTGGCGAGCACCGCCGCTGTGAGCAGGCCGGCATTCCGGTACAGGGCGAACGGCGAGGTGGGGGAGGAGTTGACGACGCGTCCGATGCCGCGTGCGAGTCCGGTCAGGGAGATCGCGTAGACCGGCGCCCCGCAGCCGTCGACCCCGCTGGCGGCGGGCTTCTCGCCGGTGAAGCGCTCGACGGTGTCGCGGACGGCGAGCTGCAACGGGTGGTCGGGCTCGAGGTACGTCGCCTGGTCCCACCCGTTCTGCGCGCAGGCGAGCAGCATGGCCGCGTGCTTCCCGGAGCAGTTCATGTACAGGGGGCTCGTGCCGAGGCCGTCCCGGACCAGCTCGTCGCGGGATACGCGATCACCGGGCCAATCGGCCGGGCACTGCAACGCCGAGTCTTCTATCCGGGCCCGGCCGAGCATGCTGCGGACGACCTGGACGTGCTTCCGGGTCCCCGCATGGCTCGCGGTGGCGAGCACTGCCTGAGCGCCCTCGAGGGACACCCCGGCGTTCATGATCGTGATGGCCTGGAAGGGCTTGAGGCACGAACGGGGGAAGACGGGTGCGTCCGGTGCTCCGAGACTCGCGAGCACTTCGCCCTCCGGCCCGAGGACGATCGCCGACCCGGCGTGTCGTGACTCGATGAAGCCGCTGCGCTCGACGACGGCCAACTCCACCGCGTCCGAGACACCGAAGGTCTGGGGGACCGCCGTGCTCACAGTGCTGCGAGCGCCTGATCGATGACCGTCATCGCGTCGGCGATGAGCTCGTCGGAGACCGCGAGGCTCGGGAGGAAGCGGAGGACGTTGCCGTAGGTGCCGGCGGTGAGGACGAGCACGCCCTGCTGCGCGGCGGCTGCGGCGATGGCGCTGACGGCGGCCGGGTTGGGCTCCTTCGTCGTCGAGGCGGTACCCGGCTGGACGAGTTCCATCGCGATCATCGCACCGATGCCGCGGACGTCGCCGATGATGTCGTACTTGCCCTGGAGTTCGAGCAGCGCCGCCGTCAGGGTGGCGCCGATGCGATCCGCTTCGGCCAGCAGGCCACGGGACTCGATCGACTCGAAGACCGCGACCGACGCGGCACACGCGACGGGGTTGCCACCGAAGGTGCCGCCGAGGCCGCCGGGCTGGCTCGCGTCCATGATCTCGGCACGCCCCGTGACCGCAGCGAGCGGCAGACCGCCGGCGATGCCCTTCGCGCTCAGCACGAGGTCGGGGACGAGGCCGAAGTGCGAGCTCGCGAAGTACTCGCCGGTGCGCGCCATGCCGCTCTGGATCTCGTCGGCGATGAACACGACGCCGTTGGCCGTGCACCACTCCTGGAGCGCGGGGAGGTAGCCCTCCGCGGGGACGACGAAGCCGCCCTCGCCCTGGATCGGCTCGACCACGAGGCACGCGAGGTCGGTGGCGCCGATGCGCTTCTCGAGGTAGGCGATGGTGCGGGCAGCAGCCGCCGCTCCGGACAGGCCGTCGTGGTAGGGGTAGGAGTTGGGGGCGTGGTAGACGTCGCCGGCGAACGGGCCGTAGCCGGTCGCGTACGGGGCGGCCTTGTAGTTCATCGCCATGGTCAGGTTGGTGCGACCGTGGTAGCCGTGGTCGAGCACCGCGACAGCCCGCCGACCGGTGTACTTGCGGGCGATCTTCACGCCGTTCTCGACCGCCTCGGCGCCCGAGTTCACGAGCACCGACTTCTTCGCGAAGTCGCCCGGGGTGTGCTCGGCGAGGAGCTCCGCGACGCGCACGTACTCCTCGTAGGGGGTGATCGTGAACAGGGTGTGCAGGACGTCGGCCGCCTGGTCCTGGACGGCGTCGACCACGGAGGACTCCGTGTGGCCGATGGTGGTGACGCCGATGCCGGCACCGAGGTCGATGAACTGGTTGCCGTCGACGTCGACGACGATGGCGCCGTGCGCGCGCTCGATGTACACCGGGAGGACACTCGACACGCCATCGGACACGACTGCGGTCCGGCGGGCGTGCAGCGCCTGTGAGCGCGGGCCCGGGACGGCCGTCACGATGCGACGCTCCTGCGTCACGCTGGGGGCGGAGGCGGTCGTCTGGTCCGTGGTGTCGAGCGTGTCAGTCATAGTCCTCCAGCGTAGCGCGACCTCCCGACAGCGGGGCCGCGAACGCGGGCCGCGGTGGAGAGGCCAGTGGGATACTGGTGGCATGATCACGGGCCACCACGACTACACCATCGGCGTCCGCTGGGACGGAGACCTCGGGACGGGCACGAGCGGGTACCGGGACTACTCCCGGGAGCTCACGGTGACGGCCGCCGGGAAGCACGACCTCGAGGGCTCGGCCGACAAACCGTTCCGCGGCGACGCAGGTCGGTGGAACCCTGAGGAGCTGCTCCTGGCGGCCCTCGCGCAGTGCCATCTCCTGTCGTACCTGCACGTCGCCGTGACCCTCGGTGTCGTGGTGACGGCCTACACGGACGACGCCGTCGGGACCATGGTCGAGGACGGCGCGGGGAGCGGTGCGTTCACGGAGGTGGTCCTGCGTCCGCAGGTCACGGTCGCCGATGCATCGATGGTCGAGGCGGCGCGAGCCGGGCACGCCCGCGCGAACGAGCTGTGCTTCATCGCCAATTCGGTGAACTTCCCGGTCCGTCATGAGCCGATGATCGTGGTCGCGGCGACCGCCTGAGGAACGGGACGATGCCGCGGCTCAGAGCCGCTCGGGGCGGAGGGCGCGCTTGATGCGCTCGACGGTGTCGGCGGGCGGCGACTCGTTGTAGGCGTTCGCGAGCTCCTGGCCGGTGAGGGCGTGGATCGCCGCCATGATCTCGTCCGTCGCCTTGCGTCTGGCGCGTCCTGAGGTCGCCGGTCCATGGTGGCTCACGTCGATGGGTTCACCGAAGATCACCGTGACCGGTTTGAACTTCGGGATCGTCGTGCCCACCGGCATGAGGTCGTCGGTGCCGATGAGCCCCACCGGGACGACCCTCGCACCCGTGGTGAGTGCCAGCCAGGCGACACCGGTCCTGCCGCGGTACAACCGTCCGTCGAGCGACCGGGTGCCCTCGGGGTAGATGGCGAAGGCCTCCCCGCTCTCGAGGATCCGGCGTCCCTGGTCGAGGGCTTCCTGCGCTGCCTGCCCGACACCACGTTCGACCCCGACAGCGCCGATCGAGGTGAAGAACGTGCGCGAGACCCAGCCCTTCAGGCCGCGTCCGGTGAAGTAGTCGGACTTCGCCAGGAACTGCACCCGGCGTGGGGCGCTGATGGGGATCGCGATACTGTCGATGAAGGAGAGGTGGTTGCTCGCCAGGATGACCGGCCCACGCTTCGGGACGTTCTTCCGGCCGATGATCTTGGGGCGGTAGAGCAGCTTCGCCGTCGTGTTCAGGACGGCTCGTCCGAAGTAGTAGACGACACCGGGTTTCGAGGGCGTGGCCACCGTGTCGGCCGTCGTCGGCTCGACGGTGGCCTGGTCGGAAGGTTCCTGGGCGCGTCGCTGCGTCTGCTCCTCATCGGCCATGCGCACGACTGTACCCGCCGACGCATGCGCGACCCGGCATACTGACGCGCGCCGGTGCACCGAGGATGTTCGGCGCGCTGTCAGCCAGCATGGAGCCTGGTGGGTGAGACTGGACCGACCCCTCAGCAACGACCGAAAGTTCCCCTGTGCGCAAGAGCCTCTGCCTTCTGGCCGTCATCGCGTCCCTCGTGTCGCTGACCGCGTGCAGTTCGGCGACGTCGCAGTCGCAAGCGCTGGCCAGCCCGGGGGAGTGCGCCGATACGAGCGCAGGCAAGGCGTCCAAGGCGATCAACGTGAGCGGTGACTTCGGCTCGATCCCCGAGGTCACCTTCGCCAAGGGCACGCTCTCCGCAGAGACCACAGAACGCACGATCGTGGCGAAGGGCGACGGCGAGCGGATCGATCCCGGCGACACGACGTTCGTCGAGATGTCCATCTACAACGCCGTGACCGGTTCGATCGTCGCGCAGACCGCCTACGGCGCCAGCCCTGCCACGGCGATCGTCGTCAATGATCAGAAGTACCTGAAGGGCCTCGTGCGAGCCGTCGAGTGCACGACGGTCGGATCCCGTGTCGCGGCCTTCGTGACCGCGGGCGACGGGTTCGGTTCCGCGGGGTCGAGCGACGGCACGGTCCAGGCCGACCAGCCGCTCGTCGTCGTGGCCGACGTCCTCAGCACGGTGCACAGCGACGCCAAGGCGGACGGCGTCCCGCAGGAGCCCGTCGCCGGGATGCCGGCGGTCGAGCTCGACACCGCCGGACGACCCACGGTCACCATCCCCGAGGAACCCGCTCCGGCCGATCTCCAGGTCGCGGTGCTCAAGCAGGGCGACGGCGCGGTGGTGCAGCCCGACGCCGAGGTCATCATCAACTACCAGGGTGTGAACTGGCGGACCGGCGAGGTCTTCGACGAGAGTTGGGGCAACGGGCCGACCAACTTCCAGCTGTCCGCCGTGGTGAAGGGCTTCTCGAGCGCCATCGCCGGCCAGCACATCGGTTCGCAGGTCATCGCCGTCATCCCGCCCGACCTCGGGTACGGACCGAGTGGCGGCAACAGCCAGGCGGGTATCGAGGCCGACGACACCATCGTGTTCGTCATCGATATCCTCGATGCGAGCAGCACCACGGCTCCCGCCGCGGGCTGAGCGGCCGACTCGGTCGCCGACGTAGACTGACCGCCGTGAGACGCGTCATCATCCTCGGATCAACCGGCTCGATCGGCACGCAGGCACTCGACGTCATCCGGGGTGACCGCGACCGCTTCGAGGTCGTCGGCCTGACGGCCGGCTCGAACGCAGAGCTCCTCGCAGAGCAGGCCGCCGCCTTCCACGTCGACGACACGGCCCTGGGCGCGGCCGACGCCGAGCGGCTCATCCGCAGTGTCGACGCCGATGTGGTGCTGAACGGCATCACGGGCTCCATCGGGCTCGGCCCGACCCTCGCGGCGCTCGAGACGGGCCGGACGCTCGCGCTCGCGAACAAGGAGTCGCTCATCGTCGGTGGAGACCTCGTGCGGCGGATCGCGGCACCCGGCCAGATCGTGCCCGTCGACTCCGAGCATTCCGCGATCGCCCAGGCCCTCCGTTCCGGCACCGCGACCGAGGTGCGGCGGCTCGTCCTGACCGCCTCGGGAGGACCGTTCCGCGGACGGGACCGCGCATCGCTCGTCGGCGTCACGCCGGCTGAGGCGCTCGCCCACCCCACCTGGGACATGGGTCTCGTCGTCACGACGAACTCGGCGACCCTCGTCAACAAGGGGCTCGAGATGATCGAGGCGCACCTGCTGTTCGACGTCCCGTACGACCGCATAGAGGTGACGGTCCACCCGCAGTCGATCGTCCACTCGATGGTCGAGTTCATCGACGGTTCCACCATCGCCCAGGCCTCGCCGCCCGACATGCGGCTCCCCATCTCCCTCGGGCTCGACTGGCCCAACCGGGTCGGAGGTGTCGGCGTCCCGCTCGATTGGACCTCGCCCCAGCAGTGGACGTTCGAGCCCCTCGATCACGAGGCCTTCCCCGCCGTGCGACTGGCCAAACTCGTGGGTGGACAGGGTCGCACCTATCCGGCCGTGTTCAACGCCGCGAACGAGGAGGCCGTTGCAGCCTTCCACGCGGGTCGGCTGGGATACCTCGGCATCCTCGACACCGTCAGCGCGGTCGTGGACGACCACGAGGCACCCGAGGGCGAGCTCACCCGGGAGGCGCTCGCGGAGGCGGAGCGCTGGGCGAGGGCTCGCGCGCAGCAGCGCATCGGTTGACCTGCCCGTTCATCGTCGGAAGCTTCCGAGCGGCCGTACAGCCGGCGTGCAGCCGGTGACCCGACCGCGCGAGTAGGGTTACGCCGTGGAATCCGTCCTCCTCTACCTCCTCGGCATCGTGATCGTGCTCGTGGGCCTCATCGTGTCCATCGGGCTGCACGAGGTCGGTCACCTCGTGCCCGCGAAGCTGTTCGGCGTGCGGGTCACCCAGTACATGATCGGCTTCGGTCGCACCATCTGGTCGCGCCGCAAGGGGGAGACCGAGTACGGCGTCAAGATGATCCCGCTCGGCGGCTACATCTCGATGATCGGCATGTTCCCGCCCAAGCAGCCCGGCGGTGCCGCCCGGAACGCCAGCACCGGCTTCTTCGACACGCTGGTCCAGGACGCGCGTGAGGCGAGTGCCGACACGATCGGCGCCGGCGACGAGGAGCGCACCTTCTACCGGCTGCCCGTCTGGA
This sequence comes from Plantibacter sp. H53, assembly GCF_001650455.1. NCBI lineage: Bacteria > Bacillati > Actinomycetota > Actinomycetes > Micrococcales > Microbacteriaceae > Plantibacter > Plantibacter sp. H53. The sequence goes on from NZ_LWCT01000013.1 coordinate 232,924, forward strand.
AACGGATCGTCGTCATGCTCGGCGGCCCGTTCATGAACCTCGTCCTCGCCGTCCTGTTCATCGGTATCGCCGTGTCGGGGTTCGGTGTCCCCCAGCAGAGCAGCACGCTGACCTCGGTGTACGAGTGCGTGTTGCCGTCCACGAGCGACCGCCAGAGCTGTGCAGCGGGGGATCCGCAGGGTCCGGCGGCCGCCGCAGGGCTGAAGCCGGGCGACACGATCCTCTCGATCGACGGCACCCCGATCTCCACCTTCGCCGAGATCTCCGCGGCCGTGCAGGATTCGCCGGGCAAGCCGTTGGCCCTCGAGGTCGCCCGCGGTGAGCAGCGACTCGACCTCACCCTGACGCCGTTGCTGCTCGAGCGGGACGTCGTCGACGCCCAGACCGGCAAGATCGTGACGAACGCCGACGGCTCGGCGAAGACCCACGAGGTCGGTTTCGTCGGCATCACCCCGCAGCAGCAGATGGTGGCGCAGCCCGTCACCACGATCCTGCCGACCGTCGGCGACACGATCGCCCGGACCGCCAACATCATCCTGAACCTGCCCCAGCGACTCATCGACGTCGGGCAGGCAGCATTCGGATCCGGTGAGCGCGACCCCAACGGGCCGATGAGCGTCGTGGGCGTCGGACGGGTCGTCGGCGAGGTGGTCAGCCTCGACGAGATCCCCGTCGCGTCGAAGGCGGCGACCGTGTTCGGCATCCTCGGGTCGCTCAACGTCGCGCTCTTCGTCTTCAACCTCATCCCTCTGCTGCCCCTCGACGGCGGGCACGTCGCAGCAGCGCTCTGGGAGGCGATCCGTCGCCGCTTCGCGAAGATCTTCGGACGTCGCGATCCGGGACCGGTGGACGCGGCGAAACTCATCCCGCTCACTTTCGGCGTCGTGATCGTCCTCGGCGGCATGAGCGCGCTCCTCGTGTACGCCGACATCGTCAAGCCGGTCAACCTCTTCGGCTAGCCGTCGCCAGGGGCCGCTCGTCGCCGGCACGACCCTCCCGCTGCGTGCTGGTACTCCCCGGGGAGTACCAGCGTGGCTCCGATCGGCCGATTCGGTGGGCCCACGTCGCGAGTAGCATGCAGGAATGTCAACGCGAGAAGCGGGTCCGGCGCCCTGGATGGTGCACGACGAGCGGCGACCCGACCGCGCTGCGTGGCGTCTCTGGGCGCCGGTCGTCGTGTCCCTCCTGGTGCAGGTGCCGGCGACCGCCGTCGTCGCCTTCCACGGCGCCTTCGGACCAGGTGCCGGCGGTTCGGAGTGGTCTCGGGCTTCGGCCGTCCTGCTGGCCCTCGCCGGAGCGCTCTGCCTGCTCGCAGCGCGGCGGGCGCCCGGCCCGTCGGTCGCAGCCGTCGCTGTCCTGTCGAGCGCTTCCATGCTCGCCGGTCCGAGCTGGGGTCCTCCTGCCGTCGCCCTGGCCTTCGCAGCCGGTTCAGGCGTCGCCCGTGGCGCTCGCGGCTGGACGTACTCCTCGCTGGTGCTCGGGTGGGTGCTCTCCTTGACCGGTGCACGCACGCTCGGCTCGGAGCTGTCGGGTTTCCGCGTCGTGACCACGACGGTCCTCGTCATCGTCGCGCTCCTCGTCGCGGAGGGTCTCCGCAGTCGACGCGAGCAGCTCGACGAGTACCGGAGGCGTCAGGGGGAGCGACGAGCGTCCGCGGCGCAAGAGGAGCGCGTGCGCATCGCACGAGAGCTGCACGACGTCGTCGCGCATTCCCTCGCGCAGATCACGGTCCAGGCGGGGATGGGACTCCACCTCATGGACACCCAGCCCGAACGCGCACGCGAAGCGCTGACGAACATCAAGGACGCCAGTAAGACGTCCTTGGACGAGGTGCGTGGACTCCTCGACGTCCTCCGCAGCGGCGACACCGCTTCGGACCCGGCGACCGGCGCGCCGAGGCGACCCGGCCCGGATCTCGAGGCACTGCCCGTCCTCGTCCAGTCCCTCCGAGACCAGGGCGTCGATGCGGTGCTTGCGCTGCGCCTCGTCTCCACGCCCGGCGCGGCCGTGCAGCAGGCGCTGTACCGGATCGCGCAGGAGAGCGTCACGAACGTCCTCCGGCACGCGCAGGCCGGACGGGTGTCCGTCGAGCTCGTCGAGGTCGACGGCACCTACCGCCTGCTCGTGGAGGACGACGGAGTCGGTGCCCCACCCGGGCCCGCGGAGCACGGCAACGGCCTCCTCGGCATGACCGAGCGCGCCGAGCTCCTCGGTGGCACCCTCGAGACCGGGCGGAGTCCGCTCGGCGGCTTCCGTGTCGCGGCCCGGGTGCCGGTCCGAGGCGTCGCGTGATCCGCGTGGTCGTCGCCGACGACCAGGCACTCATCCGTGGAGGGTTCCGCGCCCTCCTCGACGCGGAGCCCGACATCGCGGTCGTGGGTGAGGCGGCCGGTGGCGACGAGGCGCTCGTGGTCGTCCGTCGGGAGCGGCCGGACGTGGTCCTCATGGACATCAGGATGCCCGGAGGCGACGGCCTGGCCGCCACCGAGGCCATCGTCGCTGATCCGACGCTCGAGGCCACCCGCATCATCGTCGTCACCACCTTCGAACTCGACGAGTACGTCGCGCAGGCGATCCGGGCAGGTGCGAGCGGCTTCCTCGTGAAGGACACCGAGCCGGCCGAGCTCATCCGGGCCGTCCGTGTGGTCGCGTCGGGTGACGCCCTGCTGTCGCCCGGGGTCACGAGGCGCCTGCTCACCCAGGTCGCCGGAGCGATCGCCGCGCCGCTCGACGACGCCGTGATCGCCGGGCTCACCGAGCGCGAACGCGAGGTGCTGGGTCTCGTCGGACGCGGACTCACCAACGAGGAGATCGGAGGGGCGTTGTTCCTCAGCCCGCTCACGGCGAAGACCCACGTGTCGCGCATCATGTCGAAGCTCGCGGCGCGCGACCGGGTCCAACTCGTCGTCATCGCCTACGAGACGGGGCTCGTCAGTCCCGGCGTCTGAGCGCCGGGTGGTCGTACTCCCGGGGGAGTCCGGTGATCCGTCCCATCGTCGGATGCCCTCGGCCGCCATCCGGAGGAGGCTCGGGGTCGTGATGCGGACGACGGTGGTCGTCCGCCCGACGAACGGAGTCCTCCATGTCCACCTCCCTGATCGTGCTCGCTGTGACCGCCATGCATCCCGGCGGTCCCGGGCCGGGCTTCCACCTCCTCTGGCTGCTGCTCATCCCCGCGTTCTGGATCGCCGTGATCGTCCTCGTCGTCGCGCTGGTCGGTCGGCGGTGGCGTCGCCGAGCCTGGTCCGGGGCGTCCCCGGACGGCCACCAGGGCCCGCCGTGGGCCTGGCATCAGGACGGGTCCCGGAGCGCCGAGCAGACGCTCGCCGAGCGCTTCGCCCAGGGCGACATCGACGAGGTCGAGTACCGGGAACGGCTCGGCGTCCTGCGTGCGAATCGCGAGGCACCACCCGCCCGTTGACCGTGGATCGCGACGTCCCAGCAGGCATTCAGCTCACGGGGAGCCTGCGGGGCGTCGCGCGCGTAAGCTGAGGCTCGTGGTAGCTATCAATCTGGGTCTTCCGTCGGTTCCCGAGACGCTGAGCCCGCGGCGCAAGTCGCGACAGATCAAGGTCGGCAAGGTGCTCGTCGGCGGCGACGCCCCGGTGAGCGTCCAGTCGATGACGACGACCCAGACGACCAACATCAACGCGACCCTCCAGCAGATCGCCGAGCTCACGGCCTCCGGCTGCGACATCGTCCGCGTGGCCGTCCCGACCCGCGACGACGCCGAGGTGCTGCCGATCATCGCGAAGAAGAGTCAGATCCCGGTGATCGCCGACATCCACTTCCAGCCCGCCTACGTCTACGCCGCGATCGACGCGGGGTGCGCGGCCGTCCGGGTCAATCCCGGCAACATCCGGAAGTTCGACGACCAGGTCGGCGAGATCGCCCGGCGCGCGAAAGCCGCCGGCGTCTCCCTCCGCATCGGCGTCAACGCCGGGTCCCTCGACCCGCGGTTGCTGCAGAAGTACGGCAAGGCGACCCCCGAAGCGCTCGTCGAGAGCGCCGTCTGGGAGGCGAGCCTCTTCGAGGAGCACGACTTCCACGACTTCAAGATCTCCGTCAAGCACAACGACCCGGTCGTCATGGTGAAGGCCTACCGGCTGCTCGCCGAGCGCGGCGACTGGCCCCTGCACCTCGGCGTGACGGAGGCAGGTCCTTCCTTCCAGGGAACCATCAAGAGCGCGACCGCGTTCGGCATCCTGCTCTCCGAGGGCATCGGCGACACCATCCGTGTCTCGCTCTCCGCGCCGCCGGCGGAGGAGATCAAGGTCGGGCTGCAGATCCTGCAGTCGCTGAACCTCCGCGAGCGCAAGCTCGAGATCGTCTCCTGCCCGAGCTGCGGGCGCGCCCAGGTCGACGTCTACAAGCTCGCGAACGACGTGACCGACGGCCTCGAGGGGATGAGCGTCCCCCTGCGGGTCGCCGTCATGGGCTGCGTCGTGAACGGCCCCGGAGAGGCTCGTGAGGCCGACCTCGGCGTCGCGAGCGGCAACGGCAAGGGCCAGATCTTCGTCAAGGGCGAGGTCATCAAGACGGTGCCGGAGTCGGAGATCGTCGCGACGCTCATCCAGGAGGCCAACCGTCTGGCCGCCGAGATGCCCGCGGACGACACCTCCACGGGCGCACCGGTGGTGACGGTCGGCTCCAACTGAGCCGGATCACCGCCCGACCAGTCTCCGGTCGAGCGGTGATCCCGTCAGCGGGCTGTGCGGTGACGAGCTCCGTGCGGAGCGCGCACCGGCGTCTCCGTCTCGATCGGTGCGAGCCGACGGGAGGCGATCGGTTGCCGCTCGGCAGGCTGGACGCCCCGAGCGCGACGGACCAGACGGCGAGCGATCTGCAGTGGCCGCCCGATGACGAAGGCGACCGTGCCCAGCGCGCTCGTGTCGGCCCGCCCGAACGCCCGACGACGCTCCCAACCGGTGCGGAGCATGCCGCCGCGACTCTGTCGTGCGCGGGGACGGACCGGCAGGGTCCCGAGGTCGCGCGCGGCGAACGCCTCCTCCGACCGCTGGATCCAGTCGTCCTCCGGGGCGGGGTGGAAGTAGTTCTGCTGCAGCCAATCCGGGTTCGGGTACCGGAAGCGGGCGGCCATGAGGTCGTCTTTGGAGGCGAGCAGCCCGCTGCCCTCGAAGACGGTGTTGATGAGCGCCGGGTCCACACCGAAGTCATCGAGCAGGATGACCGGCACCCCGGCGGCGATGGCCTCGATCGCAGCCGTGGAACTCACGGTGACGAGCCCGGCCGCGTGGCCGAGGTGGACCGCCATCGAACCGGTGGCGACCCGGAGGTTGTCGGGTGTCGGCCCGGTGAGGAGGGTGTCGAAGGGGTAGTGCTCGTGATGGGTCTGCGGGTCGCCGGCGAGGCCGCGCACCTTGATCACGACGTCGAGGTCGCGGTGCCGGATCGCGAGGGTCCGCAGCCAGGAGAGGATCCGGAGCCGGTCGCCGCGGTCGGCCGGGACGGTGGCCTGGGCGGCGAAGACGACCCGGGTACGCGGGGCGGGCTCGGCCGGTGGCTCGGTCGCCGGGTCCGTCAGGAACGGCAGGGTCGCGAGCGCGAACGCCGGCTCGACCCCGTGCATCAGCGCGAGTTCACGGTAGGCGGCGACTTCGCGGTGGCTGTGCAGGACGAAGACGTCTGCCTGCGCACGGAGGAAGATCCCCTTCCACTTCGCCGGGATGGAGATGCCGGGGAGACCGGTGAGGAGGACCGGGCGGGTGGCGCGGCCGAGCGCGAGGAGTTCCGAGATGACGACCTCGGCGACCGGCCCCCGCGTGGAGACGAACACGCCGTCCGGCTGCTCGGTCCGGATGAGGTCGACGAGTCGTCGGAGCGACAGGCGACGGACGGTCCGACCCTCGAACGCCGTGTGGAGCAGGGCGATGTCCACCTGCCGGTCCGTGGCGGACACGTCGCTCTCGATGAGGACGAGGTCGACGTCCCAGCCGGTCGCGCGGGAGAGGGTGGCGGCGCCCCACTTCACGAAGGAGTCGGAGTCCACCACCCCGATCACCCGACGGCGGGGCCCATGATCAGGCATCGACCCTGCGCAGCTTCGCGAGTGGGGCGAGTTCGCCGGGGAAGATGCGCTTGACGCCGTCACCCATGGCGGTCTCGATGACCCGGATGTCGCGGACGAGGTTCGAGAAACCGTGCGGTTCGAGCGACGCGGCGTGGTCCGAGCCCCACATGGCACGGTCGAGCGTGATGTGGCGTTCCACCATCATGGCTCCGAGGGCGACCGCGGCGAGGGAGATCTGGAGACCGGTCTCGTGGCCGGAGTACCCGATGGGCACACCGGGGTACCGGGCGGCGAGGCTGTCGATCATCCGGAGGTTCGCCTCTTCGGCGGGCAAGGGGTAGGTGGAGGTCGCGTGGAGGATGACCAGCGGAGAGCCCCGGAGGATCTCGACGGCGCGGTCGATCTGCTCGAGCGTCGACATGCCGGTCGAGAGGATGATCGGCTTCCCCGTCGCGGCGAGACGGGTGAGGAGGCCCGAGTCGGTCACCGAGGCGGACGCGACCTTGTGGGCGCTGACGCCCAGGTCCTCGAGGAAGTCGACCGACGGTTCGTCCCACGGGGAGGCGAACCAGCTGAGGCCGCGCAGGGTGGCGTGGTCGCCGATCTCGATGTACTGCTCACGGTCGAACTCGACCCGGTAGCGGTAGTCGAGGTAGCTCATCTCACCCCACGGCGTCTGCCGCGGGACGTCGCGCATGTGCGTCGGCGTCGAGATCTCGGGCGTGCGCTTCTGGAACTTGACGGCCTGTGCGCCGGCGTCGGCGGCCACGTCGATGAGTCGCTTCGCGAGCTCCACGTCGCCGTTGTGGTTGAGACCGATCTCCCCGATGACGTACGCGGGAGCGCCGCCGCCGACGGGGATGCCGTCGATGCGCACGGGAGACGGCTGCGTCCGGCCGTCGAGGTCGGTGGTGTCGTTCGCGTCCTGGTGGATGCTCATGGTCGTGCTCCGTTCGATTGCAGCGTGGACAGCTTCAGGGGGTCGAGGGCCGCGCGTGCGCGTGCGGCGAGGACGAGGTCGGCGAGTTCGCGGACGGCGCCGTCGCCGCCTCGGCTTTCCAGGACGAGCCGGGAGACGGCACGCGCCTCCGGGTGCGCATCGGCGACGACGACCGGCCAGCCGACGATCTCGAGTGCCGGGATGTCGTTGACGTCGTTGCCGAGGTAGGCGATGCGGTCGAGTGGGACGCCCTTCGCCGCGGCCCAGTCGCGGAGCGCGGTCGCCTTGTCGGCGGAGCCGTACACGACGTCGACGCCGAGTTTGGCCGCGCGTGCGGCGACGATCGGGACCCGCTCGGTCGACAGGATCAGGAACGGCAGTCCGGCCTCGCGCAGCAGACGGACGCCGAGGCCGTCACCGCGATGGACGCTCACCCGTTCGACCCCGTCGGCGTCGATACTGGCGCGGTCGTCGGTGTGGACCCCGTCGAAGTCGGTGACGACGGCGGCGACGTCGAGGTGGTGCTCGGAACGCTCCGAGCCCGACGGGATGCCCAGCTGGCGTTCGGCGAGTCCGGCGATCGCCTCGGCGACGAGCAGATCCTCCGGTTCGTCGATGTCGAGCGCGGCGAAGGACCTGGTGACGGCCGGCGCGATCCGGCCGAAGAAGCGGTGCCCGGCTTCGAGGAAGCCGTCCGTGTCGAAGACGTAGAACGACCCGGTCTCGCGGTACTGCGGGGCGCGGTCCTGCCGCCGGGGACGCTCGCGGTGGTCGTGGCCGATCCCTCGGGCACCCTTCGTCTTCTCCGTCCAGAGGAATCCGTGGTCGAGTACCGCGGCGAAGACGGAGTCCGCCCGCCCGGAGGAGACCAGCGCGACGGCGTCGTCGAGCGCTTCCACGTCGAGGAAGGGCGACGTCGCCTGCGCGAACACCGTCACGGGGGTCAGCTCGCCGCGCTCCGCGAGGACACCGAGCGCGTGGAGGAGCGCGGCCTCGGAGGAGGTGCTGTCCTCGGCGAGTTCGGCCGGCCGGTCGATGACCTCGGCACCGGCGGCGACGGCGGCGGCGGCGAGGTCCGGGTGATCGGTCGTGACGACCACGCGCGAGACGCCACCCGACCGCAGCAGTCCTTCGACCGACCGTGCGATGAGGGTGCTCCCGCGGACCGTCCTGAGGTTCTTGCGGTGGATCCCCTTCGAACCGCCCCTGACCGGGACGATCGCCGTCGCGCCGTCGGTCTCCGGGTGCCTCCCGTGCGCTGCAGATGTCATCGATCCACGGTAGGAAGCGGCGGTGGACGCGAGGGGGACGGTGGGCGAACGGCTCCCGACGCCCTGGTGGCCATCCGGTGGCCGAGGAGCCCGGGCTCCGGATCTTCACACGTAGACTGTTCGGACCGCCGGGTTCCACCAGGCGGATCCGCGTTCGACGGTCATCCGTCCGGACCGCCAGCCTCGCCAGGGAGACCAGTGACCGTGACGCCGAGCACCCCCATCGCGCCAGCCGAGCTGCAACGGGCCCGCAGCATCCTCTCCGAGATCGTCGGTGCCTACGACGCGAAGGTGGTCGGTCAGCAGGGCCTGCGCACCACCCTGCTCGCGGCACTCGTCTCGGGCGGACACGTCCTGCTCGAGAGTGTCCCAGGACTCGCGAAGACGACCGCGGCGGAATCGATCGCCCAAGCGGTGAACGCGTCGTTCAAACGCATCCAGTGCACCCCCGACCTGTTGCCGAGCGACATCATCGGCACGCAGATCTACGATGCCCGCACCGGTGCGTTCCAGACCCAGCTCGGTCCCGTGCACGCGAACTTCGTGCTCCTCGACGAGGTCAACCGGTCGAGCGCGAAGACCCAGAGCGCGATGCTCGAGGCGATGCAGGAACGCCAGACCTCCATCGGCGGCACGCACTATCCGTTGCCGAAGCCGTTCTTCGTGCTCGCCACGCAGAACCCCATCGAGCAGGAGGGCACGTACCACCTTCCCGAGGCGCAGCTCGACCGCTTCCTCCTCAAGGAGGTGCTCGACTACCCGACGATCGGCGAGGAGGCCGAGATCGTCCGTCGGGTGAACTCCGGGCTCTACGAGACCGACCAGGATCGCCCGGGGGTGAGCCTCGAGGACGTCCTGTTCCTGCAGTCCCTCGCCAAGCGGGTCTACCTCGACGCGTCGATCCTCAACTACATCGTCCAGACGGTCTACGTGACCCGCCATGCGAGCGACTACCTGCCGCCGAAGCTCGCGAGCTACATCGAGTACGGGGCGAGCCCGCGTGCCAGCATCGCGTTCAGCACCGTCGCGCGGGCGCTCGCGATCCTCGCCGGTCGGGACCACGTCATCCCCGAGGACGTCAAGGGCTACCGCCACCAGGTGCTGCGGCACCGCATCATCCTGAACTTCGAAGCCGCGGCCGACGACGTCTCGCCCGAGACGATCATCGACGCCGTCTTCGGAGCGGTCCAGGCACCGTAGGCCCGTGTCAGCCCCGCTGCTCCACCGGGTGAAGTCCAAACTCTTCATCCACGCCCACCGCCGCGTGCGGGGGATGCTCGACGGCGAGTACCGCTCGGTGTTCCAGGGCAGGAGCCTCGACTTCGACGACCTCCGCGAGTACACGCCGGGCGACGAGATCAAGGACATCGACTGGAAGGCGACGGCCCGACACGGCGCTCCACTCGTGAAGCGCTACATCGCCACGCGGAAACACCAGGTGCTGTTCGTCGTCGACACGGGTCGTGATCTCGCGGCGCTCGCCGAGGGCGGGAGCACCAAACGCGAGGTCGCCATCCTCGCGGTCGGCATCCTGGGGTACCTCGCGATCCGGCACGGCGACCTCGTCGGTCTCGTCGCCGGTGACGCCGCCGCACCGGAACTCGTCCGGCCCGCCGGCACCGAATCGGCACTCGAACGCCTGCTGCAGCACATCGACCGGCGTGCATCGCTCGCGGCGCCCCAGAGCGATCTCGACGAGTTGCTCGGCTACGCGGCACGGTCGGTCAAGCAGCGCTGTCTGCTCGTGATCGTCTCGGACGACGAGGAGATCGCGCCGAAGCGGTCGGAGATCCTCCGTCGCCTGCACGTCCAGCACGAGGTGCTCTGGATCTCGGTCGGGGACGCCGACCTCATGCGGGCCGAGTACACCGGTCGCTCGATGGTCGACGTCGCCGACGAGCGGTCCCTGCCGGCCTTCATCCGGTCGAACGACGCGCTCCGTCGCGAGTTCACCGAGGCCGTCGCCATTGCGACCGCCCGCCACCTCGATCAGCTCGAGGAGCTCGGTATCAGCGGCCAGCGCGTGACCGGCGCCGACGACGTCGTCCCCGTCCTCTTCCACCTCCTCGAGGCCCACCGACATGCCCGGCGATAACGGCTACTACGCACCGGTCCAGTACACGCTGCTCTGGCCGGTGCTCGGACTCGTGCTCATCGCGCTCGTGATCGGGTGGTACGTCTGGATGCTCGCCCACGTGCGCCGTCGCGCGCGCGGGAGCGCTCCGCGTCCTGCTCCGCAGCCGTCGCCGACCGTCCTGCGCGATCGCTACCTCGCGCTCATCGGCGAGATCGAGCGCGAGCACGGGGACGGCGCCCTGAGCACGCGGCGCGCCCACCAACGGCTCGGCGCGATCCTCCGGATGTACGCGCACGAGTCCAGCGGCGTCCGTGCCCAGGTCATGACGCTCGCAGACCTCGATCGCGCCGGACTCGCGCCACTCAGTCGTGCCGTTTCGGCCTACTACCCGGTCGAATTCCGCGAGGCCGAGACCGGCAGCGTCGCCGAGGCGGCCATGCTCGCGCGCCAGGTGGTGACGACGTGGAGCTGATCTACTGGTGGATGCCGCTCGTCTGGCTCCTCGCCGTGGCCGCGGTGGTCGCCGCCGTCGTCCTCGTGGCCCGTACCGGGCGGCGCCGGAGGGTGAACGCCGAGCCCCTGTGGGTCGCGCACTCCGAACGGCTCACCGCACTCCCCGGATACCGTCGCGCGCTGTCGCGGTACCGGCGCCTCATCATCGCGACGATCGCCGCGCTGGGGGTGCTGCTGCTCGCCGGCATGGCCCTCGGGTCCCGCGTGGTGAGCACGACGGTGTTCCAGCCCGAACTGCGCAACCGCGACATCGTGCTCTGCCTCGACGTGTCCGGGTCGATGACGGAGTACGACGCCGCGCTGGTCGGGGTGTTCGAGAAGCTCGTGCAGCGGTTCGACGGTGAGCGGATCGCGCTTGTCCTGTTCAACGCGTCGGCGACCACGTACTTCCCGCTGACGAGCGACTACGACTACGTGGCCGCGCAGCTCGACCACCTCGTCGAGGACCTCACCTCGCCGGAGAGCGACTACGAGTACTGGAACGGCACCGATCTCGGGAACGGGTCGTCCCTCATCGGCGACGGTCTCGGGTCCTGCGTCATGCGGTTCGACCAGGTCGGCGAGGAACGGTCCCGCTCGATCGTGCTCGCGACCGACAACTACGTCGCCGGCGAGCCGATCCTCACGCTCAAGGAGGCCGGCGCCTATGCGAAGGCGCAGGACGTGACGGTGTACGGGATCAACCCCGGCGACGTCTCCAGCAAGGACTACCTCGACGACCTCGCCGCGGAGATGGACGAGGTCGTGACGTCCACCGGCGGGGACTACTACGCGCTAGCCGACCCCGGCGCGGTCGGCGGCATCGTCCAGCAGATCACGGCTGAGCAGACGAAGACGCTGAAGGGCGCCAAACAGCTCGTGCAGGTCGACGAGCCGTTCGTGTTCGTGCTGGCGGCGTTCGGCGGCCTCGCGGCGCTCATGCTGCTCGCCTGGAGGTTGCGCCGATGACCATCAACCCCGTTCTGCCGATCTGGGCCATCGCCGTGCTCGGCACCGTCCTCGCGGCCTTCGCCGTCTGGCAGTTCCTCGCCGGGGTGCGGCGGCCAGGAGCCTGGCACTGGATCGCCCGACTGGCCATGGTCGTCGTGCTCGTGGTCATCGCCCTCCGACCGACCATCCCCGGCAACCATCGCCCGCCGTCCGCGATGGGCGACCTCGACGTCTACTTCGTCGTGGACACGACGAGTTCGATGGCCGCCGAGGACTGGTCGGACGAGGCCGCATCGGGGACGGACGAGAACGGCGCCCCGAAGCCGCCGACCCGGCTCGACGGAGCGAAGGCCGACATCACCGGTATCGCCGACCGGCTGGCCGGTGCCCGCTACGCGCTCGTGACGTTCGACGCCGTGGCCGTCCAGCGCATGCCCCTCACGACGGACGCGACGGCGCTCCGGTCGGCCGCGGAGGCGATGACGCAGGAGATCACCACCTACTCCCGCGGCAGCAGCATCGACGCGCCGGTGGAGTTCATGACCACGCTGCTGACCCAGGCCGAGGAGCAGGAACCGGGTCGGAACCGGATCATGTTCTACCTCGGTGACGGCGAGCAGACGAGCGGCGCGGCGCCCGGGTCGTTCGAGAGCATCGCACCGCTCATCGGCGGCGGTGGTGTGCTCGGCTACGGGACCGAGGCCGGCGGGACCATGCGCGAGTTCTCGGGATACCAGGACGGCAGCGTCCGCTACATCCAGGACTACTCGACCGGTGAGCCCGCCGTGTCCCGGCTGGATCCGGGCGCGCTCGAGACGATCGCGTCGCAGCTCGGCGTCGAAGCGGAGATCAGGACACCGGGTGCGTCGCTCGACGACGCACTCGACGGCCTCGCCGTCGGCGGCGTCACCGTCGAGGACGAGGTGGACATCCGGCGCACCGATGAGCTGTACTGGGTGTTCGCGCTCGGGTTCGGTGTGCTGCTCCTCACCGAGCTCCCCGGCCTGGTCGGCGCGCTGGGCGAGCTCCGACGGACGAAGGGTGGGCGGGCATGACCCTCTTCGACGAGCGGACCCGGACCGACCGGGCCGACGACGCGCCGCGCAGCCCGGAGCCACGGCCACGGTTCGAGGAACCGCGGCGTCCGCCGCTGGCCCCGGCCGAGGTCACCCGGTTGCGCCGTCGGCTGTTCTGGTGGTCCCTTCCGCTGGTCCTCGTCGCCCTCGTCGTCGGGGTCAAGTTCGTGAGTCTGCCGGTCGTCGCGCAGTCGGCGATCGCCGAGTACCGCGCCGAGGACTACTCCGGGGCGCAGTTGAGCGCGGGGCACCTCTTCACGGCGAACGTCGTCGAGCCGTGGATCGCCTGGTTCGACCGGGGCACCGCAGCCGCGGCCGGACAGGACTGGGTGCAGGGGACCGACGACCTCGGGAAGGCGCTCGAGCTCGCGCCGACGGAGGAGACCGCCTGCATCGTCCGGGTCAACCTGGCGCGCGCGTACGAGACCCAGGCCGACGAGTACGTGAAGGGCCAGTTCTTCCAGGGCGCCATCAACCTCTACGACACCGCGAAGCGCATCGTCGACGAGGGCGAGGGCTGCTTCGAGGGGGAGTCCCAGGAGCAGAACGAGGACCAGCAGGACCAGCAGGACCAGGGTGGCCAGGGGGATGAGGGCGATCAAGGTGGTCAGGGCGGTCAAGACGACCAGGGCGACCAGGGTGAGCAAGGGGAGCAGGGTGACCAAGGCGGCCAGGGGGATCAGGGCGACCAAGGCGGCCAGGGTGACCAAGGGGACCAGGGCGACCAAGGGGACCAGGGCGACCAAGGGGATCAGGGCGACCAAGGGAACCAAGGCGGCCAGGGCGATCAGGGCGGCACCGGGCAGCAGCCCGACGTGATCGATCCGAAGGGCACGCCCGGTGAGAACCTGCAGGACACCGGCGATCGCATCGACCGCAAACGTCAGGATGCGACCGACCAGCGCGACCGGTCCGGCGGGCGGGGCCAGCAGGATCCTTCGAACGGGGGACAGGGCGACGGCGACGCGAGCGGCTCGAGCGGCACCGGGGACAGCGAGGTCGACGGGAAGGTCGACAAGTTGAAGGACGCCGGCCAGGACGCCCAGCAGGACAAGTCGACCGAGGACGCCAAGAACCGCGGTCGGAACAACGACAACGGGAACTTCGCCGATCGCCCCTGGTAGCGGTTCCGGGCTGCCTGCGTGTGACGGACTAGCATGGACAGGTGGTTACGCGCCTTTCGAATTACTTCCTCCGTACGCTCCGTGAAGACCCTTCCGACGCGGAGGTGACGAGTCACCGCCTGCTGGTGCGGGCGGGGTACATCCGACGCCAGGCGCCGGGCGTCTTCGCCTGGTTGCCGCTCGGGTTGCGGGTGAAGAACAAGATCGAGGCCATCGTCCGCGAGGAGATGGCGAACGCCGGCGCGTTCGAGGTGCACTTCCCCGCGCTCTTGCCGCGCGAGCCCTACGAGGTCACCGGCCGGTGGGAGGAGTACGGCGACGCCCTCTTCCGCCTGCACGACCGCAAGGGTGCCGACTACCTGCTGGCGCCGACACACGAGGAGGTCTTCACCCTGCTCGTGAAAGACCTGTACTCCTCCTACAAGGACCTGCCCCTGTCGATCTACCAGATCCAGGACAAGTACCGCGACGAGGCCCGTCCCCGGGCAGGCCTCCTGCGCGGTCGTGAGTTCACGATGAAGGACGCCTACTCGTTCGACGTGTCCGACGCCGGGCTCGACGCGAGCTACCAGGCGCAGCGCGACGCCTACGAGCGCATCTTCACGCGGCTCGGCCTCGAGTACGAGATCGTGCAGGCCGACGCCGGCGCGATGGGCGGTTCGCGCAGCGAGGAGTTCCTGCACCCCACCGCGGTCGGTGAGGACACCTTCGTGCGTTCGGCCGGCGGGTACGCAGCCAACGTCGAGGCCTACACCACCGAGGTCCCGGAGGCCCGCCCCGTCGAGGGTCTGGCACCCGCGACGGTCTTCGACTCGCCGAACACCCCGACGATCTCGACGCTCGTCGACCTCGCCAACGAGCGGCACCCGCGCGACGACGGACGGGCCTGGACTGCCGCCGACACCCTCAAGAACGTCGTGCTGGCACTGCGGCACCTCGACGGCACGCGCGAGATGGTCGTCATCGGCCTGCCGGGCGACCGCGACGTCGACCTCAAGCGCGTCGAGGTGGCCTTCAGCCCCGCGGAGGTGGAGGCCGCGACCGAAGCGGACTTCGCCGCGAACGCCGGGCTCGTCAAGGGCTACATCGGACCGTGGTCCCCGCAGGGGCCCGTCCTCGGCGAGGAGTCGGCGACGGAGATCCGGTACTTCCTCGACCCCCGGGTCGTCGACGGCACCGAGTGGATCACCGGTGCGAACGTCGATCAGCAGCACGTCTTCGGCCTTGTGGCCGGGCGGGACTTCACCGCCGACGGCTTCGTCGAGGCGGCGGAGGTCCGCGCCGGTGACCCCGCGCCCGACGGCTCCGGACCGGTCGAGCTCGCTCGGGGCATGGAGATCGGGCACGTCTTCCAGCTCGGGCGCAAGTACGCCGAGGCGCTCGGACTGAAGGTGCTCGACGAGAACGGCAAGCTCGTCACGGTGACCATGGGCTCCTACGGCATCGGGATCACGCGCATCCTCGCGATCATCGCCGAGGGCAACAACGACGAGCGCGGTCTCATCTGGCCGAAGGCCGTCGCCCCGTTCGACGTGCACGTCGTCGCAGCAGGACGCGACGCGGCGATCTTCGAGGTGGCCGAGGAACTCGTCGCCTCCCTCGAGGCGAGCGGGAAGGACGTCCTCTACGACGACCGCACCGGCAAGGTGTCCCCGGGCGTCAAGTTCGGCGACGCCGAGCTGATCGGCGTGCCCGTCGTGGTGGTCGTCGGTCGCGAGGCCACCGAGGGCTTCGTCGAGCTCTGGGACCGGGCCGCCGGCACGAAGGACCGGGTCGCGATCGCCGACCTCGCCCTCTGAGCCGCGAGAGCGCAGTAGCGGTCGTCATCCGGACGGGATGACGACCGCTACTGCGCTCTCGTGCTGAGGCGGTAGCCGGCCCCGCGGACCGTCGCGATGGCGTCCTTGCCGATTTTGTTCCGGAGATACCGCACGTAGACGTCGACGACGTTCGAACCGGGGTCGAAGTCGTAGCCCCAGACCCGGCTGAGGAGTTCCTCACGGCTGAGGATCTGGTCCGGGTGGCGGAAGAACTCCTCGGCGAGGGCGAACTCGCGGGTGGACAGCTCGACCGGCACCCCGTCGACGAGGACGCGTCGTTCGCGTAGCTCGAGCTCCAGATGACCGACCGACAACCGTTCCTGGACGGCGGTGGTCGACGCCGGAGCCCGCTCGGCCAGGCGTCGGCGGATCCTGGCCAGGAGCTCCTCGAACCGGAAGGGCTTCGACATGTAGTCGTTCGCTCCGCCGTCGAGGCCCGCCACGAGGTCCCGCGCGGAATCACGGGCGGTCAGGATGATGACGGGGAGCTCGCTGCCGTCGTCGCGGAGCCGTCTGAGCACCTCGAAGCCGTCGACACCGGGGAGTCCGATGTCGAGGACGAGCAGGTCGAAGTCGCCGCTCTCCGCCAGCTCGACGACCTGCGAGCCGTCGACCGTCACGTCCGCCGTGTGTCCGGCGGCACGCAGGCCCTTGCTCACGAACGCGGAGATCCGCGTCTCGTCCTCGGCGACCAGGATCCGGCTCATGCGTGGTCCTCCGGCGCACTCCGCCGAGCCGAGGTGTCGACGAGGTCCGGGAAGTCGTCCTCAGGGGACGGTGCTCGCGAGCGTGGTGGTTCGTCGTTCGCGGGGCGTGCATCGCCGGGTGTCGGTCCGGCCTGCATCGCCGCGGTCGTCTGCGCCTCAGCGGCATCCTGAGCCGCCTGCGCCTCTCGCAGCGCGATCGCCTGCGCCATCGCGCTGCGGGGGATCGCCGCGGTCTCGTCCGGGTCGAGGTCGAGGTCCGTGTCGGATCCCTCGTCGTCGTCCGCCACCGCGAGCGGCAGTCGGATGCTGAAGAGTGAGCCGGCCTGCCGCGTGTCCTCGACCTCGGCCCATCCGCCGTGTGCTGCGGCGATCGCCTGCACGATCGACAGGCCGAGGCCGGAGCCGGCGACACCCCGTCCACCGCTCACCCGGGTGAACCGGTCGAAGATGCGTTCGCGGAGCGCCTCCGGCACCCCGGGCCCGTCGTCGGCGACGGAGAGCACGAGCGCCGGATCGTCCGACTCGTCGAACCGGCTCGAGATCACGATCGTCGACCCGGCCGGGGAGTACTTCGCGGCGTTGTCCGCGAGCTGTAGCCAGGCCTGGGCCAGGCGCCCGGCGTCGACGTCGGCGGTGAGTGCGGCCTGCTCGCCCAGGGTCCACTCGTGTTCGGGCGAGATCGCCGTGGCCTTCTCGTGGACGGAGGCGGTGAACGCCTCGATGTCGACCGGCTCCCGGTCGAGGGTCGACGCGAGTCCGGCCGTCGAGAGCTCGGTGATGTCGGCGACGAGGGAGCTCATCCGGTCGAGTTCGTCGAGGGCGAGGTCCCGGGTGGCGGCCACCTCCGCGGGGTCGGACGGATCGAGGAGCTCGAGGTGTCCGCGCACGATCGTCAGCGGCGTCTTCAGCTCGTGGCCGACGTCGTCGAGCAGCTGGCGTTGACTGGTGAAGGCCTCGTCGAGGCGGTCCAGCATGCCGTTCACGGTCGTGGTGAGCTCCGAGACGTCGTCGCGACCGACGACCGGGATGCGCTCGTCGAGGTCCGACTCGGTGATGCGGGCCGCGGCGTCCCGCAGCAGCCGGATGGGGTGGAGCAGTCCGCCCGCGAGCTGCCAGCCGACGAGGCCGAGCAGGAGCAGGCACACCACGGCGACCACGATCTCGACGGCGAGGATGCCTCGGGACTCCGCGAGCGCCGCGTGCACGTCCGTGGCGATGACGACGTGGGCCACACTCGGGTCGCCGACGACCTGCACCGGGATGATCGCGTACCGCACGGTGCGGTCACCGGTTGCCTCACCCGTGACGACGCCGCGGGACGCGCGGGCCGTGATGGTGTCGAGCAGCCGCGGGTCGTCGTCCAGCCGGAAGGCGGACGGGGCGCTGGGCGCGACCGTCGAGCCGTCGGCGCGCACACCGATGGCGGTCTCGTCCTCGGCGAAGATCCAGCGTCGCATCACGGCGTCGACGGCCGCGTCGCTCGTCGCCGGGGCGTCGGCGGAGTCGCCGGAACCGACCACCATGAAGGCGATGAGCTCGGCGCTGTGCTCCAGGCGGGCGTCGATGGTCGCGAGGGTCTGCTGCCGGCCGAGCGTGTAGGTGGAGACGCCCACGAGCGTCATCGCGAGCGTCGTCGCGAGCAGGATCGCGACGAGGATCCTCACCCTCGTGCTCCGCATGACGTTCCGCAGCTCGCCCAAGACCATTGGCCAATCATGTCACCCGCCCCGAGACGGGGTCGAGCCGGGGCGGCGCCCCTCGAGGACGCGCGGCCGCTTCCCAGCTGGGTGGATGACGTACCCCTCGGCATCCGGTACCGTAGACAGACGGGTTCGGCAGCACGGCAGCAGCATGCCCGTCGTGCCGCTGCACGTCTTGCCGCGGCACCACCAGTTGAATAGAGGAGGCCATCGATGGACATCGATCTCGGTTTGTTGAAGTCGATCGAACGCGAGAAGGAGATCCCGCTCGAGGAGCTCGTCGTGATCATCGAGCAGGCCATCCTGAGTGCGTACCTGAAGAGCACCGAGGGTACCGACACCACCGCACGCGGCGACGTCCCGGCGGCCCGCGTCCAGCTCGACCGCAAGACCGGCCACGTCGGGGTGTTCGTGCCCGAGTTCGACGACGAGGGTGTCCTGATCGGGGAGGCTGAGAGCACGCCGGACGACTTCGGTCGCATCGCCGCCTTCGCCGCGAAGCAGGTCATCTTCCAGCGGCTCCGCGACATCCAGGACGACGCCGTCCTCGGTGAGTTCAAGGGCCGCGAGGGCGACATCATCGCGGGCGTCATCCAGCAGGGCCCGAACCCGCGCATGATCCACGTCGACCTCGGCACCATCGAGGCGATCCTTCCGCCCGAGGAGCAGGTGGCCGGTGAGGAGTACCCGCACGGTGCACGCATCCGCGTGTACGTGACGAGCGTGACGAAGGGCCTCAAGGGTCCGCAGATCACCGTCTCGCGCACCCACCCCGGACTCGTACGGAAGCTGTTCGCGTTGGAGGTCCCGGAGATCGCATCCGGCATCGTCGAGATCGTCTCGCTCGCTCGCGAGGCCGGACACCGGACCAAGATCGCGGTGAAGGCGAACGACCCGAGCATCAACGCCAAGGGCGCCTGCATCGGTGAGCTCGGGCGTCGCGTCCGCGCGGTCACCGACGAGCTGGGCGCCGAGAAAATCGACATCGTCGACTACTCGCCCGATCTGCCGACGTTCGTCGCGAACGCGCTCTCCCCGGCCAAGGTCACGAGCTCGTACGTCATCGACCAGTCGCTCAAGGCCGTCCGGGCGCTCGTGCCGGACTACCAGCTGTCGCTCGCGATCGGCAAGGAGGGGCAGAACGCCCGTCTCGCCGCCAAGCTCACCGGCGCCAAGATCGACATCCAGCCGGACTCGATCCTCGAATCGGACTGAGCCGGATGGAACCGGTGCGGACCTGCGTCGGCTGTCGCCGTCGCGAGCCGCGCTCGGCACTGCTGCGCGTCGTCGCGGTCGAAGGGGCGCTCGTCCCCGACGCCGCGGCGCGCCTGCCGGGTCGCGGATCCTGGGTGCACCCGACGTCGGCGTGCGTCGACCAGGCGGTGCAGCGTCGGGCGTTCACGAGGGCGCTCAGATTGCATGCGGGACCCGACCCGTCGGCGGTCCAGGCCTTCGTGTCGACGGAACCGGCCGCGCCGACGGCTGAATGACGTCGTCGGGCTCGAACGACCCGCTCACGACCCGGTGGTGAGCCCGCACCCAGGGTCGGGGTGTACGATGGTGAGTGCACGCGAGAGCGCTCCGGCGCACACCGTGCTCCCCACCGCAGGTATCAGGCCCGGATCCCGGGCCTCCATCCTGCTGCCGCCCCACCCGGGTGCGGCATTCCGAGAGAACAGGCTGAACGGCTAATGGACAACTCATGAGCGGCTCGAAATGAGCACCGTCCACCACTAACGCTTGCCCCTGCCTGGGTGCAAGCTCAGACAGGAGAATTGTGGCTGCAAAACCACGTGTACACGAGATCGCATCCGAACTCGGAGTAGACAGCAAGATCGCCATGGCGAAGCTCAAGGAATTGGGCGAGTTCGTCAAGGGACCGTCTTCCAGTATCGAACCACCGGTGGCCCGCAAGCTGCGCGCCGCCCTCGAGGCCGAGGGCGCGAAGGCGTCAGCCGCCCCCGCCGCCCCGGCGAAGCGTCCGGCCACGCCCGGCGCTCCGACCCCGGGCCCCGCCGCACCGAAGGCT
>NZ_LWCT01000014.1:0-71483 GCF_001650455.1 Plantibacter sp. H53
ACCCACCCCCATGAGGCGATCGCCAACCCGCCCAGAACCGCTGCCGCAGCGACGGGCACGCCGAACGCCACGAACAGGACGATCGCGACCCAGGACTCTGCACTGTCGCCGCCGATGGCGGCCAAGACGATAGCGACGACGACGAGCAGCACCACGGAGGCGATGAGCGCGCCAGTCCACGTCGTGATGCGCCGTCGACTCATCCGGTACGGGTTGGCGGTGGACGATTCCCGGTTCGGCATGGCTCCATCCTCGACCATCGGAGACCCCGCCGCCCGCCGGACGACGAGCGCGGCGTCGCGATAGCCTCCCTGCATGGGGGAATCACGAGGCGCCCGCGCGCGCCGGAACGCACAACGGGCGATCGCCGTCGGACTCGGCGCGATCACAACCGCCGTTCTGCTCACCGGATGCGGTTCGAGCGCCGGCGCCGACGCGGCACGAGCGTCGATCATCGAGGCCGTCGAGGGCCTGCCCGATGTGGCGGACGTCACCGGAACGGTCGAAGCGTCGAACGGCGGCGGGCTGGAGACGTATTACAACGCCAGGATCACCGTCGAAATGGACGACGGCGCTCCGCCCGAGTCCTACACCGACGTCGCGACGGCGGCTGCCCGGTCGACCGATGGCAAGGAATCCGGCGAGGTGATCGTGGAGGATGCCGTGGGTGGTTCGGTCACATTCGACACCGGTGCACCGCGGAAGACGATCGACGCGACCGTGACGGCCTGGCGCGACTGGGCGGCCGACCCCGATCCGGTCGCGGTCGATGCGGTCCGGGTCGCATCAGTCGAGGTCGAGCTCATCGCGATCTCCGCCCGCGAGAACCGGCCGGCATCGTCCGAGCTCAAGGTCTTGTTCCTGTACGCCGACCCGCTGACGCCGACGGATGCCGCGCGACTGGTGGGCGGGTTCCAGGCAGAGCTCCCGAAGCCGCTGGCGTCCGCGGACATTTCGCTCGTGTTGACCAACCCCGACCCCGGATCCGCAGGCGTGCACGTCCTGGCATGGGGCCTGCCGGTGCCGACATCCGTGCTGGAGACCATCGCGGCGATCGAGGGGACGACCGCCGCCCTCGGACCCGTCGGGGGCTCGGTGACAGCCATCGATTGGTACGGGCAGCAGCATGATCGCGGCCGCGACCGGCCCGATGAGCTCCGCATCGCGGTCGCGTTCCTCGAGGACGCGCGACTCGGAGGAGCGCCCCTCGCGGAGCTGCAGGCGAGTCCGCAGTGGGCGGCCTACCAGCAGGTGACGACGCTCGCGAACACCTCGGAGACGACCATCTCGTTCACGATGAGCGCTGACAATCCGCGGATCGCCGGCTTCACGGCCCAGCCGTGCGGGAGTGCCGACGACGAGCTGGACGCACCACGCGACCCCAGCGAGGCTGACCGGGCGATCGCAGCCTGGTGGCTGGCCCAGGCGCCAGCCTGCCCGGGTGTCGGTCGGCACGAGTGAGCAGGGCCGGGTCGGCGTGAACCGGGCCGGGGCGCGCCGAACCTCGCTCGATCGACGCCCGGGTGATCAGCGCCCCGCGAGGTCACCGAGGCGGACGCGCATCGCGCGGAGCACGTCGACGAGGAGCGCGTCGTCGGGTCCGGCGAGCCACTGCTCGAGGGAGGCGTCGAAGAGTGCCGAACCGATGGACGCGGCGAGCGCCGCGTCGGCTGACGTGACACCACTCTCCACGAGGGCGTCGCGCATCGCGTCGGTGAGGACCGCCGACTTCAGCCGTTCCCGCTCGCGCAGCTGCGGTTCCGACCGGACGACGGCGCGGCGGGCGGCGATGTCGTCCCGCCAGCGCTGCAGCTCGCCGGCAGCCACGGTCTCGAGGCCGGACATCACCAGCGCGAGCGGGTCGAGTCCTGGTGGCGCAGCAGAGACCAGCCGCCCGACCACGGTCGGGAGCTCGCGCTCGCGGAGGAAGAGCACGTCACGCTTGTCGGCGAAGTGACGGAAGAACGTTCGGGTGGTGAGCCCGGCGGCTTCGGCGACCTCCGGGACCGTCGTCGCCGTGAAGCCCCGCTCGGCGAACAGCGCCATCGCAGCACTCTCGAGTCGGAGAGCCGCGTCGGGTGCCCAGCGTGCCATGCGATCAGGATAGCCGATGACACGTCGTGTCGTCAGGTGTAGAGTGATGGCACATCATGTCGTCATCACGACATCCACCCGCATGCTTCCTGGAGACCCCATGCCGACGAACACCGCAGCCTGGCTGCCAGCACCTCGCGCCGACCTCGTCGTCGGCACCGCCGCGATGCATGAACCCGGCCCGGGCGAACTCCTCATCCGGAACCGTGCGGTCGCGGTGAACCCGCTCGACGACGTCAAGCAGCGGACCGGGAACCTCATGTACCGGTGGCTGCCGGTGCCCGCCGTGCTCGGTGAGGACGTCGCAGGCGAGGTCGTGGCCGTCGGGTCGGACGTCTGTCGCTTCGCCGTGGGCGACCGCGTCGTGGCCTACGCGGTCGGCATGGAGCGCGGTCGGCGCCATGACGCCGAGGGCGGGTTCCAGCAGTTCACCGTCGTGCGGGCGGACCTTGCTGCCCCGATCCCGGACGGTCTGCGAGACGAAGACGCCGTCGTCCTACCGCTCGGGATCTCCACGGCCGCGACCGCCCTCTTCCAGCGCGACCACCTCGCACTCCCCCACCCCTCGGAGCACCCCACACCCACCGGGACGACCGTCGTCATCTGGGGCGGCGCAACAAGCGTCGGGAGCAACGCCATCCAGCTCGCGGTCGCCTCCGGCCACCGGGTCGCGACCACCGCCTCGCCGCACAACCACGACCGGATGCGCGAGCTCGGTGCAGACCTCGTGTTCGACTACCGCAGCCCGACCGTCGTGGCGGATCTGGTCAGCGCCCTCCGCGGCTCCTCCGTCGTCGGCATCCTCGCCGTCGGGACCGGCTCCGCAGAGCCCGCCGTCGCCGTCGCCGCCGCCACCGGCGCGCGCCGCGTCGCACTCGCGAGCCCATCGGTGTCGTTCGGGTCCCTGCCTCGTCGGGCCGGCCCGAGTCTGACGTTCATCCGCACCATGACCCGGCTCGTGGCGGCCAACGTCGCACTCCAGGTGCGTGCCCGTCGGGCGGGGATCTCGGCACGGTACGTGTGGGGCAGCTCGCTCATGACCAACGAGGTCGGGCCGATGCTGTGGGAGGACTACCTGCCGGTCGCGCTCGCCGGCGGACGACACCTCTGCGCGCCCGCTCCCGAGGTGGTCGGCGAAGGCCTCGAGGCGATCCAGCCGGCCCTCGATCGCCTCCACGGCGGCGTCTCAGCCCGCAAGCTCGTCGTGCGGTTGTGAGGCGCGGGACCGTGACGCTCGGCCCTCACACCTCCCAGACCGAGCGGTAGCTCCGCTCGGCGAGGAGCCCCGACAGCTCCGCGTGCACCGTCATCGTCTTGGCGAGCCGCCCGGCACGATCCGTTTTCAGCACGCCGGCCGCCTCCCAGTCCCGCTCCGACAGGTAGGCCGTGTACGGGTTGATGACGCACTTGAAGTCCAGCATGAGCGACTGCCCGAGCGTGGCGGTCGCCATGTAGCTGTGCGGCAGGCCGGCGGCGCAGACGAAAGTCACGACCTTGTCGAACCAGGCGGCGACCCTGCCGTCCTCGCCGGTCGCGCCGGTCGCCTCGATGAGCGATTTCACCGTCGCGGCCGGTGCCCAGTTGTAGACCGGGAAGGCGAGGACGACGCCGTCGGCAGCCGTGATCAATGCATGCAGTCGACGGAACGCAGGGCTCTCGAAGACCCGGTCGTTGTCGAACGGCGGCAGTTCCATCTCGGCCAGATCGATGACGGACGAGTCATGACCTTGCTCGCGCAGGAGCTCGCTGCTCGCCGAAGCGAGGGTCCGGCTCCGACTCGACGGATCGAGGCTGCAGGAGATCACGGGCAGGTTCAGAGAGGCCATCCCTCTACGCTAGCCCGGCAGCCCACACGGCGAGCGTGGCGGGTGTGCGAGGGTGGAACATGCTCTCGCCGCAGTCACTCAGTGAAGCCGACCGCCGTCTCGTCGCCTCGTGGGCCGCCGATTGCGCCGAGCGGGTCCTGCCGCTGTTCGAAGCGGAGGCGGCGGATGACGACCGTCCGCGCGACGCGATCGCCCGCGCCCGGGCGTACGCGAGTGGCGAGCTCGACACCGCCGGTGAGATCCGACGACGCTTCGTCGCCAATCGGGCCGCCCAGGTGGTGTCCTCACCCGCCGCCAAGGCCGCCGCGTGGTCGGCCGGACAGGCAGCGGGTGTCGCGCACATGGGAGCCCATGCGCTCGGCGCCGCCGCCTATGCGGTGAAGGCCGCCGAGCTGCATCAGGCCGGAGCAGGCGCGGCCGAGATCGCCTGGCAGCTCGACCACCTGAGCGACGCGGTCCGGTCGGCGCTCCGCCTCCTGCCGGCACTCGGCACGGACTCCTCAGGTCCGCTCGGCACCGGGCTGCTGGCCTCGGGAGTGCTCGGCGACAACATCCGTGCCATCCAGAGCGGCTTGCGCCGACGCTCCCGCCGCCCGGACGTCACGACGCTCGAGCTGGTCGGAGGCCCCGAGCCGGTCCGGGTCGAGCTGCACGACGCCGACCCGGAGTGGCCCGAACGGTACCGTGAGCACCGGCAGCGGATCATCGAGGCCCTTGGAACGAGCGCGGGCGGGACCGGTGCCGTCGTGATCGAGCACATCGGCTCGACCTCGGTGCCCGGACTCGCGGCGAAGCCGATCGTGGACATCGTGGTCGCCGTGGAGGACATCACGGCGGAGGAGGACTACCTCGACCTTCTGCTGGCCGCAGGCTACGTGCTGCGCGTCCGTGAGCCCCGCCATCGGATGGTGCGGACGCCGGAGCGCGACGTCCACGTGCACCTCTACGAGCAGGGCGCGCCGGAGATCGACGAGTACCTCCTCCTCCGCGACCACCTGCGGTCCGACGCCGACGATCGCGCGCTGTACGAGCGCACCAAGCGGGAGCTGCTCGGGAGGCCCTGGGACGACATGAACGACTACGCCGACGCGAAGACCGAGGTCATCGTCGCGATCAAGGCGCGGGCGAGGGCAGCGCGGAGCCGCTGAGTCGCCCGAATCTGTACGAATTCGGCACCGTTTCGGACCATTCCGGGCGACTCAGGGACGGGCGGTCGCACGCACCGGCGGGATGACGACCCCCGTCAGGACCGCCGCCGTCTTGACGCCGACGCAGAGGCTGATGAAGACCGTCAGCGCCGCCGTGACCGCTGAGCCCTCGAGCGTCGCGAGCGACACGAGTCCCACGGTGCCCGGCACGAGCATGAGGAGGGCCGGCTGGAATGTGACGTTGGACGGCACCGCCGCCGAGTACCGCTCGACGATGCGAGCGACGACGAACACGAGCCCGGCGGTCAGCCCCGTCGCGACCGCGTTCCCCACGAGCGGGGCGAACAGGACGATGCCCGCGTAGGTCAGCGCCATCACGCAGATGGTCAGCAGCGTCAGGGAGCGGCCCGAGCCGAACGCGATCCCGATCCCGGCCGCGAGCATCACGACGCCGATCCACGTGAACCACAGCGGCGGGACCGACTCCCACCCGACCAGGTCCGAGCTCCCACGGACGACCTGACCGACGAGCGCCGTCGATTCGGGGTCGATCGACAGGCCGGTGAGCAGCGCCCCGGCCGAGATCCCGGCCGCCATGAAGGCGAGCACGATGAGCCCGTACATCAGGCGTGCCGAGCCCGTCACGATGTCGGTCGCCGTCAACTCCAGCAGGGCGTTGGTGATGAGCGCACCGGGTACGAGGATCGCGATCGGCGCGCAGACGGCGAACAGCGGCACGGGGCCGAGATCCATCGCCGATGCGAGCGTCCCGACGAGCGTCGTCGACACGAACGCCGTCACGAACGGGGCGATCGCGACCGCTCCCCGCCACCGTGCCAGCAGGGTGATGACCAGGCCGACGAAGGCGCCGACGAGCATCGATGCGACGATCGCCCACCATGGGCAGCGGAACAGCAGCGCGAGCCCTCCCGCGAGCAGCAGGTTCCCGACCACCCAGTGCATCGACGCATGCGGGCGCGGCGTCTCCCGAATCGACTGGATGCGGGCCGGCAGGTCACCGACCGGCCAGTGTCCGAGCTCGAGCTCGCGCATGAGCCGGTTCGCCCGCGCCGCGCCGCGGAACGACAGCTCGCCGTGGGTGTTGCCGGCCGCGAGCACCGCACCGGTGCGCACGTCGTTCACGATGATGAGCTGCGGCAGCACCGAGAAGGCCAGACCCTCGTCGCCCGATGCGACCGTGGCGCGCTCCAGGGAGTCCCGGACGTCGGTGACGGAGGTGCCGGCGTCGAGGAGGAGGCAGCCGAGCGCGCTGTAGGCGTGCGCAGCCGTCCTGCGGTGCTCATCGGTCGCGGCGGCGTCACTCATCCCGCCAACGGTACGCGAGATTCCAGGGACGCCTGGGGCCGCCGCGGACCTCAGCGGCGGTTGCGGAGCGCGACGGCTCCGGCCACACCGAAGTACAGGCCGGCGAGGATCGGGACGACGACGATCCACCAGAAATGGAAGCCGAAGTCGCCGTGGGCGTTCGCGACGGCGACCGGGATGAGTGCCACCCCGAGTACGACTCCGACGATGCCGATGCCGAGCGCGAGTCGGGGTCTTCCCGGGGTGAACGAGGCCATGGGGACACGCTAGACCTGCGGGGCTCGCGGAGCCCGGGGGATATCCCCTTTCCCTCGCGCGACGCAAGCGCTTGTGCGGCCGCCGTCACGCTGGCATCCTCGCTCACACGTCGCTCGCTCGCGGCGTGTGAGCGCCGAGGAGGCAGCATGGCAGACGTACGAGTGGGCGACCGCGTGTCGTGGGGCACCTCGCAGGGGCGGACGCAGGGGAAGGTCGTCGAGCGGAAGACCGCGGACTTCCAGTTCGACGGCCAGCACTTCACGGCGTCGAAGGACGAGCCCGCGTTCATCGTGGAGTCCGAGAAGACCGGCGCGAAGGCCGCCCACAAGGGCTCCGCGCTGCGCGTCCTGAAGTCCTGAGGCCCTGACCGCGGTCGTCCGGATGTCCGGGCGTACGCGGCGCACCCCGGCTGGGCGTAGCGTTGGCGCATGACCGTCGTGATCGCCTTCCTGGCCAACGTCATCGTCGCCATCGCCAAGTCCATCGTCGCCGCGCTCACCGGGTCGGCGTCGATGCTGGCCGAGGCCGCGCACTCGTGGGCCGACGCGGGGAACGAGATCTTCCTCCTCATCGCCGACAAACGGGCCGACAAGCGACGCGACGCCGCACATCCGCTCGGCTATGGCCGTGACGCGTACATCTTCTCGCTGTTCGCCGCCTTCGGGATCTTCACCGTCGGTGCGGTCGTCTCGATCCAGCACGGCATCCAGAGCCTCACTGCACCGGAGGCAATGGAGGACTACGCCCTCAGCTACCTCGTGCTCGGTGTCGCCTTCCTCCTGGAGGGTTTCTCCTTCACCCAGTCGATCCTCGAGGGCCGGCGCACGGCGAGGAAGTACGGCCGCGGCTTCTTCGACTACATCGTGAACGGCTCCAACACGACGCTCCGCTCGGTGTTCTTCGAGGACTCCGCAGCACTGCTCGGCCTCATCATCGCCGGTGCCGGCATCGGCCTCCACCAGGTGACCGGCGACCCGGTGTGGGACGCGATCGGCTCGATCGCGATCGGTGTCCTGCTCGGCGGGGTCGCGCTGCTGCTCATCAACCGCAACCGGCGCTATCTTCTCGGAGCCTCACCGAGCCCCGCGTACCGCGCACAGACCGTCACCGCGCTCCTGTCGCACCCGGAGATCGAGCGGGTCACGGCGCTGTACCTCGAGTTCAGCGGGCCGGAACGCCTCTTCCTCGTCGCGTCGGTCGACCTCGTCGGTGACGACCGCGAGAACGACGTCGCGCGCCAGCTCCGCCGACTCGAGGGCGACCTCGAGCAGGACGACCTCATCGGCAAGGCCGTGCTCACGCTCTCGGTGAGCGACGAGCCGTCGATCACCGTCTGAGCGCGACGCCGAGCCGAGGACTCAGGCGCCGAACAGCCGCTTCGACGCGATCGCAGCGCCCTCGACGAGCGCACCGAGCTTCGCCCACGCGACATCGGTCGCGACGAACTCGTAACTCGCGAAGGTGGAGAGCCCGCAGTCGGTGCCCGCGATGACGCGCGTCGGGTCACCGACCGCTTCGGCGACCTCCACGATGCGGTTCGCGATGACCTGCGGGTGCTCCAGGTAGTTGGTGGTCACGTCGACGACCCCCGGGATGAGGAGCGCGCCCTCGGGGAGCGGATGCTCGCGGAACGCCGGCGCCTCGTGCTGGTGCCGCGGGTTGCCGAGCGGGATGCTGAACGCACCGACCCGTGCCCGGTAGAGGTGCGGGAGGAGCACGTCGACCGGGACGTCGTCCTGGTGTGGGCCCTGCCAGTTGCCCCAGCAGACGTGGAGCCGGACCTGCTCGCGGGGGATGTTCCGGATGGCGTGGTTGAGCGCGTCGACGTGCAGGTCCACGGCCGCGAGGAACTCCTCGAGCGTCGCGTCACCGAACTGGATGACCCGCTCCATGGCGAGGTCCGGGGCGTCGAGCTGCAGGACGTGACCCCGGGCGACGATCGCCTCGTACTCGATCCGCAGTTGCTCGGCGAGCGCGAACACGTACGCCCGGTCGTCGCCGTAGAAGGGGTTCGCGGCGTCGAGCAGCAGCGTCGTCGACACGATCCCCGGCGTCGCCGCGGAGAAGAAGGTGCCGGCAGGTGTGCGCCCTTGGTCCGCCTGCACGGCGAGCTCCCGCTCGAAGCCGTCCAGATCGGCGGTGATGCCGGCCAGCGTGGGGTCGTACACGAGCTGCCCCTGGGCCATCGGCGGATCCCACACCCGTGCGACGTCCGCACCCTCGACGATCTGCTTCGCCTGGAAGGCCGCGTAGTCCGGGAATCGCACGGAGTCGAGCGTCGGCTTGCGGTGCCCTGCCCCGCCGAAGCCCTCGATGCGTTCGAGGACGTAGGTCGAGAACCCGACGCGCGGGACCTCGCCGTCGTTGATGAGATCGAGACCGGTGGCGAGCTGTGCGGCGACCGTCGAGGCCACCGCATCCGCCGTGACCTCCTCCAGCTCGGCCACGTCGAACGGCCGCCGCTGGTCGCGGGCCACGAGCAGCCGGGTCAACTCGGGCGTGCGCGGCAAGCTCCCGGCGTGCGTGGTCAGGATGCGGTCGGTCATGCGTGAGCTCCTCGGTGCGTGGCGCAGGTCGATGTGGACGGCACGCTCACGCCATGCAGGGAGCCCACTCCTGGTTGGAGAGTTCCCGCTGCTCGTTCTCGGTCTGGAGGAGCCAACCGGTCTTCGTCGCGCCTCGGTACTGTCCGCTCACGAGGTCGGCGCACCAGGACCGACCGTCGAAGGCCCACCGGACGAAACTCGCCTCACTCCCCTTGCGCAGGAGCGGGCGTTCGCGTTCTACCTGACTCATGTGTTCCATCTCGACGGTGGCTGACATATCTTCCAACCGTATCGAGGAATGCAGTCGGTGAACAGACTGCGCACGCTCCTTGCGTTTCACGGCCACTTGCCCGAAAATACCCGGTCGCGCCCGGAAGTGGCGTCCTTCGAGATGCTCGGAGAGCGAGCGCAACGATCGTTCAGCCCACGAACACGCGGAGCGCCTCGTTGCTGAGCGCCCGGTCGGCGAACACGAGGCGCACGGCATCGGGATCCGGGTTGCCCGCGTCGGGGCCACGCCAGACGACCTCCAACCCCGCGCGTTCGGCAGCCCGTCGTGATCCCTCGTTGTGCTCCAGGAGGAACGCCACCACGGGCAGATCCGGTGCCGACGCCGATGCCGCGGCTCGCGCGGCCGCGATGAGCTCCTGCGCGTATCCGCGCCCCCAGGCCGCGGGCGCCAGGCGGTAGTACAGGTTCCAGGCGAGCCCTCCCCGCAGACTCGGGCCACCGATGCCGACCAAGGCACCCGTCGTGGTGTCGCGCGCGACCCACACGTCGAGGCCGTTCGCTTCCCAGCCGGCCTGATACCGCTCGATCAGGTCACGGGTCTCGGCGAGCGCCGTGTGTCGGGCGGACGGCAGGTGCGTCCAGACCGCGGGGTCGGCATGGAGCTCGTGGAGCTCCGGCAAGTCGCGCTCGGTGGGGCGGGCGAGCGTCAGTCGCTCCGTCAGGGTCGGCGGCGTCGCGTCGGTCATGCCTTCCATTCTGCTCTCTGGAGCGACACGCTTCGCAGCGCGGCGTCGCCGCGTAGAGTCGTCCCCAGCGCCGACAGAGGAGGGCCATGCGACTGCACGTCGAGGAACACGGTCACGGACCGGTCCGGATCGCCCTCATCCACGGGTTCCTGGCCGACGGGGCCGCCTGGACCGACGTCGTCGCAGCGTCCGACCCGGAGCGGTACACGTTCCTGCTCGTCGACCTGCGCGGTCACGGCTCCAGCCCACGCGCCGATCGCACCCGGGGTGAGCGGTACGACATCGCCTCGCTCGCGGCCGACCTCGTCGAGACGTTGCCGACCGGCCTCGACGCGATCGTCGGCCACTCCCTCGGCGGGCGGCTCCTCATCGACATCGTCGGCCCCCTCCGTCCGGCGCGCGCGATCTACCTCGATCCCGGGTTCGGCCTGAAACTGCCGGGCCGAGGCCTCGGCGCACGACTGTTCTGGAGCATCCCCGGGCTGCCGCGGCTCTTGGCCTGGCTGTACGACCGCACGGATCCCGCGACGGGTCCCGCGAACGTCGCGCTCGCCGAGGCCGCCCATGCCGCGTGGGACCGCTCGATGGTCGCGGAGGTGCTGCAGGACGTCGCAGCGAATCCGGTGACCCCGGCGGCGCCGGCCGTCCCCTCGACGCTGGTGCTGTCGGACGACGCGAAGCTCGTCCTTCCGAGCAGCCACGTCCCTCGCTACGAACAGCTGGGCTGGACCGTCACGCGGTTCCCGGGGATCCGCCACGACATGGCGGCGCTCGACGGGGCACGGACCTTCGAGGTGATCCAGGCCTCGCTCTGAGCGCCAGCGGACAGGAGCACTTGTGCAGAGTGCCGGTTCGAGGATCGAATTCCTGCATCATGCACATTCTGCTGCGGGCGGGCCGTCAGTAACGTTGCCGCCACCCGCACCGCTCCCTCCCCCACTTCTGGAGACCAGCATGGCTCGCATGGCACACGCAGACGACTTCGCCCTGTCCCGCGTCCGTCCCGACGCACAGAAGCCCTGGTTCGGCATCGCCGTCCAGCGCTTCGGACAGGTGTCGGCCCTGTCCCAGTTCCTCCTCGGCGCCACCCTCGGCTACAGCATGACCTTCGGTGAGGCGTTCCTCGCGCTGCTCCTCGGCTCGATCATCCTCGAGGTGATCATGTGCATCGTCGGCATCATCGGCCAGAAGGAGGGCCTCAACACCGCGCTCCTCGCCCGCTGGACCGGCTTCGGAGAGGTCGGCGCCTCCCTCGTCGGACTCGCGATCGGCATCAGCCTCATCGGGTGGTTCGGCATTCAGAGCGCGATCTCCGCCGAATCGCTCGACGCCCTCCTGCCCGGCTTCATGCCGGTCTGGGCCTGGAGCCTCATCTTCGGCCTCGCCGTCACCGCCATCGTCGCCTACGGGTTCAAGGGCATGCAGTGGCTCGCGAACATCACCGTCCCGCTGTTCCTCATCCTCGTCGGCTGGTCGATCATCAGCGAACTCACCCAGCACGACTTCATGGAACTCGTCACCGGCCCGGCACCCGGCCCCACCATGAGCGTCTGGGCCGGCACCGGCATCGTCGCGGGCGGCCTCATCGTCGGCGCCATCATCACCGCCGACATGACCCGCTTCAACCGGTCCCGCGCCGACGTCATCAAGCAGACCGTCGTCGGCGTCTCGCTCGGTGAATTCGTCATCGGCCTCTCGGGCGTCCTGCTCGCCCACGCCGCCGCCTCTGGCAACGTCGTCGCGATCGTGACGTCCTCGGTCGGCCTCATCGGCCTCATCATCGTCATCACCGGGACGCTCAAGATCAACGACTGGAACCTGTACTCGTCGACGCTCGGCCTGGTCAACTTCATCTCGACCGCGTTCGGCAAGAACCTCAACCGCGTGACCACCACCATCGTGCTCGGTGTGGTCGGCTCCATCCTCGCGGCGGTCGGCATCCTCGGGCAGTTCTCCGGC
The DNA here is from genome assembly GCF_001650455.1 of Plantibacter sp. H53. NCBI lineage: Bacteria > Bacillati > Actinomycetota > Actinomycetes > Micrococcales > Microbacteriaceae > Plantibacter > Plantibacter sp. H53. The sequence goes on from NZ_LWCT01000014.1 coordinate 12,135, forward strand.
TTCCTCATCATCCTCGGCGTCGCCTTCCCGCCCATCGCCGGCATCATGGTCGCCGAGTACTTCATCGTGAAGCGCTGGCGCGGCGAGCTCGACGAGACGCGCGCCTCCGGCCGCCTCCCCACGACCGCCCCGCGCATCGTCCCGGCGACCATCATCATCTGGGCCATGTCCGCGATCACCGGCTACTTCGTCACCTGGGGCATCCCCGCCGTCCTGTCGCTCATCCTCTCGATGGTGCTGTACATCGCCGCCGGCAAGCTCGGCCTGGTCCGCGGGGTCGGCGTCGCCCACACCTCGCAGATCGAGGCGGATGTGACGACGGACAGCCCCGCCACCGCCTCGAGCTGACCCGGGGGACGTCCGTTCCACCCCGTCAGACCGTTCCACCGCACACCGCTCCACCGCACCAACAGAAAGCGAACCCCTCATATGCACATCGGTATCGATGTCGGCGGCACCAACACCGACGCCGTGCTCATGGACGGCACCACCACCCTGGCGGCCGTCAAGCACGCGACCACCCCGGACGTGACCGACGGGATCGTCCAGGCGATCGGCGAACTGCGGAGCGGCCACCACTTCGACGGTGATCAGATCACCGCGGTGATGATCGGCACGACGCACTTCATCAACGCCCTCGTGCAGGCCAAGCGGCTCGCACCCACCGCGGCACTGCGGCTCGGGCTCCCGGCGACCCGCGCGTTGCCGCCCCTCGTGGACTGGCCGGCCGAGCTCGTCGAGGCGATCAGTGCACGCAGCTACCTCGCGCACGGCGGCTACGAGTTCGACGGACGCCCCATCTCGCCGATCGACCCCGACGAGCTGCGGGCACACGCCGAGGACATGCGTGCGAACGGCATCCGCTCCGTCGCGATCTCCTCCGTCTTCAGCCCCGTCAACCACGACCTCGAGGTCGAGGCGGCGCGGATCGTCGGCGAGGTCCTCGGCCCGGACGTCGCCATCTCGCTCTCGCACGAGATCGGGCGCATCGGCCTCCTGGAACGCGAGAACGCGACGATCATCAACGCAGCCCTGCGCGAGCTCGCCTCGGAGATCGTCGATGGGCTCACCGCCGCCGTCCGGAAGCAGGGCATCGAGGCGCCCATCTTCCTCAGCCAGAACGACGGCACACTCATGGACGAGGACTACGTGCGCCTCTACCCGGTCGCGACCTTCGCCTCAGGCCCCACCAACTCGATGCGCGGGGCGGCACTGACGAGCGGACTCGCGACCTGCGCGGTCGTCGACATCGGCGGCACCACGGCGGACATCGGGCTGCTCATCAACGGCTTCCCCCGCGAGACGGCGAACGAGGTCAAGGTCGCCGGCATCCGCACCAACTTCCGCATGCCCGACGTCCTGTCCATCGGGATCGGCGGCGGCAGCATCGTCGATGAGGAGACCGCCGAGGTCGGGCCGGCGTCCGTCGGGTACAAGCTCATGACCGAGGCCCTCGTCTTCGGCGGCAGCACCCTCACGGCGACGGACATCGCCGTGGCCGCCGGTCGCGCGTCGATCGGTGACGCGTCGAAGGTCGCGCACCTCGACCCGGCCTTCGTGGAGCGCGTCCTCGAGCGGATCGGCGAACGCATCGCCGAGGCCGTCGACCGCATGCGCACGTCCCCAGAGCCGATCCCCGTGGTGGCGGTCGGCGGTGGGTCGATCCTGCTCTCCGACGAACTCCCCATCTTCGGCGCCGTCCACCGGCCCGACAACTACGCCGTGGCGAATGCCATCGGTGCTTCCATCGCGCAGGTCGGGGGCGAGATCGACAAGGTCTACGCCATCGAACCCGGCCGGCGTGAGGAGGCGATCGCCGAGGTCCGTGCCGAGGCGATCGACAAGGCGATCGCGGCCGGCGCCTCCCCCGCGTCGGTCGCGATCGTCGACTTCGACGAGGTCCCGATCCCCTATCTCCCGGGGAACGCCACGCGCATCCGGGTGAAGGCCGTCGGCGACCTCGACATGGGAGGCCTCCGATGAGCTGGACCATCTCGGCCGAGCTCATCCCCGGCCTCGCCCGTGGCGCGGCCGTCCTCGGGACCGGCGGCGGCGGCGACCCGTACATCGGCGCGCTCCTCGCCGCGCAGGCGCTCCGCGAGCACGGCGACGTCACCGTCGTCACCCTCGACGAGGTCCCCGGGGACGCGCTCGTCCTCACCGTCGCGATGATGGGCGCCCCGACCGTCATGGTCGAGAAGCTGCCGAGCCTCACCGAGGTCGTCGCACCGGTCCACGCCCTCAGCGCGTCCCTCGGTCGCCCGGTCACGCACATCGCGTGCGCCGAGGTCGGCGGCGTGAACTCGACCATCCCGATCGCCGCGGCCGCAGCGCTCGGACTCCCCCTCATCGACGCCGACGGGATGGGGCGGGCCTTCCCCGAGCTGCAGATGGTGCTCCCGACCCTGTACGGGATCGACGCCTCCCCGCTCGCGTTCAGCGACGAGAAGGGGAACACGGGCGTCCTCACGACCGTCGACAACAGCTGGACGGAACGCATCGCCCGCGTCGCCTGTGTCGAGATGGGCTGCTCGGTCATGATCTCCGGCTTCCCGATGTCCGGTGCGCAGGCGCGCGAGGCGCTCGTCGCCGATTCGCTGTCGCTGTGCCGCGAAATCGGCGACGGCATCGAAGCGGCCCGAGCCGAGAAGGCCGACCCTGTGGAGCGGACCGTGCGGCTGCTCGGCGGTCGCGAGCTGTTCTCCGGCAAGGTCGTCGACGTCGAGCGCGCGACCACCACCGGGTTCGCCCGCGGTCGAGCCCGCATCGACGGCGTCGACGCGAGCCTGGAACTGTCGTTCCAGAACGAGCACCTCATGGCGGCACTCGACGGCGTCACCCTCGTGACGACGCCCGACCTCATCATGGTGCTCGAGCACGATTCCGGCGAGCCCATCACCACCGAGGGGCTCCGGTACGGGCAGCGCGTCCGCGTGATCTCGGCACCGAGCGACGACCGCTGGCACAGCCCCGAGGCGCTCGCGATGGTCGGGCCGGGGTACTTCGGGTACGAGGTGCCGTCGCACCGCTTCGACGGCACGGCCGAGACGCCTGCGCCTGACTCGCCGGAGGTCGCCGCATGAGCTGGACGCTGACCGCGGACGACCTGCCCGACCTCGCCCGAGGCGCCACGCTCCTCGGGACCGGTGGCGGCGGCGACCCGTACATCGGCATGATGCTCGTGAAACAGGTGCTCGGCGACCGCTCCATCACGATCCTCGACCCCGACGAGCTCGCCGACGACCTCTTCGTCATCCCCACCGCGCAGATGGGCGCTCCGACGGTCATGGTCGAGAAGATCCCGGCCGGCTTCGAACCGACCCTCGCCCTACGGACGCTCGAGGAGCACCTCGGGCGTACCGCCGACGCGACCATGCCGATCGAGTGCGGAGGCATCAACTCGATGATCCCGCTCATCGTGGCCGCCGAGACCGGGCTGCCGGTCGTCGACGCCGATGGCATGGGCCGGGCCTTCCCGGAGCTCTCCATGGAGACCTTCGCGGTCTACGGCGTGCACGGTTCGCCGCTCGCCATCGCCGGGGAACGCGGCGAGCGCGTGATCATCGACACCGGCGACGACGACCGGCAGATGGAGTGGTTGGCGCGCGGTATCGCGATCCGCCTCGGCGGCGTCGCCCACATCGCCGAGTACGCGATGAGCGGGGCGGACGTGCGTCGCACCGCGGTACCGCGGACGATCTCGATGGCGCTGGCCCTCGGCCGGGCGATCCGGATCGCCCGCGAGGAACACCGTTCGCCGTTCGCCGCCATCGCCGACACCCTGTCCACGACGCTCTACTCCCACGTCCGGGAGCTGTTCGTCGGGAAAGTGGCCGACGTCGAGCGCCGCACCACCGAGGGCTTCGCCAAGGGCACGGCCGTCATCTGGTCGGCCGATCCGTCGAGCTCCGAACGCCTCGAGATCTCGTTCCAGAACGAGAACCTCATCGCCCGGTGGAACGGCGAGGTCGTCGCGATCGTGCCGGACCTCATCTGCATCGTCGACCACGAGACCGCCGAGCCGATCACCACAGAGGGCCTCCGCTACGGCCAACGCGTGCGGGTCCTCGGGATCTCGACGCCGGCACTCATGCGCACGCCGGACGCGCTGCGCGCCTTCGGGCCGAGCGCGTTCGGGCTGACGGAGCCGTTCGTCCCGGTCGAGGGCGAGGCGGCGGCTGCGGAAGCCGCGGATGCGTTCGCCGCTGGTCAGGCGGTCCGAGCCTAGGCTGAGGGCATGCCGACCCTCCTCGAGCGCGATCGCCTCCCCGCCCTGGCGACGGGGTTCGCGATCCTGGGCTCGGGAGGTGGCGGCGCGACGACGATGCTCGAGCTGGCGCTCCGCGACGAGCGCGCCTGGCCGTTCGACCTCCACAGCGTCGACGACCTCGATCCGGAGACCCCGTGTCTCGCCGTCGGCTTCGTCGGTTCCACGATGCTGCTCAGCGAGCGCCTCCCCGGCACGGATCCGTTCGGGCGGCTGATCGGAGCTGCGGAACGCTGGCTCGGACACCGCATCCCGGCCATCTGTTCGTTGGAGGGTGGCGGGGTCAACGGGCTCACCCCCTTCGCGTTCGCCGCAGGGCGGACCATCGTCGACGCTGATCTGACCGGACGCGCCGTCCCCTCGCTCGACCAGATGTCGATCCTCGTGGACGAGGTCCCGGGCATCGTCGTCACCTGCGACACCGGTGCCGGCGGGGTCGCCCTCGTCGAGACCGAGCGGGCCCTCGACATCGAACGCGTCGTCCGCGCGGCGATCGTACAGGCCGGTGGGAGCGGCGGCATGGTGTTCGCGGGCTTCACGGTGGGCGACCTCCAAGCGCACGCCATCGTCGGGAACGCCGCCCGGGCGCTCGAGCTGGGCGGAGCGTTCCTCGCGCGGATCGACGGCCCGCTGACCGCCCTGGCCGAGTCGCTGGGTGGACGGCTCCTCGCGGAGGGTCGGGTCAGCAGCATCGAGCCGGACTCCCGGGACCCGCACGTCCTCACCTTCGGGATCGACGGGAGCAGTGGCGCGCTGCACCGTCTCGTCGCCCGTTCCGAGACGCTCGCGTTCATGACGGACGGACGACTCGAAGCCGCCGCGCCGGACCTCATCGTCGTGGTCGACGCGGTCTCCCGGGACATCCTCGAGGTCACGGCGATCTCGATGGCGAGGCACGTCGCCGTCATCCGGGTCGACGGTCCGGAATGGTGGTCCGGCTCCCCGGAGCGACTCCGCCATGTACTCCCGTCCGCCTACGGCCTGAACGAGCTCGACGAGGTCCCGGCATGAGCGATCGCCTGCAGCTGGGCGCACTCCTCGCCCACCCCGACAATGGTGGCGTGCGGCTCGTCGCCGGCCCGGCCGACGCCAATTGGGCCGGCGTGGTGGTCGAGACGAACGAGGCGGCCCTCCCCGAGGACGGCGCCGGTCGACTCGCCGTGGTGACCGGCGTCCCACCCACGAGGCCGTGGCAGCAGGATGCGCTCGTCCGTCGCACCCGGGATCGTGGCTTCCTCGCCCTGGCGATCCCGGAGGCCGACGGCTTCGGCGCGGGGACGCGCGCGCTCGCCGACCGACTCGGCTTCTCGCTCCTGCACGTCGACCGACCGATGCTGCTCGCGAAGGCGTGTTGGCAGCTCGTCGAGGCCCGCGACTCCCTGACCCTCGGGTACGTCCGCAAGGTCGCGCAGTCCATCGAGTACCACGCCGAGGGCCTGGCCGACCTCCTCCGCCACCTTTCGACGAGTATCGGCCACGGGATCGCCCTCATCGACAGCGAGGGGGTCTTGCTCGAGGCCGGCGGGCGGTTGCCGTCCGAGGTGCACGCGGCGATCGACTTCGGCCCCTGGGTCGACCTGACGAAGGCCGGGCGCGGCGCTGCGGCATCGGTCCGGGTGGACAGCCCGAGTCGGGAGGGCCTCCGGGTCGCGTTCTTCGGGGACGGACTCGACGACCGACAACTGAGCGCGCTCGCGGTCGCCGCCGAGGTCGCCATGCCCGCCGTCGCGGCGCGGATCCTCATCGACGAGGTGGCCGAGGTCAGTGACGCGTCCGTGTCGTCCGGCGTCCTGCGGGACTTCGTGGACCTCCGAGGCCGCCCCGATCCCGACGTCGAACGTCGCATGCTCGAGCGGGGCTGGCGGACGACCGGCTACCACCTCGCGTTCCGCATCGTCGGCCGGAGCCGGGTGGACGCCCTGCAACTCCTCCGCTTCGTCACCGGCGCGCTCGGTCGGATCGCCGTGGACTCCCACGCGACGACGAGCGGGCGCGGGGTGAGCGGTTGGCTGACCTTCGCCGAACCGCCGGAGCCGCCGCAGGTCGAGCGGTACATCGCCGCCCTCCGCGACCTGCACGTTGAGGCGCGGCGATCGTTCAACGTCGCGACGGCCGTCGGGTCGCTGGCGAGCGGATCGGCGGGTCTCACCTCATCACTCGGGGAGGCGTCCGACGCGGTGCGCATCGCCGCGAACCGGTCGACGACGGGCTGGTTCGTGCGGGTGGACGGCCTCGGCCTGGAACAGCTGCTGCTCGCGTGGACCGGCAACGACACCTTCGTCCCGGCTGCACGGTCGCTCCTCGCCCCGTTGCAGACCGGCAACGGCGAGCTGCTGACGACGCTGTCCGCCTACCTCGACCACGAGTCCGCGGTCGCGCCGACCGCCGCCGCACTCGGGCTGCACCGCAACACCGTCGCGACGCGGATCACCCGCGCGCAGGAGCTCCTCGGCGTCGACATGGCGGACCCGGAGGTGCGCCTCGCGCTCCACCTCGCCTGCCGCGCCGTGCGGTGAGCGTGGGTCGCTGAGTCGCCCAGAACTGCACAGAGATCGCCCGGCTCCGAACAGATCCAGGCGACTCAGCGGCTCAGACCGCCGTCGCGGTGAACTGCATCCGTGGATTCGCGTAGAACTCCTGCGCCTCCACCAGCTGCAGCTCGCGCTGGCCGGAGCGGTACGTGAGCTCGACGAGGTCGAACACACTCGACGCCGTGCGCTCGAGGGCGAGCTTCGCGTCGCGGGTCTCGCCGTAGTGCGCGGCGAACAGGGCGGCCGTGACGTCGCCGGACCCGTTCGCCTTGAACGGCAGCAGCGGCGTCTGGACGATCCACCGGCCGGCGTCGTCCACGACGAGCATCTCGATCGTCTCCCGGTCGCGGTCGGGACGCTCGACGCTCGTCACCAGGACGACCGACGGGCCCATCGCGCGGGCCAACTCGACCGACGCCAGCGTGGACTCGAGCGAAGCGGGCTCGGTGCCCGTGAGGAAGCCCAGCTCGAACTGGTTCGGCGTGATGATGTCGGCGTTCGGCACGACGCGGTCGCGCAGCAGGTCGGGGATCTCCGGGGCGACGAAGCAGCCGGACTTCGCGTTGCCCATGACCGGATCGCACGCGTACAGCGCGTCGGGGTTCGCCGCCTTGACCCGCTGCACCGCGTCCACGATGACGTCGCCGATGCCGACGCCGCCCTGGTAGCCCGAGAGCACGACGTCGATCTGCGGGAACGCTCCGCGCTCCTCGACACCCGTGATGACCTCGCCGACCTGCTCGGGCGAGATGAGCGGGCCGCGCCACGCGCCGTACCCGGTGTGGTTCGAGAAGTTCACCGTGTTGACCGGGATCACCTCGACGCCGATGCGCTGGAGGGGGAACACGGCCGCGGAGTTGCCGACGTGCCCGTAGGCCACGGCTGACTGGATGGAGAGGATCTTCACGATGTCGCAATCACGATGGGGAGGCCGCCGCGGACACTGCGTTCGTGGCGGGCATGGACGGTGCCTGCAAGGACTCAACGATACTCTTCCGCCGCCTGCAGAACCCACGTGCCACGTCAACCCACGGACCGGATCCCCCTCGCCCCTGCCTCCGCTCCTATGCTGATCGGATGACGACACCTGAGAGCACGACCGCGCCGAGCGACACGACGGCGACCAAGATCGCCGCCGTCATCTACAACCCCGTGAAGGTCGACCTCGACGTGCTCCGCGAATCGGTCGAACGGTCCGCCGCCGATGCGGGCTGGGGCGAGTCGCTCTGGTTCGAGACGTCGGTGGAGGATGTGGGCCAAGGCGTCACCGCCGAGGCGATCGCCGCGAAGGTCGACCTCGTCATCGCGGCCGGCGGCGACGGCACGGTCCGCGCGGTCTCGGAGGCCCTGCGCGGGAGCGACATCCCCCTCGCGTTGCTGCCGTCCGGCACCGGCAACCTGCTCGCGCGCAACCTCGACCTCACCCTCAACGACCTGCCCGGCTCCGTCATCGCGGCGTTCACCGGCGAGGACAAGGCGATCGACCTCGGTGTCATCGACATCGAGCGCGCCGACCACTCACGCGACCGCCACGTGTTCGTCGTCATGGCCGGCATGGGCATCGACGCGAAGATGATCAAGAACACCGACGACGACCTCAAGGCGAAGGCCGGCTGGGCCGCCTACGTCGACGCGATCGTGAAGTCGCTGCGCGATCCGGACGAGCTGCACCTCCGGTTCCGGATCGACGACGAGCCGCAGGTGCGCGCCACCGTGCACACCGTCATCATCGGCAACTGCGGCTCGCTGCCCGCCAACATCCTGCTGCTGCCGGACGCGGTCGTCGACGACGGACTGTTCGACCTCATGTTCATGCGCCCCGGTGGGATCCTCGGCTGGATCCGCATCTGGGCGAAAGTCGCGTGGGTGAACGGTGTCCTGCGACGGACGAAGACCGGCCGGGCGTTGGCCGGCAAGAAGAAGGACGACGACGACCTCCAGTACGGCACGGCGAAGCGGTTCGTCGCCCGCATGTCGAAGCCGGAGGAGATCGAACTCGACGGCGACGGCTTCGGTAAGGCCATTGCGATCAACACCTGGATCGAGCCGGGTGCCCTCACCGTCCGCGTTCCGGCCGCGGCGGAGTAGCTCGCGCGCCCTCAGCTCACCGCTGTGCGTGGGGTGACCCGCCGGGCCCAGAGCAGCACGGGGATGAGCAGCAGGGCGAGCACGCCACCCGCGATCGACAGCGCGCCGTAGCCGACACCCGCCATCACGACGCCGGACATGACGCCGGCTCCGGCACCGGCGAGCGCGATGAGGACGTCGAGCGTGCCCTGGGTGCGTGCCCGGTTGGCGGGCACGGTGTGGTCGACGACGAGCGCGGTGCCCGCGATGAGCCCGAAGTTCCAGCCGAGTCCGAGGAGGGCGAGCGCCAGGATGAGGAGGCCGAGCGAGTCCGCCGGCGCGAGTGCTCCCGTGACACCGGCGAGCAAGAGGGTCACGCCGGCGGCGATCGCCATCGGGGTGCGGCCGATCCTGTCGACCAGGACGCCGGTCACGAGCGAGGGGAGGTACATCGCGGCGATGTGGATCCCGATCACGAGCCCGACCTCGCCGAGGCCGTGGTGGTGGGCCCGCATGTGCACCGGGGTCATGGTCATCACCGCGACCATGGCGATCTGCGTGACCACCATGACCGCGGCGCCGACGTAGGCACCGACGCCGGGACGCGGGCGTGCGGCGGTCGTCGGAGATGCCAGCTTCGACCCCGCCTGCTCCGCGGCGGTCTGCTCCACCTCCAGCTGCGCGAGCTCGGCATCGAGACGGCGGGCGAGGAGGAACGGGTCCGGTCTGAGCAGTTTGAGCAACGCCGTCCCCGCCGCGAGGTAGGCGACCGCAGCGAGCAGGAACGGCCCGGCGAGCGACGGCAGTCCGAGGCCGGTCGCGAACGCCCCCAACGGCTCGACGAGGTTGGGCCCGGCAACGGCGCCGAGTGTCGTCGACACCATCGCGACGCTGACCGCCGAACCACGTCGGGCCGGGGTCGCGAGGTCGGTGCCGGCGTAGCGCGCCTGGAGGTTGGTGGCCGTGCCAGCGCCGTAGACGAAGAGCGACAGGAAGAGCAGCGGCACCAGTGCGGTGGTGGCGGCCACGACCACTCCGATCGCACCGACGCCGCCCGCCGCGAATCCGAGTCCGAGCCCGATGCGCCGGCCGAGCCGCTGGGTGACGCGCCCGACGAGGAAGGCGGTGAGCGCGGAGCCGAGGGTGAGGAGCGCGGCTGCGACGCCCGCGAGGCTCATGCTGCCGAGGACGTCCTGCACGAGGAGCGCCCCGACCGTCACCCCGGCGGCGAGACCGGCGCCGCCGAGGACCTGGCTGATGACGACGACCGTGAGTGTCCGCCGCTGGACGCGGGCTCGCTCGGCGGCGATGGCAGCTCTGGCGTCGGAATCCCGGGAATCGCTCTCTCCGCGCTCGCCCATGCTCCGACCGTCAGCGTCGCGTGGAAATGCGACCGTAGGCGTCGACCGTCACGATGAGCGACTCGACCTTGCGGTTCACGACGCGGATGATCACGACGATGAGCCAGAGCCCGCCGGTGAGGAGCGTCAGGATCAGGTTCCAGAACCAACCGATGCGCTTCTGTCGCTGCAGCACGGCCTGCTGGCCCTGCACCGACGACACCGTCCAACCGCGCGCGGCGTAGCGGGCGACTTCGGCGTTCAGGACGGCGGTGAGCTGCTCCATCGGGAGCGGTGTGGAGGAGGACATACCTCGAATCTACCCGTCGCGGGCGCCAGGCCCGCGAGCCCGACACCGCCGGTGCCTGAGCTCGTCGAAGGGCACCCCGGCTCCCCACGGCCGACCCCCTGAACCCGACATCACCGGTCCCTGAGCCCAACACCACCGGTCCCTGAGCTTGTCGAAGGGCGCTCTACGATCGATGTATGCGCATCCGTCTCGCCGAACCCGCCGACCTGCCTGGCGTCCTCGCCATCCACACCGATGCCGTCGCGAACGGTGTCGCGATCTGGACCGAGGTCACACCCGACCTCGCCGAGCGCGAGGCATGGCTCGCCCGCCACCAGGAGCCGGGCCGGGTCGCGCTCGTCGCCGTCGCCGACGGCCCCGATGACACCCTCCCCGAGGGTGACGTCCTCGCCTACGGAAGTTACGGTCCGTACGCCGCGAAGGACGGGTACCGCCACACCGTCGAGAACTCCGTGTACGTGCACCCGGACGCACAGGGGCGCGGCCTCGGCAAGGCGCTCATGGTCGAGTTGCTGGAACGCGCCACGGCCGACGGCCACCACGTCATGCTCGCCCTCATCGAGGCGGAGAACACCGCATCGATCGCCCTGCACACGAAGCTCGGGTTCGAGCAGGTCGGCCTGCTGCCGGAGGTCGGGACGAAGTTCGGCCGCTGGCTCGACCTCGCCATCCTGCGCCGCACGCTCGCCTGAGCGGGATCTACGAACCCGAACGGGCGATCACGACCCGGGCGACCGCACCCGCAGCAAGGTCCACGGTGTGCGGCTCAGACGCGCCGGTCAGGACGACCCGGACCGGTGCCTCGCAGAGGTTGCCGAGGATGACGACGGTGTCGCCTGCGGCATCGACGGCGGCGATCGCGGTCACACCTGCCGGCGAGACGGGCGACCCGGCACCGAGCGACACCCCGCCGATCTCGACCGCGACGCGCCGTCGGCCGCTGAGCTCGGTGATCCACCCGAGCGCCCGGCCCGCGGCCGTGAGCGTCCCGTCGGCCGCGACGAGCCCACGAGGTCCGGTCGCCTCGAAGTACGACAGCGACTCGACACCGGAGACGGCCAGGGCCGTGACACTGCCGACGACCCAGGCGCCGAGCGCCTCCGCCGACTGCCGCTCGTCCGTGGCGCCGGGCACGTGCTCCGCGCCGAAGCCCGCGCGGAGTTCCGGGTCGCGGGGGTCACCGGCGCTCGCCCGGGTGGTAGCGACCGCGTTGTAGCGGGCGCCGAGCGTGACCGGCCCGACGTGCAGCGGGCGGCCGTCGGCGATCCTGACCGCGTCCGCCACGACGACGGCCTGCATCCCGAGCGACTCGACGAGCTGGTGCCCGCCGCGGTCGTGCATGAACGGCGTGATGCTGAACGCCACGGGGCCCGTCCAGCGCTCGAAGCGCGCGTGGTTGCGGTTGAGCTCCGTGAAGTGCGCGCGCGTGCCGCCGACGAGCTCGGGCTGCGGCGTCGGGACCTCGGCCCACAGGGTTCGCAGGACCTCGCCGAGCGCGGTCAACAGCGTGACCTCCGAGAGGTGGGTCCGGCGATGGAACGCCCCGACGCGCACGACGGGCACGGCCGCGTCGCGGAGCCGCCGCAGCATCGGCTCGGCCTCCTCGCCCGTCCCGAGCACGAGTCGGAGGTCGAGGGGCCCGCCGCCGGCCTGGCGCACGGCGCGATCGAGGATGGCCGGCCAGTCCTGGTTCGTCGGGTCGATCTCCACGAGGATCCCGCTGATCGTGTCCGGGATCTCGGCGCCCGCGCGGCCGCCGTCGGCGTCACTCGACACCGAGGTCCAGATCGTGGGGATGGTGCCGTCGAGTGGTGCGCCGATCCGCCCTTCGACAGGCTCAGGGATCGGGTCCTCTCGTTGCCCCGCGAGCCCTGTCTCGGGCACGACGGTCACGGCGAGCGGCGTCGCCAGTGGGGCGTCGGCTGGCTCGGCAGCGCCGACCCGTGCACAGCTGACCTCGACGGACTGCTCCACGACGTCACCGACCGCCAGTGCGACGGGGAACGGCAGCGAGAGGGGCGTCGAATAGGTCTTGAACGAGGCGTCGGTCCAGTTGCGCTGGTCCTCCATCTCGAAGACGTCACCGCTGAAGCGGACCGTGGTCGCGACGCGGTCGCCGGTCCATGCGAGGGACCCGATGCGGATCGCCGGCTGATGCGGAGCGACGTGCTCCGGGAGGCGCACGGTCGTCGTGGACCCCTCCGGGTGGCCGACGACGAGCTCGGTGCCGGCGAGCGCCGGTGACTGCAGCACGATGAGACCGATGCGCGCGCGCCGGAACGCGGCGGTCACCTCGGCCCGGACGGCGACCCGCAGTGTCGACGCTCCGAGGTCGACCGACAGGGACCAGGCGACGGTCTCGCCATCGTCGCCGACCCGGCCGCGCAGGGCCAGGCCGCTCGTCGTGCGGTCGACCGCGTCGACGATGACGGGCAGTGTCTTCCAGTCCTGGTCGCGGACGACGAAGCGGATGCTGCGCAGCACGGGCTCGCCGTCGAAGGTGATGTCGTCGACCTCCGAGCCGCGGAGCGAGGCAGACCAGGGCCCTCGGCCGACGGTGAGGGCGTCGCGCTCGCGGTCGAGCAGGAGGTCGGATGCGACGCGGAAGGTGGTTCCCGAACGCGAGGTCATGATCGTCGGCTCAGAGGCTCGTCATGCCGCCGTCGACCCGGAAGGTCGCTCCGGTGGCGAAGCTCGACTCGTCGCTGGCGAGGTACACCATGATGCCCTCGACGTCCGAGGCCTGGCCGGGACGACCGAGCGGGATGCGCCCGACGATGGCGGCACGCGACTCCGGGTCGCCAGAGATCGCGGTGACGAGCGGGGTCTCCGTGTAGCCGGGGACGACGGTGTTCACGCGGATGCCCTGATCGGCGTAGGCCGCTGCGACGGTCCGGCCGAGGCCGTGGATCCCGGCCTTCGTGGAGCTGTACGCCGTGAAGTCGGCACCCTCGCCGTTGAGACCGGTCGGGCTGCCCGTGAGGATGATCGAGCCGCCGCGGCCGAGCATGGCGCGGACGGCGTGCTTGGTCGTGAGGAAGGTGCCGGTGAGGTTGATGTCGACCGTGCGCTGCCAGACCTCGAGGTCGAGGTCGGCGATCTTCGCGTCCTGGCCGAAGAGCTGTACGCCGGCGTTCGCGACGACGACGTCCGGGGTCTTGCCGGCGGCGTCCATGACCGCGAAGGCGGCCTCGACGCTCGCTTCGTCGGCGATGTCGAGTCGCACGGCGATGGCGGTCGGGAAGGGTGCCGCCGCATCGCGGGCGGCCTGGATGTCGCGGTCGGAGAAGACGACGGCGGCATCCTCACGAGCGAACCGCTCGGCGACCGAACGTCCGATCCCCGATCCGGCACCCGTCACGAGCGCGGTCTTTCCTGCAAGTCGTCCAGTCATCGTCGCCTGTCTCTCGTGCGGTGTTGCGAGGGTGGTGTCGCGGGTGTCGCAGCGGCTGTCGTGGGTGCGACATCGGGTCGTCTGCAGCCTATCCGGCACAACCGGTTGACCGCATGTGACGTTCGCAATTCAGGACGGCCGCGGCGCGCCGACCCGGATCGGGGGAGGGAGCGGGCCGACGCGCCGGGCACGTCCTGAATTGCGAACAGTTGGGGAAGCGGGTTACCGCTCGATCTTGTCGAGGTGGAGCATGGCGGCGAGGTTCTTGTCGAGCTCGTCGTCCTGGAAGACCTTCTTCCAGTCGTCCTTGATGATCGCGCTGCGGCCGTAGTCCATCGCGATGAGGCACGCGTCGGAGAACGGGTTGTCGCCCTTGAGCGAGTTCGCGAGGGCGACCTGCGTGTGGCCGAGGAGGATCGCACGAGCGGCCGGCTCCGGCACACCCATGGTGTTGACGGCCTCGTCGAGCGACTCCTTGAGGAGCGCACCGATCATGCAGGCGATCGTCTCCACGAGGGTCGGCTCGAGCTGCGCGAGCTGCTTGACCGTGACCCAGTGGACCTCACCGACGGGGGCGAAGATCGCCCGGACGACGGCCTCGACCTGCGCCTGCTTCTCAGCGTCGTCGGACTCGATCGCCGCGATGGCGTCCTGGAGGGCGGCGATGCCACCGAAGGTGTCCGCGTACTCCTCGGGCGTGTGGCGCTCGACGAAGACGGAGGGGTGGCAGGGGTGCGTGACGGCCTGGATGACGTCGTCGCGACGGGTCAGCAGACCCGCGTACGCGGCGGCCGGGTCGAGCGTGAGGAGCACGGCGCCCGACTTCATGAGCGGGACGACGCCGGCGGACACGGCCTTCAGGGCGAGGTCCGGGACGGCGAGGATGACGACGTCGGCGTCGGTGACGGCCGCGTCGGTCTCGGTGAGCTCGCGACCGGCCTCGGTCACACGCTCCTGGCCGGCGGGCGAGACCTCGCTGTAGAAGACCGTGTGGCTGGTCTTCACGAGGTTGTTGGAGACGCGCATGCCCATCTTGCCGCCCGCGCCGATGACGGCGATGGTGGGCTGGTCCGCGACGGTGGTGGTGTCGGTCATGATCTTCCTTCTCTCAGGTACTGCAGGTTGTGTGCGGTCCACGTGCGCTCGAGCTCGATCGTCTCCGTGATGGAGTCGCCGAGCGGGAGCCAGTGTTCGATGATCTGGTTGACGCCGCGCTCGTCCGGTCGGACGACGGCGGTGAGGGCTGGGTAGTCGAGCAGGCCGGTGCCGAGCGGGGCACCCTCGAGGGTGAAGCCGACCCAGCCGCCCCGGCGGGTGAACGCGAAGTCCTTGACGTGGATGTTGCGGACGTGCGGAGCGGTGCGCTCGATGACGTCACTCGGGTGCTCGAGCCGGGCGACGGTGTTGGCGGGGTCGAGGCAGATGCCGAGGTTCGGGTGGTCGACGGCGGTCACGAGGTCGACGAGCTCCTGCGACGACAGCTGCTCGTAGGTCTCGAGTGCGATCGTCACGCCGGCCGCCTCGAACGCCGGGAGCACCGCGCGGAGACGATCGACGGCGTCGGTGTGTGACGGCCGGTCGTCGCCGGAGGTGACCATGCTGCGCAGGAGCTTCGCACCCAGCACGGTGGCGATGTGGAGGAAGCGTTCGAGGTGCGCGACCGCGATCCCCTTCGTCCCGAGTTCGAGGGCGACCCCGCGCTCGCGGGCGACCTCGGCGATCCAGCGCAGCTCATCGTCGGACATCGACTCGATGCGGGCGTCGTCGCAGATCTGGAAGAGCTCGACGCCGGCGTCGGCCGTGCGCTCGATCATGCCGATGACGCTCAAGCGCTCGGGTGCGAGCTCGGAGCCCTCCCAGAAGAAGGTGTAGGTGCCGAAGCCGATCATGCTGTCCTCGGTCCCTGAGCCTGCCGAAGGGTGCCATCCTGAGCCTGTCGAAGGGCCTCGTCGAGCACGGCCTCGAGCGCCGCGACGTCGTGGGCGAAGCGTCCGAGGAACACACCGTCGACGTCGTCTCCGAGCGCGGTCAGCAGACCGGGGCCCGCACTGCCGCCGTAGATGACGGAGCTGCCGACCCGGTCGGCGCGCTCGGCGATCGATCGCTTCAGGATCGCGCCGACGGCTCGCACGTACTCGGCAGACGCGGGTTCAGCCGCACCGATCGCCCACACGGGCTCGTAGGCGACGATCACCGGGCCCGCCACAGCACCGGCGAGCGCGGAGTCCAGCTGACGCATGCACTCCGTCGCAGCCGCCTCGGGCGTCGTGCGCTCGACCTCGCCGATGCAGAGGACCGGTGAGAGTCCGTTGCGGAGGGCCGCGGCGGTCTTCTCGGCGACGACCTCGTCGGTCTCGCCGAAGAGCGAGCGGCGCTCCGCGTGGCCGACCTCGACCACGGCGACGCCGACCTCGGCGAGCTCGGGGCCGCCGACCTCACCGGTGAACGCGCCACGGTCCGCGCTCGCGAGGTCCTGCGCTCCGACCAGCAC
The DNA here is from genome assembly GCF_001650455.1 of Plantibacter sp. H53. NCBI lineage: Bacteria > Bacillati > Actinomycetota > Actinomycetes > Micrococcales > Microbacteriaceae > Plantibacter > Plantibacter sp. H53. Next base: position 28,535 of record NZ_LWCT01000014.1, read on the forward strand.
GCCCGTCCCGGCGAGGGCCGCCACCGACGGCGCGACCGCGAGGTAGCCGGGGATGACGAACAGTCGCACGCGACCATCGACCACGGCCTCGTGCCGACGGGCCAAGGCGCCGACCTGCTCGATCCACTCGAGGGTCTGCGCGTGGCCGAAGTACATCTTCAGGCTCACGCCGACCACGCGGGGCGCGGTCGTCATGGGCACGGCCGACGGGGACGGGGTGGTCATCAGCAGGAGCCCGTCGCCTCGTACTCACCGATGACGGCGACCTTCTCGGCGCTCGCGCTGGTCTCGTCGAAGCGGTAGGTGAGCCACTCGCGGACGAGGCGGCGGGCGAGCTCGATGCCGATGACGCGCTGGCCCATCGTGAGCACCTGCGCGTTGTTGCTGAGGACACCGCGCTCGACGGAGAAGCTGTCGTGTGCCGTGACGGCGCGGATGCCGGCGACCTTGTTGGCGGCGATCGCGACGCCCAGGCCGGTGCCGCAGAAGAGGAGCGCGCGGTCGGCCTGGCCGGACGCGACGAGTTCCGCGGCGGCGATCGCGACGCGCGGGTAGGCGGTGTGGCCATCGGCGTCCACGCCCACGTCGACGAGCGAGGCGACGCCGTCGTGCTGCTCGAGGTCGCGCTTGACGATCTCCTTGTAATCGAACCCGGCGTCATCCGAGCCGATGACGATGCGCAGCTGATCGGTCATGCGTGTACTCCTTCGTTGGTGGTGGTGCTGGTGGAGCCGTCCGGTGCGGTGGTGCCGGCGGCGCGCTCGAGGACGGGGACGATCGCCGTGACGATCAGGCCGAACGAGTAGGCACCGGCGTCGACGGTACCGAGACTCTTCTCGGCGTGCGGACGGGCGCGGCCCATCTTCGGCAGGAGGTCCGCCGTCTCAGCGGCAGCGGTGGAGGCAGCCGCAGCGGCGGTCGTCCAAGCGGCGACGAGGTCGGAACCGTCGGCGACGGCTGCACGCAACGTGGTGGTGAACGGCACGAGCGCGTCGACCATCGTCTTCTGTCCGACTTCGGCCTTGCCGAACGACATGATGCCGTCGACCGCGGCCTGCACGCCGGTCGCGACGTCGGTGCGCCCTGGTGCGGCCTCGTCACCGAGGGCGGTTCCGACCGAGCGGAGCGCGAGGCCCCACAGGGCGCCGGACGTGCCGCCGGCGCGGTCCGCCCAGGCGTCGCCGGCCAGGTGCAGGACGGTGTGGGCACCGGCCCCGGCATCGGCGGCGGCGTGTGCGGCGGTGACGGCGGCACGAGCACCGCGCTGCATGCCGATGCCGTGGTCACCGTCGCCCGCGACGGCGTCGATCCGACCGAGCTCCTCGACGTTCGTGTCGATGACCTGGACGAGCGCATCGAGGGCCTCGACCACGACCGCGGCGGCGGCCCGGGACGCGTCGGAGGCGGCGGGGATCTCGGCAGCCGTCTCGGCGACGAGCTCCGAGGGGTCGAGCTGCTCGGCCGCTGCGACGACGCCCTTGCGGTAGGCGGGGGTGTCGGCACCGGCAGCCCAGAAGCCCTCGAGCTCCTCGTCCAACCAGAAGAGCGTGAGCGAGACGCCGGCCATGTCGAAGCTCGTGACGAGCTCGCCGACCTCGGGGTCGACGATCTCCACCCCTGCGGCCTCGAGCTGCGCGGCGACCGCACGGTAGACGACGAACAGTTCCTCGTACTTCACCGAGCCGAGCCCGTTGAGGATGACGCCGACGCGAGCGCCCGTGGCCTCGGAGACACCCTCGGGCAGTTCCGCGAGCAGCGAGGAGACGAGCAGGGTGGCCAGTTCATCGGCCGTCGGCACGTCGGTCTCGTCGATGCCGGGCTCGCCGTGGATGCCCATGCCGACCGCCATGCGCCCCTCGGGCACGGTGAACAGCGGCTCGATCGCGCCCGGCAGGGTGCAGCCGCTGAACGCGACGCCGAAGGACCGGGTGCGCTCGTTCGCGTGGGTGGCGACGCGGACGACCTCGTCGAGGTCGTAGCCCGCCTCGGCCGCGGCGGCGGCCGACTTGAAGACGGTGAGGTCGCCCGCGATACCGCGACGCTTGTGTTTCTCGGCGAGGGGCGCGCTCGAGATGTCGTCGGTGACGGCGACGCTGCGGGTGGGGATGCCCGCCGCGTTCAGCGCGTCCTGCGCCTGGGTGAAGTGGAGCACGTCGCCCGCGTAGTTGCCGTAGCTGAGGAGGACGCCGCCCCCGCGCTGCGCCGCCTTCGCGACCGACTCGACCTGATGGGCGGACGGCGACGCGAACAGGTTGCCCATCGCCGCACCGTGCGCGAGGCCCTGGCCGACGATGCCGCCGAACGCCGGATAGTGGCCGGAGCCACCGCCGATGACGAGCGCGACCGTGCCCTCGGGCGTCCGGGTGCTCCGGACGACACCACCGGTCACGCGCCGGACCTGGTCACGGTTCGCGGCGACGAAGCCGTCGATCATCTCGTCGGCGAAGTCCGCCGGGTCGTTGAAGAGGCGCGTCATCGGGTCTTGCCCGTGAGGTCGTCGTGCGAGACGCGCAGCTCGCGAGAGCTCCGCTGCTTCGAGAGGATCACCATGAGCGTGGCGGAGATCATCATGAAGCCACCGACGATGAACATCGGGACGACGTACTGCGGGGTGTCGCCGACCTTAGTGAGGTCCGCGACGGCGCCGGTGATGTACGGCGCCGAGAACCCGGCGAGGTTGCCGACCGTGTTGATGAGCGCGATACCAGCGGCCGCTGCCGCACCGGTGAGGAACTGCGTGGGCAGCGTCCAGAAGTTGGGCAGCGCGGCGAAGATCGCCATGGCGGTGACCGCGATGATCGCGATGGTGAGGGCGGGCGAGTTGGCGAAGAGCGCGAGCGGGATGCTCACGGCACCGACGATCGCGGGGATCACGATGTGCCAGGTCTTCAGGCCACGGCGCGTCGCGTCACGGGACCAGAAGTACAGGGCGATGGCGGCCGGCACGTACGGGATCGCCGTGATGAGGCCCTTCTGCATGACGTTGAACTCGGTTCCGAACGTCTCCTGGAAGCCCTCGATGATCGTGGGGAGGAAGAAGCCGAGCGCGTAGAGGCCGTAGATGAAGCCGAAGTAGATGAACGCGAGCATCCAGACGCGACCGCTCGTGAACGCGTGCTTGAGGCTGACGTGGCCCTGCTTCTGCTCGGTGGTGGCCTTCTCGTGTGCGAGCGCCGCGGTGAGCCAGGTCTGCTCCTCGGGGGTGAGCCACTTGGCCTCGGACGGACGGTCCTTCAGGTAGAACCAGGCGATGACACCGATGAGGATGGCCGGGAGTCCGACGCCGAGGAACATGAAGCGCCAGCCCTCGAGACCGAAGAACACGCCGTGCTGACCGATGAGCCACCCGGCGAGGGGTGCGCCGATGACGGTGGTGAGCGGCTGCGCCAAGTAGAAGAGGGCGAGGATCTTGCTGCGGTGCTTGGCCGGGACCCAGAGGCTCAGGAAGAGGATCGCTCCGGGGAAGAAGCCGGCTTCGGCGACACCGAGCACGAAGCGGAGGATCGCGAGCTGCTCGAAGTTGGCGACCCAGGTGAACAGGACCGCGACGATACCCCAGGTGACCATGATGCGGGCGAGCCAGCGGCGGGCACCGAATTTGTTGAGCGCGAGGTTGCTGGGCACCTCGAGCAGGATGTATCCGATGAAGAAGACGCCGGACGCGAAGCCGAATTGGGCGGCGGAGAGCGCGAGGTCCTCGTTCATGCCGTTGGGGGCGGCGAAGCCGATCGCGGTGCGGTCCAGGTAGTTGATGAAGAACATCAGCGCCACGAACGGCACGAGACGGATCGAGACCTTCCGGATGGCTGATCGCTCGACAGCCGGGTTGGCCGCGGGGGCGGTGGTGTCCACTATGACTCCTCGGGTGGGCGGCATCGATGCCGCGGGCAGGGCGTGGTCCGGGCCGGACCGGAATGAACGATACATCAACCGGTTGACCAATTCAAGCGTCGCTGGCCCCCGAGCACCCCTGCCGGTCCCTGAGCTTGTCGAAGGGCCGCGATACAGTGAACCCATGCCTGCGTTCCCGGATCGGCCGACCGACGACATCTCGTCCAGCCTCGGACCGGTCGCCGTGGGATCCGCCGTCTCCGCCGTCGCGAAGCGCCTGCTCGACCACTTCACGAGCGGTGAGATCGCCCCGGGCACCCGCCTCCCACCGGAGCGTCAGCTCGCCGCGTCCCTCGGTATCGGGCGGTCCGCCGTCCGCGAGGCTCTCGCGGCACTCGAGATCCTGGGCGTCGTCGACGTCCGCCCGGGCAGCGGCACCTACCTCCGCGGCAGCGTCTCCGAACTCCTCCCCGAGACGCTCAGCTGGGGCCTCATGCTCGGCGAACCACGGACCCGCGAACTCATCGAGGTGCGCGGGCAGCTCGAGGTCTTCGCCGCCGGCCTCGCCGCGACGCGCATGGACGACATGGCGCGCAACCGACTGCGCAACCATCTCACCGCCATGAGCGAGGCGGGTGCCAACCGCACCAAGTTCATCGAGGCCGACCTCAAGTTCCACCTGGAGCTCGCCTCGGCCACCGGGAACCGCGTGCTGTCCGACCTCCTGCAGAGCATCCGCTCGCTCCTCCGCATCTGGGTGGAGCGCGGCATCCACGAGGACGTCGACGCCCAGCGCGCCTTCGAGGAGCACGAGGCCGTCTACGAGGCGATCATGTCGGGCGACCCCGCGGCGGCCACGGCCGCGATGCAGCACCACATGGACACCGCGACCGAGCGCCTCAACCGCACCCTCACGGCGTAGCACTTCGACAGGCTCAGTGACCGGGCCTGGTCCCTGAGCCGTCGAAGGGCGGTCAGGCGCGGATCGCCTCGACGACCGCGTCCACCGCGGTCTCGACCGCGCGCGTCCGCGCGTCGGCGTCCTCGCCCTCCGAGTCATGGAGGAAGGTCGTCGCGCCGCGGCGAGCGCCGCAGAAGTCGACGATGCCGTGCTCGAGCTGCGTCCGCATCGCCTGCTCGTAGCCGTGGCGGTCGTAGACCCCGGCATCGTCACCAGCGATCGGTACGAGGTGCACGCGCAGGCGGTCGAGCTTCCGGACGATCCCGCCGTCCGCGTCGAGGCCGAACGCCCAGCCATTGACGAACACGCGGTCGAACCAGCCCTTGAGGAGTGCGGGCGCCGACCACCAGTACACCGGGAAGACGAGCACGAGGTCGGTGGCCCGGTCGAGCCGCTCCTGCTCGGCGGCCACGTCCGGGGTGAAGTCCCCGCCGACGCGGTAGGTGTGGCGGTCGGCGAGCGTGTACCGCGGGTCGAAGCCCTCCGCAGCCAGGTCCGCGACCTCGACGCCGGCCGGGTCCGAGGTCGATCGCAGCTCCTGCGCGAGCCGCTGGGCGAGGTGGTGGGTGAGGGAGTCGGGGTCGGGATGAGTGGTCACGATGAGCGTCGGCACACTCCATCATCGCCTGCATCGGACGCGGGATCCGCCGTTCGGCACCCTCTGCAGGATGACCGGGGTCCGTCCGCCGACTGATGCCGACGGCGCGGCGAGCGCCCTACAGTTGTCGGAATGAGCGGATGGACATGGCAGGCGTGGGTCGGACTCGTCGGCGGCACGGTGATCTTCTTCGCCGTCCTCGGTCCGATCCTGCTCGTGCAGCTCCGTCGCTACGGCCAGATGTCGCTCCCCCGGGTGATCGGTGCTGCGGCGGTCAGCGTCTACGCGGTGGCCCTCGTGGCGTACACCCTGCTGCCGCTGCCGGACGAGCGCGCCAACTGCAGCACGGCCCACGGCGCGCTCGAGCTGATCCCCGGGCACTCGATCGGGGACATCGCACGGGAGACCGCCGGGCTCTCGGTGCTGAGCACCCTGACGAGCCACGCGTTCCTCCAGGTCGTCCTGAACGTGATCCTCTTCATCCCGTTCGGCGCCATCGCGCGGCGGTACTGGAACCGCGGACTCGGTGTCTCCATCCTGCTCGGGGCGCTCGTCTCCCTGCTGATCGAGTCGACGCAGTACACGGGCATCTGGGGTTTGTACGAATGCGCCTACCGGGTGGCCGACGTCGACGACGTGATCACGAACACGGCCGGGGCCGCGATCGGAGCACTCATCGCCCCGATCGTCCTCGGGTGGATGCCGAGCGCGCGAGCCCTGCGCGCCACCCGCGACCGGGCGCGACCCATCACCGTCTGGCGACGCTGGTTCGGCATGGTGCTCGACGCGTTCGCCGTGAACCTGTCGATCATGGTGCTGTCGCTCGTGTTCGTCGTCCCACGCGTCCTGCTCACGGGTGCGACCGGGACCGCCAACGACCCGACGCTGCCCGAGGTGCTCAGCATCGGTGCGGGCACGGTCGTCCTCGTGATCGTGCTGCCGGCGCTCATCGGGAGCGGCGCGTCGCTCGGGCAACGCCTCGTCTGGCTCGCTCCGCAGTGGCCGGACGGACGCGGATCGGCGGCGCGGCGCCTCTACCGCGGGTCCGTCGTGGCCCTGCCGTACATCGCCACGACGACCGCCGCGCAGATACCCGACGCCACGAGCGGCCTCACGCAGACGATCGTCGGGATCATCGGGATCCTCAGCTTCGTCATCGTCGCCACGGCCGTCGTCTCCGTACCGTTCACCCGGCACCGCCGCGGCGTCTCGTACGTCTCCGTCGGCGCGGACCTGCGCGACGCACGGGCGACGACGCCGTAGCGCGACAGCAGGAGATCAGCGCCGCAGCAGGACGCACTCGCTCGAAGGCTCCTGCCCAGGGGCGGACCTCCTGGTGCCGCGCCGGCCGCTCGGCGCCTAGAGCTCGGTACCGAGGAGCCCCGACAGGAAGGCGTGGAGCTCGTCCGCCATATCGACCGATTCCGGTGCGAGCAGCCACTGCACCTGCAGGCCGTCCATGAGCGCGAGGGTCATGAAGGCCGCGCTGGTGGTGGGGAAGCCGGCCCGCACGCGTCCTGCGGAGACGAGCAACCCGAAGGTGCGCTCGAGCCGCGCGCGCGTGCCCTCGTAGCGCTCGACGAAGTAGTCGTGCGCCGGGTGGTCGGGCGAGGTCGCCTCCGCCGAGAGCGTGCAGTAGAGCGCGACCACGCCGGGCACGGAAGCGTTGTACCGGGCGAGTGCGACCAGCCCCCGGAGCGTCTCGATCGGGTCGTCGCCGTCCATCGGGACGAGCGTCGCCGAGAGGTCGTCGCGGTGGGACAGCACGGCGGCGAGCAGCGCGCTCTTGTTCGGGAAGTGGTGCAGGAGTCCTGCCTCGCTCATCCCCACCTGCGCGGCCACCTCCCGAAGCGAACCCGCGCGATATCCCCCGTTGGCGAAGACGGCGAGCGCGGCGTCGAGGATCGCGACGCGCTTCATACCGGTTTTCGCATATGCACCGCGGGGCTTCCCCTGCGGCTTGTTCCCGGTCTTGACCGATGTCATCGGACGACCTCCCCCTTCGGACGGCTTCACGATAGCGCGTTCCCCGTCGAACGCCGCGGCCTGGTCGTGATCCAACTGTGACATGGTCGAAAACAAAAAGCTAGTGACCACTCGGCTTTCGTGCTAGCGTCCTCAATCACCAGCGATCCGATGAGGGATTGCTCACAGCGAATGGACAAAGATGTTCCGATGGAAGACGACCGCAGCCGTCGCGGTCACCGCTGCTGCACTCGTGCTCACCGGATGCTCCGGTAGCACCTCCGGCTCTGACAGCGGCTCCGGTGGCACCCTGATCCTGGGTGCGATCACTCCCCCCACCACGTTCGACCCGGCCGGCTCCGAATGGGGCAACCGCTCGCCCTTCTACCAGGCCGTCTTCGACACCCTGCTCGTCGCCACCGCCGACGGCGAGATCGTCCCGTCGCTCGCGACCTCCTACGAGTACAACGACGACAACACCGTCCTGACGCTCAAGATCCGCGACGACGTCACCTTCACCGACAAGTCGAAGCTCACCGCCGACGTCGTCAAGCAGAACCTCGAGCGCTTCAAGACCGGCACGTCCCCCGACGCCGGCTACTTCGCGGGTGTCGCCTCCGTCGAGGCGCCCGACGACACCACCGTGGTCATCACCCTGAGTGCACCCGACCCGGCCATGCTCAACTACCTCACCCGCGACCCCGGCCTGATCGCCAGCGCGGAGTCGTTCGACAGCCCCGACCTCGCCACCAACCCGGTCGGCTCCGGACCGTACGTGCTCGACACGGCCGCGACCGTCACCGGCACGAGCTACAGCTACACCGCGAACCCCGACTACTGGAACAAGGACTGGCAGCACTACGACAAGCTGACCATCAACGTCCTCCAAGACGCGACCGCCGGCCTGAACGCCGTCAAGTCGGGCGAGGTCAACGGCATCAAGCTCGCGAACAACGACAACCTCGCCGAGGTCGAGGGTGCCGGCTGGACCGTCAACGCCAACGAGCTCGACTTCCAGGGCATGCTGCTCCTCGACCGCGCCGGCACCATGAACCCGGCGATCGCCGACGTCCGCGTCCGCCAGGCCATCAACTACGCGTTCGACCGCCCGGCCCTGCTCAAGGCGCTGCAGAACGACAACGGCACGGTCACGGGTCAGGTCTTCCCGGAGAACTCCCCCGCCTTCGACAAGTCGCTCGACGACCGCTACGGCTACGACCCCGAGAAGGCCAAGGAGCTGCTCGCCGAGGCGGGTTACGCCGACGGTCTGACGCTCTCGATGCCGTCCTCCACGGTGCTCGGCGCCACCACCTACACGCTGATCTCGCAGCAGCTGGCCGACGTCGGGATCACCGCCGAGTACACGGACCCGGGCAACAACTTCATCGCCGACCTCCTGGCCCCGAAGTTCCCCGTCTCCTTCATGGCGCTGGAGCAGAACCCGGACTGGCAGCTCATCCAGTTCATGATCGCCCCGAACGCCGTCTTCAACCCCTTCAAGTACGACGACCCGAAGGTCGACGAGTACATCAAGCAGATCCAGTACGGCGATGAGGCGACGCAGGGCAAGGTCGCCAAGGAACTCAACGCCTACATCGTCGAGCAGGCCTGGTTCGCCCCGTTCTACCGGGTGCAGGGCAGCTTCGCGACGGACGCCAACACGACCGTCAAGATGATCCCGACGAACGCGTACCCGTCCATCTACGACATCCAGCCGAAGTAGTCCGCTGGTCCTGAGCCTGTCGAGGGTCCGCCCTTCGACAGGCTCAGGGACCGGAACCGGAACCCGTCACAGGCCCGCCCGTCGACAGGCTCCGGGACCGGGACCGACCGGTCGCACGTGTCGTATCGACCCCGGCCCGCCAGAGTGTCCAGCGCTCGGGCGGGCCGGCCCCAACACCCCTCACTCACCCACTTCCTGGAGTGACCCATGCTCGGATTCATCCTCAGACGCCTGGTGTCCGGCGTCGTCCTCATCTTCGTGATCTCCGTGATCGCGTACTCCCTCCTCTACCTCGGCGGCGGCGACATCGCCCGCCGGATCCTCGGCCAGAGCGCCACCACCGAGACCGTCGCGAAGAAGGCCGCCGAACTCGGCCTCGACCGCCCGTTGCCGGTGCAGTACCTCGACTGGATCGCCTCCGCCTTCCAGGGCGACCTCGGCCGCTCGTGGTTCACCGGCCAGCTCGTGTCCTCGGGCGTCACCGGCCGCCTCGCCGTCACCCTCTCGATCGTGCTCGGCGCGACCATCATCGCCGCGATCGTGTCCGTCATCCTCGGTGTCCTCGCCGCCCGTCGCGGTGGATGGATCGACAACGTCGTCCAGTTCATCTCCGTCATCGGCTTCGCGATCCCCAGCTTCCTCATCGCGCTCGTGCTCGTCATCACCTTCGCGATCAACCTCCGCCTGTTCAAAGCCACCGGGTACATCCCGATCACCACGTCCTTCTCCGGCTGGGTCGCCTCGGTGACATTGCCGATCATCGCCCTCGCGATCGGCGCCATCGCGACGGTCTCGCAGCAGGTGCGCGGTTCCGTCGTCGACGCGATGTCGAAGGACTACGTCCGGACGCTCCGCAGCCGCGGGCTCGGTACGGGCCGCGTCATCTACAAGCACGTGCTGCGGAACGCCGGCGGCCCCGCCCTCGCCGTCCTCGCCGTGCAGTTCATCGGCCTCCTCGGCGGCGCCGTCATCATCGAGCAGATCTTCGCCCTCCCGGGCATCGGTCAACTCGCCGTGCAGGCCACGACCCAGGGCGACATCCCCATCGTCATGGGGGTCGTCATCGCGACGGCCATCATCGTCGTCGTCGTCAACCTGCTCATCGACCTCGCGCAGGCTGCGCTCAACCCGAAGGTGCGACTGTCATGACCGCCATCGAAACCCCGCTCACCGTCCCGACCCCGCAGGTCCGCGTCAACCTCCTGCGCCGGCTCCTCAAGCGCCCGATCGGCGCCGCGTCCCTCGTGTTCCTCGTACTCATCGGGGTCGTCGCGATCTTCGGACCGCTCATCGCCCCGCAGGATCCGAACCTCGCGTCCCTGCAGCAGGTCCTGGCGCCACCGAGTGCCGACCACCTCCTCGGAGCGGACAGCGCCGGGCGCGACGTGTTCTCCCGCCTGCTCGCCGCCACCCAGATCAGCGTCGCCGCAGCACTCCTCGCCCTCGTCGTCGCGATCGTCATCGGGGTCGTCGCCGGGCTGATCGCCGGGTACTACCAGGGGTGGTTCGACTCCGTGTCCTCGTGGTTCACGGGCCTCATCATGGCGCTGCCCGGCATCGTCGTCCTGCTGGCCGCCCGCGCCGTCCTCGGCCCGTCGGTCTGGATCTCGATGGCGATCTTCGGCATCCTGCTCTCGCCCTCCTACTTCCGCCTCGTCTACGCGGCCGTCACGGCCGTCCGCTCGGAGCTCTACGTGGACGCCGCCCGGGTCTCGGGACTCAGCGACCCGCGCATCATCGGCAGGCACATCCTCTCGGTCGTCCGCGCACCGATCATCATCCAGTCGGCGATCATCGCGGGCATCGCCATCGCGATCCAGTCCGGCCTCGAGTTCCTCGGTCTCGGCGACCTGTCGGTGCCGACCTGGGGCTCGATGCTCAACGACGGCTTCACGAACATCTACAAGGCACCGATCCTCATGGTGTGGCCGTCGCTCGCGATCGCGCTCACCTGCATCGCGCTCACCCTGCTCGCCAACGCGATGCGTGACGAGCTCGAGCGCACCGTGTCCGTCCGCCGGCGCCGTCGCAAGATCGTGACGACGTCGAAGACGGGCTCGAACACGATCGTCACCCAGTCGATCAGCACTTCCGGGATCAGCGAGGACGAGATCGTCGGTGTCCCGCCCATCCGCCACGACGACGACGCCCGCGCCGCCGTCCGTGCCGAGGAGCTCGTCCTCAGCGTCCGCGACCTCCGCGTCGGCTACGACCAGGAGGGCGGCCGAGTCACCGAGGTCGTCCACGGCGTCGACCTCGACATCCGCAAGGGCGAGGTCCACGGCCTCATCGGCGAGTCCGGCTCGGGCAAGACCCAGACCGCATGGGGTGTCCTCGGGCTCCTGCCGCGCGGCGGTCGGGTCACCGACGGGACGATCCGATACGAGGGCACCCGGCTCGACACCCTCGGGGAGCGCGAGTACACGGCCATACGCGGCAAGCGCATCGGCTACATCCCGCAGGAGCCGATGTCGAACCTCGACCCGGCGTTCACGATCGGCAGCCAGCTCGTCGAACCCCTGCGCGTCACCCTCGGCCTCAGCAAGAAGGAGGCGACGGACAAGGCACTCGCCCTGCTCGAGCGGGTCGGCATCCCGAACCCCAAGCGCACCTTCGCCGCATTCCCGCACGAGGTCTCGGGCGGTATGGCGCAGCGTGTGCTCATCGCCGGCGCCGTCTCGACGGACCCGGACATCATCATCGCCGACGAGCCCACCACCGCGCTCGATGTGACCGTGCAAGCCGAGGTCCTCGACCTGCTGCGCGACCTCCAGGCGGAACGCCACATGGCGATGCTCCTCGTGACGCACAACTTCGGTGTGGTCGCCGACCTCTGCGACCGCGTCTCGGTCATGCAGAACGGCCTCATCGTGGAGACCGGGCCGGTGCGCTCGATCTTCAACCACGCGCAGCACCCGTACACGCAGTCGCTGCTCGGCGCGATCCTCGACGAGGGTCCCGCCCGACCGGCACTCGCGACGAACCTGACAGGAGAGACCCGATGACGTCGTCACTGCTCGAGGTGAAGGACCTCGAAGTCGAGTACCCGGGCAAGGGGTTCCGCGCCCAGTCGTTCAAGGCGCTCAAGGGCGTGTCGATCGACATCAAGCCCGGTGAGACCGTCGGCCTCGTCGGCGAGTCCGGCTCCGGCAAGACCACGCTCGGTCGCGCCGTGCTGGGCCTCGCCCCGGTCACCGGCGGCAGCATCCGCTACCGCGACCAGGAGATCGGGCACCTGAAGCGCAAGGAGCGCCGGGCGCTGAGCTCGGAGATCCAGGTCGTGTTCCAGGACCCGTACTCCTCGCTCAACCCCTCGCTCACGATCGAGCAGATCCTCACCGAGCCGCTCACCGTCCGCGGCGTCTCCGGTGCTGACGCCCGCAAGCGCGTCGGATCCCTGCTCGACCAGGTGCAGCTGCCGACCGGCGCGGCCTCACGGCTCCCCCGCGAGTTCTCGGGCGGGCAGCGGCAGCGCATCGCGATCGCCCGGGCGCTCGCCCTCGATCCGAAGCTCATCGTGTGCGACGAGCCCGTGTCGGCCCTCGACCTGTCGACGCAGGCGCGGGTCCTCGACCTCTTCATCGACATCCAGGAACAGACGGGCGTCGCCTACCTGTTCATCTCGCACGACCTCGCGGTCGTCCGGCACATCAGCCACCGCGTGGCGGTCATGTACCACGGGGAGATCGTCGAGTCCGGCGACGGCGACCAGGTGACGGCGCACCCGGCCCACCCCTACACGCAGCGCCTGTTCATGGCGGCACCGATCCCCGACCCGGACCGCCAGGAGGACCGCCGGGTGGAGCGCCGCCGCCTCATCGACGAGCAGCGTGCGGCGGAGTCCGCCGCCTGACCGTCGCTTCGACCGCCCGGTCGGCCGGGGCCAGGAACCTGGCCGGCCGGGCGCAGCACCCACACCATCCGGTCCCTGAGACCCACCATCCGGTCCCTGAGCTTGTCGAAGGGCCACCCCAGAACGGACCAACACCGCATGACCATCACCACTCCCCGGCACGCCGCCGTCACGAAGCCCGTCGACACCGCGGCGATCGACGCCCTCGTCGCCCGGCTCGACCTCGAGGAGAAGGTCGCACTCGTCTCCGGCGCCGACTTCTGGACCACGGTCCCGCTCGAGAAGATCGGCCTGCGCGCCATGGTCCTGTCCGACGGCCCGGCCGGCGTCCGCGGTCCGCTGTGGGACGAGCGCTCGCCGTCGATCAACCTCCCGTCGGCGACCGCGCTGGCGTCCTCCTGGGACCCGTCGCTCGCCTACCGATACGGCGCCGTCGCGGCGGCCGAGGCCCGCCGCAAAGGCGTCGACGTCGTCCTCGGCCCGACCATCAACCTCCACCGCTCACCGCTCGGCGGGCGGCACTTCGAGGCGTTCAGCGAGGACCCGGAACTGACCGGCTCGCTCGCGGCCGCCTACGTCAGCGGCCTGCAGGACAACGGCGTCGCCGCGACCCCGAAGCACTACGTCGCCAACGACTCCGAGACCGACCGCTTCACGGTCGACGTGCACGCGAGCGAGCGCGCCCTCCGCGAGCTCTACCTCGCGCCGTTCGAGCGCACGGTGACCGAGGCCGGCACCTGGGCGATCATGAGCGCCTACAACTCCGTCGACGGCGTCACGATGAGCGAGAACGACCTGCTGGAGACGCCGCTCAACTCGGAGTGGGGCTTCGACGGCGTCGTCGTCAGCGACTGGACCGGCGTCCGCAGCCTCGGCTCGGCGCCGGCGTCGCAGGACCTCGCCATGCCCGGTCCCGCTCCCGCATGGAGCGCGGCACTCGTCGAGGCCGTCCGCGACGGACGCGTCGCCGAAGCCGACGTCGACCGCAAGGTCGCCCGGCTCCTCGCCCTCGCGGTCCGCGTCGGCGCACTCGGTGACGAGGCGCTGGCACCGGCCCCGGTCGACGGGGTCGCCTTCTCCCGCGAGGCCGAGACCGAGGGCGTCGTGCTACTCGACAACGACGGCACCCTGCCCCTCGACGCGGCCACGCTCACCCGCGTCGCCGTCATCGGGCACAATGCCCGCGACTCCCGCACCCAGGGCGGTGGCAGTGCGACGGTCCTCCCCGAGCACACCGTCAGCCCCCTCGAGGGACTGCGACTCGCGCTCCCCGACGCGACGATCGACTACGCCGTCGGCGCGATCGTGCAGGAGGGTGTCGCCGAACTCCCGCTCGAGCGCCTCACCAACCCGCGCACGGGTGACCCCGGTCTCGTCGCCACGTTCCTCGACGCCGACGGTGCAGAGCTCTTCACCGAGGACCGCCGATCCACCGCGCTCGTCTGGTTCGGCGGCGACGCCCCGGTCACCACGGCGTCGCAGCTCGTGCTCACCACCACGTACACGCCCGACGCCACCGAGCAGCTGCGCCTCGGCTTCGCCACGGGGCTCCACGGTCGGCTCTTCGTCGACGGCGTCCTCCTCGTCGACGAGCAGCCCGTGGTCGTCGGGAACGATCTCGGCGCGGCGCTGCTCGCCCCGCCGTCGGCGACGGGTGCGTTCGCCGCCCTGGCCGACGTCGCCGTCGAACTCCGTGCGGAGTTCGACCTCTCCCCGAGCGAGAACGGTCTCGGCGCGATCAGCGTCACCGTCGGTCGCGCTCCCGACGACTCCGACCCCGACGCCCTCATCGCCCAGGCGGTCGAGGCGGCCCACGCGGCCGATGTCGCCGTCGTGGTCGTCGGCACGAACTCGAAGGTCGAGTCGGAGGGCTGGGACCGCAGCGACCTCACACTCCCCGGCCGTCAGGACGAGCTCGTCCGGGCCGTCGCCGCCGTGAACCCACGCACCGTCGTGATCGTCAACTCCGGCGCCCCGGTCCTGCTCCCCTGGAGCGACGAGGTCGCCGCCGTGCTCCTCGGTTGGTTCGGCGGACAGGAGATGGGCAACGCCCTGGCCGACGTGCTCCTCGGTGTCGCCGAACCCGGTGGTCGCCTGAGCACCACCTGGGCTGCAGCGCTCGACGACGTCCCGGTGCTCGACGTCACCCCGGTGGACGGCGTGCTCCGCTACGAGGAGGGCATCCACATCGGCTACCGCGCATGGCTCCGCTCGGGTGCCACGCCCGCCTACTGGTTCGGGCACGGGCTCGGGTACACGAGCTGGTCCATCGACGGTGGCGAGGTCTCGGGTGACGTCGCCTCCGGTGACGCCCGCGTCTCCGGGACCGCGACGAACACCGGTGACCGCGCCGGCAAGCACGTCGTGCAGGTGTACGCGGAGCGACCGGACTCCTCGGTCGACCGCCCCGTACGCTGGCTCGTCGGATCGGCCGTCGTCCGCGCGGGCGCCGGCGAATCGGTCGCCTGGGAGGTCGCGCTGCCGGCCCGGGTCTTCGCCCACTGGGCGGACGGCTGGCAGGTCGAGCCAGGCGACGTCACCTTCCGGATCGGATCGTCCGTCGTCGACCTCGTGCTCGAGCACGTCGTCACCATCGCGGCAGGGACGTCCCGATGACCGCGCACGTGGCGCGGATCGGTCGGCTGCGGGCGGAGACCCGTGACGACAGTCCCGCGGTCGCGACACCGACGCCACGGTTGAGCTGGACCGTCGAGACCGCTGGCTCCGGCTGGGTGCAGGCCTGGGCCGAGCTCCGGGACGGCAGTGGCGCCACGGCGCGTGTCGAGGGCCGCGACTCCGTTCTCGTCTCCTGGCCGTTCCCACCACTCGCGCCGGACGAGGTGCGCACCGTCGAGGTCCGTGCCGCGTCGACCGCCGGTGAGGAGACACCCTGGAGCGAGCCGATCGACGTCGAAGCCGCGTTCCTCGCCGACGGAGCCTGGGCCGCCAGCTTCATCGGTCTCGCGGCGCGCGGGCGTCCGGCGCAACCGATCCGGGTGCGCCGCACGTTCACGGTCGCCCAGCCCGTCCGTCGCGCCCGGCTGTTCTGGACCGCGCTCGGTGCCGCCGAACCACAGCTCAACGGGGTTCCCGCCTCGGAGGACGTCCTCTCCCCCGGCTGGACCGCCTACGGCGACCGCCTCGTGCACGAGACCGTCGACGTCACCGCGCTCGTCGAGCCGGGCGAGAACGTCCTCGCCGCGACCGTCGCCGGTGCCTGGTACACCGAGCGCTACGGGTTCTTCCAGTTCGCCGAGCGGATCTACGGCGACCAGCCACGCTTCGCCGCCCAGCTGCAGCTCGACTACCTCGACGGGACGACGGAGACGCTCGTCACCGATGCGAGCTGGTCGGCGGCCGACGGTGCCGAGCTCGTCGACAGCGGCATCTACGCCGGTGAGGCGATCGACACCACCCTGGCCGAACCCGGCTGGTCGACGACGGCGTCCGACGCGTCCACCTGGGCCCCGGCCCTCGTCGACGACGCTGCGCACCCGGTGCCGGAGGCCCGCATCGCCGCGCCCGTCCGTCGCATCGAGGAGCGCGCGGTGGCGGAGGTGCTCACCTCGCCGTCGGGCGCGACCATCCTCGACTTCGGCCAGAACCTCGTCGGCCGCCTCCGGCTCACCGTCGCCGGCCCGCGGGGCACGACGCTCACGCTCCGGCACGCCGAGGTCCTCGACGAGGGCGAACTCGCCCTGCGTCCGCTCCGCAACGCCGCGGCCACCGACCACGTCACGCTCTCGGGCGACGGCGAGCAGACGATCGAGCCGCGCTTCACCTTCCACGGCTTCCGTTACGCGCAGATCGACGGCTGGCCGGGCACGTTCGACCCGGCGTCGGTCACCGCCGTCGTCCTCCACAGCGACCTCACGCGGACGGGTTGGTTCTCCTCCTCGCACGAGCTGCTCGACCGCCTCCACGAGAACGTCGTCTGGGGCATGCGCGGCAACTTCCTGAGCATCCCGACCGACTGCCCGCAGCGCGACGAACGACTCGGCTGGACGGGTGACCTGCAGGTCTTCGCCCCGACCGCGAGCTTCCTCTACGACAGCTCCGCCTTCCTCGACTCCTGGCTGCGCGACCTCGCGCTCGAACAGGGACACCAGGACGGTGTCGTCCCGATGGTGGTCCCGGCCGCGCTGTCCGGCTTCGCCGGTGGCGGTCCGACCGCGGCCTGGGGCGACGCGGCGACCGTCGTGCCGTGGGTGCTCCACGAGCGCTACGGCGACCTCGGGATCCTGCGCGAGCAGTACCCGTCGATGCGCTCCTGGGTGGAGGCCGTCCTCCGGGTGAGCACCGACGGTCTCTGGTCGAACACCTTCCAGCTCGGCGACTGGCTCGACCCGAGCGCGCCGCCGGACCAGCCGGCGAAGGCCAGGGTCGACTCGGACATCGTCGCGAGCGCCTATCACGCGCGGTCCCTCCGGATCCTCGCCGACACCGCCGGGCTCCTCGGGGAGACGGCGGACGCCGAGCGGTACGGCGACCTGGCCGAGCGGAGTCGGGCGGCCTTCACCGCCGAGTACGTGACGCCCGCCGGCCGGATGATGTCCGACGCGCCGACCGCGTACGCCCTCGCCCTGCGGTTCGACCTCGTCGACGATCCCACCGTGCGACAGCGCCTCGCGGACCGCCTCGCCGACCTCGTCCGCGCCGACGGCTACCGTATCGGCACCGGTTTCGTGGGGACGCCGCTCATCACCGACGCACTCGCCGACGGCGGACACCTCCGCGCGGCCGGCCGCCTCATGCTCCAGACCGAGAACCCGTCCTGGCTCTCGCCCGTCACCAAGGGCGCGACCACGATCTGGGAGCGCTGGGACAGCCTGCTCGAGGACGGCTCGGTCAACCCGGGCGAAATGACCTCGTTCAACCACTACGCGCTCGGTGCCGTCGCCGACTGGCTGCACCGCACCGTGGCCGGCCTCGCGCCCGCGGCTCCCGGCTACCGTGAACTCCGGATCGCGCCGCGGCCGATCGATGGACTCGACCACGCCGAAGCCCGACATGTCACGCCCTACGGCGAGGCGTCGGTGGCGTGGCGACGCGACGGGTCCTCACTCCGCGTGTCGGCGGTCGTGCCGCCGAACACGACGGCGACGGTCGCGTTGCCGGGTGCCCCCGAGGAGACGATCGGGTCCGGTCGTCACGACTGGACGGTCGAGGTCACGGACGCCGGCTCGACTCCCGACGACATCACGCTCGGCCTCGACTCGCCGCTCTCCGAGATCATCGACCGACCGGCTGCGTACGACGCCCTCCTGCGCTCGGTGGGTGCCCACGATCAGGCCAAGGCCGACGACATCCGCCGCGGCACCCAGTGGAGTCGCGGTCGGACCGTCCGTCAGCTCCTCATGTTCACGCCGCCGTCGATGCTCGACGAGGTGGACGCGGCGCTGGCTGCAGCCACTCCGGCACCAGGAGTTGCGCGATAACCCCCACTCGACCGTTCCACGTGCAACACTCGCACCGCCTGCACCAGTAGCACCCCGCCGCCGACCCGCTCGGCCGATCACAGGAGATCCATGTTCGACCGCAGTTCCGCCTTCGGAGACGTCATCGAGAGCCCGGCGGGTCGCACCGTCCTCGAGCAGTTCCTGCCCGGCATCGCCGCATCGCCGATGGCCAAGCAGTTCCGGAGCATCCGGCTCGGGCAGCTGTCGGCGATCGTGCCCGAGCTCCAGGACGACGCGGCGAAGGATCGTCTCTGGGCGGCGCTCGCACAGGTCGACGACGGTCCCGAGGCCCGCGCACCCTACGGCGCCGCGATCGAGCCCGCTCTCGACTACGAGGGCGAGGACGTCCAGCGCGGCTCGGCGACCCTGACGGTCCCCGGCGACGTCCCGCAGTACGGCGTCGTGGAGATCCGGCTGGACGGGCCGTCGCACGGCAACCCGTTCGTCGACGTCGAACTCGGCGCGACGTTCACGAACGGTGCACGCGAGCTCACCGTCGGCGGGTTCTACGACGGCGACGGACGGTACCTGGTACGGCTGCTCGCCGAGGAGCAGGGCGAGTGGTCGTTCACCACGAGCTCGACCGCCCGCTCGCTCGACGGCGTCGCCGGCACGTTCACCGTGTCGGCCGCGGCGACAGGCAACCACGGACCGGTGCGCGTCGACGGCTTCCACTTCGCCCACGCGGACGGCACCCGCCATCGCCCGCTCGGCACGACCGCCTACGCCTGGACGCACCAGCCCGAGGAACTGCAGGAGCAGACGCTACGCGCCCTGGAGGCCGCACCGTTCACGAAGATCCGCATGTGCGTGTTCCCGAAGTCGTACCTCTACAACGCGAACGAGCCGGAGACGTTCCCCTTCGTCGGCTCGCTCGCCGACGGGTTCGACCACGAGCGGTTCGACCCGGCCTACTGGGCGAACCTCGAGCGCCGCATCACCCAGCTCGGCGCGCTCGGCATCGAGGCGGACCTCATCCTCTTCCACGCCTACGACCGCTGGGGCTTCGCGGACCTCGGTCCGGCCGTCGACGAACGGTACCTCCGCTACGCCGTCCGCCGGCTCGCCGCGTTCGCGAACGTGTGGTGGTCGATGGCGAACGAGTACGACCTGCTCTGGGCGAAGACGAACGACGACTGGGAGCGGCTCGCGACGGTCGTCGGCGCGGAGGACCCGCACGGCCACCTCAACTCCATCCACAACTGCCAGGGGTTCTACGACTACACCAAGCCGTGGATCACGCACTGCAGCGTGCAGCGCGTCGACGTCTACCGGACCGCGGAGAACACCGACGCCTGGCGCGAGCAGTGGGGCAAGCCGATCGTCATCGACGAGTGTGCCTACGAGGGCGACATCGACCAGGGCTGGGGCAACATCACCGGCGAGGAGATGGTGCGACGGTTCTGGGAGGGTGCGATCCGCGGCGGCTACGTCGGCCACGGCGAGACCTACCTCAACGACCGGGAGGAGCTGTTCTGGTCGAAGGGCGGGCCGCTCATCGGTTCGAGTCCCGACCGCGTCGCGTTCCTGGAGCGCATCTCGGCGGAGTCCCCGACGGGCGTCCTCGACCCGCTGCCCGGCGACTGGGACGTGCCGTGGGGCGGGGTGGCCGGCCGCTACGTCATCGGCTACTTCGGCTTCAACCGGCCGCGGTTCCGCAACGTCTTCCTCCCCGAGGGCGAGTTCCACGTCGACGTGCTCGACACCTGGAACATGACGGTCGAGACCCTCCCCGGCACCCACACCGGTACCGTCCGGGTCGACCTGCCCGGTCGGCAGTTCATGGCGGTCCGCCTCCGCCTCGTGGAGTAGGCGCCCCGACCGCGGAGCCGAAGCCCTCCCCCGGTCACCAAGTTACTTCCCCCGGTCACTGAGCCACACTCCCCCGGTCGCTGAGCCTGTCGAAGTGCCGAGCAACCCGCCCCGCCACACCGTCTCCACACCGTTGACACGTTTGTTCGGCCCCTTTACAGTTGTCGGGCATTGACGCAACCCCCGTTGCAACATGCGCAATCGCCCGACGACTGGAGAGCGGCCCATGGATCACGGCACCTGCACCATCCTGCTCGACGGCGTCCTCCGCGGCACCGCTCTCACCGCCCTGCTGCCCACCTGGGTGACCGGCGGTGGCGGCGACGCCGTCATCGACCGCCTCCGTGACGACGCCGTCGTCGACGAACTCGAACGGGCCTTCGCCGAGCCGCCGTTCGACGAGCGCGTCGACTGGTCCGCTGTGCGCATCGCGCAGGTGTCGCACCCCGACCTCCGCGAGCTCGTCGGCCGTAGCATCGCCGAGCTCGCCGCCGAGGCCGGTCAGTCACCGCTCACCGTCGTCTCGGATACGCTGATCGCCGACCGCCTCACCACCCTCGTCGACCGTCCGTCCTGACCTCCACCATCCGGGACCGTTCTCAGGAGTCCTCCGGCGTGTCACCGGGTTCCCGGCCAGCCGCGCCGCGGATGTCCTGAGAACGGCCCATCAGCACTCGAGGAGAGAACCACCGATGCTTCCACTGCCCGTGTCCATCCAGCAGCACGACGGCGCCTTCACGCTGAGCGAGACGACCGGGCTCGGCGGTGACCGCCGCTTCACGGCCGCGACCCGCTGGTTGCGCGGGGTGCTGCAGACATCGACCGGGTTCGACCTCGACGCACGGATCGACATGCGGACCGACAGCATCGCGTTCATCCACGACGACACCGTCGCGGCCGGCGGCTACCGGCTCGTGGTCGACGCGGACGGTGTGCGCATCGTCGCCGCCGACGCCTCCGGTGCGTTCTCCGGTGCGGTGACCCTGACCCAGCTCCTCCCACCGGCGGTCAACCGCCGTGCGCTCGTCCCCGGCGTCGACTGGACCGTCCCGGCGACGACCATCGACGACGCCCCGCGCTTCGGCTGGCGCGGCGTCATGCTCGACGTGGCACGGCACTTCCTCCCCACGTCCGACGTGCTGCGGTTCATCGACCTCGCCGCGCGCCACAAGCTCAACGTCCTCCACTTCCACCTCACCGACGACCAGGGCTGGCGGATCCAGATCGACGCCTTCCCGAAACTGACCAAGGTCGGCGGGTGGCGGACCGAGAGCCAGCACGGTGCAGCGCGGCACGCTCCCGGCGACGGCCGCCCGCACGGCGGCTTCTACACGAAGGACGACCTGCGCGAGATCGTCGCCTACGCCGCTGAGCGGTCCATCACGGTCGTCCCCGAGATCGACCTGCCCGGCCATGCGCGAGCGATCATCGCCGCGTACCCCGAGCTGGGCGTGCCGGACGTCGCGCAAGACGCGGACGAGCCGTCGGTCTGGACGAGGTGGGGGATCAACGAGGCGATCCTCGACATGGGCGAGGAGACGGTCGCGTTCTTCCGCACCGTGTTCGACGAGGTCATGGAGCTGTTCCCGTCGACCTTCATCGGCGTCGGTGGCGACGAGGCGAAGAAGACCCGCTGGGCGGCGAGCGCTCGGACGCAGGCCCTCATGGCCGAGCGTGGGCTGGACACCGTCGAAGCGCTGCAGGCGTGGTTCATCCGCCAGCTCGAGGCGCACCTGTCAGCCGCGGGCCGGCGCCTGTACGGCTGGGACGAGATCCTCGAGGGCGGCGGATTGCCGAAGGACGCGACTGTCGCCTCATGGCGCGGCGAGTTCGGTGCGGTCGCCGCCGCACGACAGGGCTACGACGTCATCGCCTGCCCGGACGACCGCGTCTACCTCGACTACCGCGAGTCGGAGCTCCCGGGTGAACCGATCCCGGTCGGGCCGCCACTGACGGTCTCGGAGGTGTACACCTTCGAGCCCGTGCCGGCGGAGCTGACGGAGGCGCAGGCCGAGCACATCATCGGGGTGCAGGCGAACATCTGGACCGAGCACATGGACTCCGCCCGCGTCATCGACTACCAGGCGTATCCGCGACTGTGCGCCCTCGCCGAGGTCGCCTGGGTCGGCCGCGAGCGCGACCTCGCGGGCTTCGAGGGACGGCTGCAGCAGCACCTCGCCCGCCTCGACGCCCTCGGGGTCGAGTACCGCCGCGCCACTGGACCGTTCCCGTGGCAGGAGCGTCCCGACGCCGAAGGTCGGCCGTCCACCCGCGAGCAGCGGGCCGCTCTCGTCGCCGAACTCACGAAGGACATCCGCGCCTGACGCAATCGGTCCCGGGCACTGAGCCTCACCCCGGTCCCTGAGCCCCCATCCCGGTTCCTGAGCCTGTCGAAGGGCAGCCCCACAAGACCCCCGTGGGCACTTCGACAAGCTCAGAGACCGGAACAGGTCCGACCTCGCGCGTGCCGGTCCCTGAGCCTGTCGAAGGGCGGCTGACTCAGGTGACGAGCGCGTACTCGGTCCCCGAGCGCGTGCGCTCGACGAGCTGTGCGTCCACGAGGTACCGCCGAAGTACCGCGACGTCGTCGTGGAACGCGGACAACCGCTCGTTGATCTCAGCTTCGTCGACCACCTCGTCCGGCTGGAGCGCTGATGCCGCGACCCGCTGCAAGAGCGCCTGCCGCTCGTCCGGATTCGACGGGTACTGCGCGATCCGTCCGTCAACGAGGAAACGGTCGACCCCTTCGCGCTTCGGCGGTGCGGCGGCTGCGAGCAGGTCTCGGAACACCTCGCCCGAGACGCGCCCGCCGTCGTCCAGCAGGCCCGCCCGAGACAACGTCTGGACGCTCTGCTCGGCCCGTCGCACAGCACGCTGGGTGGCGCCGAGGTCGGGCTCCTGCCCGAGGGCGAGTTGTGCGTACACCGTCCGGGTGTCGTCGTTCGCGAGGGCGGCGGCCACTGCGCGCCAGTCGGTCGTCGTCTGTTCCTCGTCCGGCATGGCCCCTCCTCCTGCGGTCTACGACATCGTCCTCAACGGTACCCGCGCGGACCGGATCAGCCGGTCCCCGTCCTGTCGCCGCGAGACCGGAACGATGACGACGCTGCAGAGGTGGGTGCCCACCACCGACCATCGGCCGGCGAAGGTGCGCGGCGTGGTCGGGCCGGCCGGCGCGACGACCCGCGCATCGAACGAGCCCCGATCCGGGTGGATCACGACCTCACATGCCGTGTAGTCGACCCATCGCCCGGTGAGCGGGTACCACGCCTTGAAGACGCTCTCCTTGACGCTCCACAGCACGGCGCCCCACGCGACGGCCGGATGGCTCGAGGCGAGTCGCGCGAGCATGGACGCCTCACTCCCGCAGACGATCGTCGCCGCGACGGCGGGACGGATGGGCCGGTGCACCTCGACGTCGATCCCGATGGCGCTCGCGACGCCGACGCGACCGACGGCTGCGATCGTGAAACCGGGGCAGTGCGAGAGACTCCCGACGAAGCCGGCCGGCCAGACCGGTTGCCCGCCCTCCCCCGTCGGGATGTCCGTGGAGCGCTGGCCGAGCATCGCGAGTGCCGCCCTGGCGCAGTCGCGCGCCGAGCGGGATTCGGCGCTGCGACCAGCCGAGGTCGGACGGGCCCGGAACGGCCCGGATGCGGTGCCGACGGACGCCGAGACGACGACGCCCGGCGGCACCTGCATCCGGAGAGCGTCGACCACCGCGGCTGCGGATTCAGCCACCCGAGCGACGCGGGGACGCCACGCGCGCCGTGGGATCGGAGGCGGGGATGCCGACTCGGAACCAGGCGACGAGCTGCTCGTCCCGGGCGACGTTCCAGCGTTCGTCGAGCACGGCCCGGGTCTCCGGACAGTCGAGCGGCGCGCTCTGCGGGTGCACGTACAGGCCGTGGCGCTGGAAGCCGAGCCAGAGCCGGGTGAGCAGTCGCCCCGCGGCGAGTTCATGCCGGGCCCCGGTGGGTCCAACGACACCGAGGACGGCGCCGGAGCCCTGGGTCGCGGAGGCCGACATCCTCGCCAACAACCCGGGCAGCCCGACGCCGCGAAGCGCGCGGAACACCCGCGGGCTGATCAGCGTCCGCAGGCCGGCTCGTTCGACCGTCGACAGCACGAGCATCGCGTCGTTGAGGCCGTCCTCGTCGTACCGCGGATGTCTTGGTGAGAGCCTGGTCCACTGATCGAGCTCGGCGACGATCGCCCGCTCGCCGAAGAACCACCGGTTGGCTCGCACGAGGATCGGGCGCGCGTCCCGGGTCGGCATGGAGACGAGCCGGAAACCCCTGCGCTCCGCCTCCACCGCGGCCTCCTGGAGGAGGTCCGGTCCGGGAGCGCCGTCCCGCCATCGCCCTCGCCAGACGCGTCGTCCACGGACGTCCGCCGAGGAGAACCTCGTCCGGTAGCCCTCCGGGTGGCGCGAGAACCGGCCGACCTCATCGGTCTCCGCGTCACCGCCGGTTGCAGCCTCGAAGCGCAGTCCGACACCGGCGGAGGCCGCACAGATGAGGAGTGACTCGACGAACGCCCCGAACGACAACATCGTGTCGCGTCCTCGCGGATCGCTCGCGCCGAGGGTGCGGGTGCCATCCCGGCGGAGGACGAGTTCGTCGCCCTGAGGGTCCACGACCCACGGCTGCGTGTTGTGGGCGTTCGCCGCGCGAGCCGCCTCGGACACGAGCGCCGAGAGGTCGTCATCGGCCGACAGGCCGCTGAACCGCGAGTCCATTCAGTCCTCCGTGATCCCGATGCGGCGATGGATCGCCGCGAGCCACCGCGGCGCCCACCAGTTGTATCGCCCGGCGACGCGCATGAAGACCGGGACGAGCACGCCGCGGATCAGGATGGCGTCGATGAGGATCGCGATACCGGTTCCGATGCCGAGCATCTTGATGATCGACACTCCGGAGGTCGCCATGGCGAAGAACGACACCGCGAGGATCGCCGCTGCGGCCGTGATGATCGGACCGCTCGCGCCGAGTCCGCTCCGCACCGCCTCCGCGAGATCGCCCGTGGCACGGAACCGTTCCTGGATCCGAGCGAGGAGGAACACCTCGTAGTCCATCGAGAGCCCGAAGGCGATGCAGAACAGCAGGATCGGGATCGAGATGGCGATGGGCGACGGGGTGAAGCCGAGCACGTCCGACAGGTTGCCGTCCTGGAAGAGGAACACGATGACGCCCAGGATGCCGACCAGACCGACCACGTTCAGCACCAGCGCCTTGATCGGGAGCAGCACGCTCCCCGTGAACAGGAAGAGGATGATCAGCGTCATGAGCGCGATGGCCGCGGCGGCGAACGGCAGACGCGCCGAGATGGAGTCACCGATGTCGATCATCTGCGCCGCGAGGCCACCGACCAGGACGGTCGAGGCGGCTCCAGGGTCCACCGCACGGACGTCGCGGACGAGCTCCGAGCCCTCGGGCGAGTACGGGACGACGTCGGTCGCGACCTGCAGCCAGAGCGCCGAACCGTCGCGGAAGTGCTGCTCCGTCCGCGCGTCGGCCGGGGCCACGAGGCGTCCGTCGACGAAGCTGCCGAGGGACGTCGTGACGGCCTCGACGCCCGTGATCGAGGAGAGTTCGGCGGCGTACTCGTCGAGCTCGCGGTCCGTCCCCGCCCAGTCCTCGGTGACGACGGAGACGGCGTCCGCCTCGGCGACGTCGAAGTCGGACCGCATGATGTCCGCCACGACACGACTCTCGGCGCCGGCGGGGAGCACTCGTTCGTCGGGCACCCCGAACTCCGCGTGCGCGAACGGCGCGGCCATGGCGATGAGCAGCGCGATCACGGGCACCGCCAACCACGGACGGCGATACGTGTGGTCGCCCACCCGGTACCAGAACCGGCCCTCGGCCCCGGCCGGGCGGCGGGAGCGCAGACGGCCCCAGTCGATCCGGCGACCCAGGAGGGTGAGGGCGGCGGGCAGCAGGACGACCGCGCCCACCACGGAGCAGGCCACGATGACGAGTCCCGCGATGGCGAACGAGCGCAGGAAGTACTGGTCGAACAGCATCAGGGTGGCGAGCGCCGCGGCGACGACGACGCCGCTGAACACGATGGTCCGGCCGGTCGTCCGCCGAGCGATCCGCAACGCCTCCTCGTCGGTGGCTCCGCCCGAGCGTTCGTCCCGATAGCGGGTGAGGAACAGCAGGCAGTAGTCGATGGCGAGTCCGAGGCCCAATGCGGTGACGAGGTTGACCGCGAACAGGGAGACCGAGGTGAGCTGCGCGACCACGTTCAGCAGGCCGAGGGAACCGAGGATCGTGACGCCCGCGACGCCGACGGGCAGCAGCGCGGCCACCACTCCACGGAACGCGAAGAACAGCAGCACGAGGGTGATCGGGATGGCGATCGTCTCCGCGACGATGATGTCCGTCTTGACCTGCGCGTTCAGGTCGTCGTTGATCCCCGCGATGCCGCCGAACCGGACCGTGGCCGACGTCACCTCGTCGGTGATCGTCCCGCGGAGCGCGGTGGTCGCGCGTTGCACGGTGTCCTCGTCTCCGGCGAGCGCCACGAGCACGACGCCGCGGTCGGTGCCGCTCCGCAGCTGCTCCGAGTCGGCGTAGGAACCGGTGACGCTGGCGCCGTCCACCTCGTCCACAGCGCCGACGATGTCGTCGAGCGCCTCCCTGCCGGCGGCGCTGTCGAGTCCGTCGGAGACGTCCACGACGAGGACGAGTTTCGGGTCGCTGCCCGGAAACCGGTCGGCGAGCACGTCCGCTGCGGCCACGGAGTCGGACTGCGGGTCGTCGAACCCGCCCGTTTTGAGGTTGTCGAGGACGTCGGCCCCCGCGATGCCCGCCACGATCGCGAACACCAGGCCGATCAGGAGCGTGATCACCGCCCGTCGTCTGGGTGTCGTTCTGGAGTGGTTCGTCATGCGGATACCTTCATGTCGTGGGTGATGCGGTTGAGTTCGGATGCCGTGATGTCCACGACCCGCTGGATCTGCTCGGTGGTGTGCTCCGCGGTGATGAAGAAGCGGAGCCGCGCCTGGTCGTCCGGCACGGCCGGGTACAGGATCGGGTTGACGCTGAAGCCGTGGTCGAAGAGCGCCGTCGCCAGGGCGAGTGCCCGTTCCGAGCTGCCGACGATGCACGGCACGACGGGCGAGTCGGCGCTGTCGCCGATGTCGATGCCGGCGGCCCGGGCCGTCTCGCGGAAGCGGTCGGCGTTCTGCCGCAGGCGGCTGAGGCGCTCGGGCTCGTCGCGCATGAGCCGGAGGGCGGCGAGTGACGCGGCCGCGTTCGCCGGGGTGATGCCGACGCTGTACACGAACCCGGGCACGGAGTACTTGAGGTAGTCGATCGCGGCGGCGGTGCCACCGACGTAGCCGCCGCATCCGGCGAGCGACTTCGACATCGTGCCGGACCAGAGGTCGATGTCCGAGCGGTCGACGCCGAAGAACTCGCCGACCCCGCCCCCGTTGGCGCCCACCGTTCCGATGCTGTGCGCCTCATCGACGAGCACCAGTGCGCCGTGCCGCCGCTTCAGCTCGATGAGCTGCGGGAGCGGCACGAGATCGCCGTCCATGCTGTAGACGCCCTCCACGACGATGAGGACTCGGCGGAACCCGCCGCGGATCGCGCTGAGGAGCTCGTCGAGCGCGTTCACGTCGTTGTGGGGGAAGGACCGCCGGGTGGCTCCGGAGAGTTTCGCCCCCTGGATGATGCTGTCGTGCGCGAGGCTGTCGTGGACGATGAGGTCCCCCGGCTCCACCAGGTGCCCGATGACGCTCACGTTCGTCGCGTGGCCGCTCACCAGGGTGAGTGCCGACTCCACCTGGAGGAGGTCGGCGAGCTCCTGCTCGAGCTCGGCATGGATCGGGCGCTCACCGGACAGGAACCGGCTGGCGGACACCGAGCTGCCGTATCGGGCCACGGCGTCGGCGATCGTCTCGGCGACCACGGGGTGGCCGGTGACACCGAGGTAGTTGTAGCTCGAGAAGCTCACGAGCTGGGCGTCGCCGATCGTCGTCGTGGCGTCGATGATCCCCTCATGCAGCAGGAAGTAAGGGTTGCGGTCCGTCTGCTGCCGGCGTTCCCGCATGGCGACCGCCTCCGGGAAGCACTCGATGCGGGCGTCGGCCTCGGTCCATCGGGTCGGGCGGTCGGCCGGCGCCGGGGAAGCAGCAGCCACCGGGTTCGTCTCGACCCGCGGGAGCCGGTGCTGCGGCTCCTCGGCGAACGGGTGCAGCAGGGAGCCGACGCCGTCCAGCACCTGCTCGACGGTGGGCCGTCCGGCGAAGCGCTCGCCGAGCTGGGCGGGGGTCGGCAACGATGGCCACTCCGTGTGCAGCTGGGTGATCAGCTCACGCATCATCAGCGAATCGAATCCCAGCTGCTCGACGAGGTGCATGTCGGGCCGGATCAGATCCAGCGGGAACCCGCTGATGCGCGACACCATGCCGAGGATGACCGCGTCGGATTCGGCACGATGCGACCGGGAGGCTGCGAGGCCCATCCGGGCGACCACCTCCGACTGCGGCGAGCCGGGTTCCGTCGACCAACGGAACGGATTCGTCGACGCGGGCGCATGTCCGGCCTGCCCGGAACCCTCGATGAGGCTCAGCTGGCGGTTCATGAGGGCGAGCAGTCCGGGCAGGTGGTCGGCCTGGGCGTCGGCGGCTCGCGGCTGGATCGGCGGTCCTGCCGACGGTCGTCCGGCGAGGGGGGAGGACGGCAGGTCGTGAGGGTTGTGGTGCATGGAGTGGGGATCCTGTTCGACGGGGGAGGGTGGTCGGTGCGGCTCGAATGTGGGTTCTCGGGGTGTGGCCGTCGGGGCGGCGGCGTCCGGGCGGACGACCCAGTACGGCTCGGTCGGCAGCGGCGCGATCGGCAGCGCCACACCCGCGGTGTCTGGTGGGACGAGCGATGCCAGGTCGAGGTCGGCGCCCAGCACCGTCAGCCGACCGATGAGTCGGAGGAAGGTCGCCGCGTCGTCCGGCGCCGACGCGCTGCTCGGGATGACGTGTACGTCGGGCGCGTCACCCAGGGAGCGTCGGACGGACCCGAGCAGCGCCGACCCCCCACCGATCTGGACGTAGACGCCGACGTCGGATGCGGACGCCGACTCGATCGCCTCGCGGAACCGCACCGTGGAGAAGACGTTCTCCTCGAGCTGACGACCCAGCTCCTCGCCCGTCTCGACCGTGCGGCCCGTCACGGTCGATACGAGCTGCACCTGCGGCGCGCGAGGCCGGAACCGCGACAGGTCCGCCACGAGGGCCGGCCGGATCGGCTCGAGCAGAGGCGAGTGGAACCCGGTGGCGACGCGCAGGGGTTGAGTCGACACCCCGTGCTCGACGCACCGTTCCGCGACGGCTCGCAGGGCCTCGCCGGTTCCACTCACCACCGTCTGCCGGGGATCGTTGGCGGCCGCGATCCACGCGTCGTCGATGCCGCTGACGAGCGCTGCGACCTGCTCGGCGTCGCAGCCGAGGGCCGTCATGCCGTCGCCGGGTCGCGTCGCAGCGGATCGCATGTGGTGTCCTCGGACCGCGGCCAGCCGCACGGCGTCGGGCGCATCGAGCGCGCCCGCCGACGCCAGGGCGGGAAGCTCGCCGACGCTGTGCCCGAGGACGAGGTCGGGCTCCACGCCGATCTCGCGCAACAGCGCCACAGTGGCGAGCGCCGTCACCGCGAGCGCGGGTTGGCAGACCTCGGTGGACGTCAGACGGTCGATTCCGGAGGGGGTGTCGGCGTCGGCCGCGGAGAGCGCCGCGAGCACATCGACCCCGGTCTCCTCGAGCACCTGCTCGTTCAAGGTCTCGGCCGCTGCACGGAAGGCGGGGAATCGATCGAGGAGGTCCGACTGCATCCGCGGGGTCTGGCTGCCCTGCCCGGGGAAGACGAAGGCGATCCGCCGAGCGGCCTCGTCGACATGGACCCCGGTGCAGACGTCCGCGGAGATCACCCCGGTGGTTCCGTGGGCGAGCTGCTCCAAGGCGGCCGACAGCCCGGAGATCAGCTCGGCGGCGGTGCGGCACACGATCGCCAGACGGGTGCTCGCGAGCGCCCGAGAGTTCAGGGTCCGTGCGAGGCCGGCGATGGACGGTGCGTCGGCGGCCTCGAGGACGGCGAGGACCGCACGAAGGTGCTCGCCGAGCAGCGTGAGGTCGGCGGCCGAGAACACGAGGAGGTGCGGGAGCGTTTCGTCGGCCGGTCCCCCAGCGGCACGCCGACGGACTCGACCTGCTCGCGTCGGCGGTGATTCGAGCACCACGTGCGCGTTGGTGCCGCCGAACCCGAACGAGCTGACGCCGATGAGGCCCAGACCGTCGTCGCCCGGGTCGATGGTGCGGGAGGCGAGCGCCAGGCGGCCGTCTCGGAGCGCCTCGGAGTGCGCCTCCGAACGCAGACGGGGCTGCCCGGGGACGGCCTGATGCCTCGCCATGAGCGCCGCTTTGACGATGCCGGCGATCCCGGCCGCCGCCATCGTGTGCCCCACGAGCGCCTTCACGGCCGTGACCGTGGCGGTCCGGCGCGGCGATGCCCCGAGACGACGCAGCGCCGCCAGCGATTCCAGCTCGGTGCGGTCGCCCACCGGGGTGGCCGTGCCGTGCGCCTCGACGACGCCCAGGTCGGCGGGGTCGGCCGCGGCGTCCTCGTAGGCCCGGCGGAGCGCCGCCAGCTGTCCATCCGTCGTCGGCGTCATCGGCCCTTCGGCCCGGCCGTCGTTGGACACCCCGGAGCCGCGGATGACCGCATAGACGTCGTCGTGGTCGTCGATGGCGGCCTCGAGCGGTTTGACCACGATCATGCCGACGCCCTCGCCGAGGAGGAATCCGTCGGCATCGCCGTCGAACGGTCGGCACACCCCGTTCCGTGACAGTGCACCGATCCGCGAGAAGGCGACCATCGCATCCGGGACGAGGCTCAGGTTGACGCCGCCGACGAGCGCCGCCGAGCACTGCCCGGATCGGATGGCGGCGACCGCCTGGTGCAGCGCGACGAGGCTGCTGGAACAAGCGGCGTCGACGGCGAAGCTCGGGCCGCCGAGGTCGAGCGTGCTGCTCACCAGCGCCGGCCCCATGTTCGGCAGGCACCCGGGCATCGAGAACGCGTGGAACGGACGCACGCCGGCGACGCGCGCCGCCATCGCCGCCCCGAGGTCCGCTGCGGCGGGCTCGGGATGGATGGAGTCGTCGCCGAGGAACTTCGCCCGGATGCGGAGGGAGGTGAGTTCGCGGTAGTCGTTCGCAGCCATCCCGACGAACACGCCGATGGACGACCGGTCGACACGACGACGTTCGAACCCGGCGTCGATCCAGGCGGCTCGCGCAGCCTCGAGGAGCAGGCGATGTTGCGGGTCCATCGCGTGCGCCCGGCTGGGCGGGATGCGGAAGTGCCGCGCCGCGAACTGCTCGACGTCGTCGATGAAGGACCCCTGGTCGGAGTAGGCGTGATGCACCGCTCTGGGGTCGTGCGGCGCGAAGAAGGTGGCGTGATCCCATCTCGAGCGCGGGACGGCGGAGCCGCTGCGTCGGGCCGCCAGGATGTTGTGCCAGTACTGGTGGGCGTCTGCCGCGCCACCGAAGCGGGCGGACAGGCCGACGATGGCGAGTGGTCGAACGGGCACGACGAGAGAACCTCCGAGGGTGTTGATCGCGGATGGAACGAGGGGGCAGGTCGGCATGTCGACGACTCCGAGCGGAGTGGGTCGAGGTCCAGGGGCCGCCTCGCGGTGAGGAGAGCCGGCCCGTGGGCACGCCACAGCTCGACTGTAGTCATCTGAAACATCAGGTCGGATGCTCGTTCAGGATCTGTGGATAACTCGCGAGGCAGCGCAACCCCCAGCCGGAGCGGAGGGTCGGCTGGAACACTGGCGATATGACGACCATCACGCTGACCAAGGGCCTCACCGCCTACCGCGCCGACCCGCCGAAGGGCGTCGAACTCCGCGGCGGGCTCGTGCTCATCCACGAGATCTGGGGCCTCGTCCCGCACATCACCGACGTCGCCGACCGCTTCGCCGCGGAGGGGTACCTCGTCATCGCGCCCGACATCCTGAGTGGTGCCGGCGTCACGCCCGAGATCGGTGCGGAGCTGGAGAGCCTCGTCTTCAACAGCGACGAGGCGACGAGGACCGCGGCACAGCCGAAGCTGCGCGAGAAGCTCTCGGCCTCGAAGTCGCCCGAGTACGCCGAGGAGGCGCTCGGGTATCTGGGGAAGGCCGTCGACGCCCTGTTCGACCAGGATGGGATCGACGGCCGCGTCGCCGTCGTCGGCTTCTGCTTCGGCGGCGGCTACAGCTTCGCGCTCGCCGCGGCCGACCGCCGCATCCGCGCCGCCGTCCCGTTCTACGGCTACCCGCCCGAGCCCGAGGCCGTGACGAGCATCGCCTGCCCCGTCCTCGCGTTCTACGGTGACCAGGACGAGGGCCTCATGAAGAGCCTGCCCGAGCTGACCACGACGATGGAGGACGCGCGGGTCGAGTTCACCGCGACCGTCTACCCCGAGGCCGGTCACGCCTTCTTCAACGACACCAACACGATCACCTACCGTGAGGACGCGGCCGCCGACGCCTGGGTGAAGACGCTCGCGTTCCTCGACACCTCACTCGGCAACGCCTAACCCGAGCGATCCGCATCCGTTCGCCCATTCTCGGGCGAAGAAACGCCCGCTCGCCCATACATGGGCGAGCGGGCGTTCAGGTGTGCGGCGGAGGCCTACGCGCCCTTGAGGCGGGTGGCGAGGTAGGCGTACAGCTCGTCGATGGCGACACGCTCCTGCTGCATGCTGTCGCGGTCGCGGACCGTCACGGCGTTGTCCTCAAGCGAGTCGAAGTCGACGGTCACGCAGTACGGGGTGCCGATCTCGTCCTGACGACGGTAGCGGCGGCCGATCGCACCCGAGTCGTCGAAGTCGATGTTCCACGAGCCGCGCAGCTCGTCGCCGATCTGGCGGGCGAGCGGCGACAGCGCCTCGTTGCGGGACAGCGGCAGCACGGCGACCTTGACGGGCGCGAGACGCGGGTCGAGGTGCAGCACGGTGCGCTTCTCGATCTTGCCCTTGGCGTTCGGCGGCAGCTCCTGCTCCTCGTACGCGTCGACGAGGAAGGCCATGAGCGCACGGGTCAGACCGAAGGACGGCTCGATGACGTACGGCATGTACCGCTCGTTCTTGGCCTGGTCGAAGTAGCTGAGGTCCTTGCCGGACTGCTCGGCGTGCACCTTGAGGTCGTAGTCGGTGCGGTTCGCGACACCCATGAGCTCGCCCCACTCGCTGCCGGCGAAGCCGAACTTGTACTCGATGTCGACGGTGCGCTTCGAGTAGTGCGCCAGCTTCTCCTGCGGGTGCTCGAACCAACGGATGTTGTCGGGCGTCATGCCGAGGTCGATGAACCAGGCCCAGCAGAGGTCCATCCAGGTCTGCTGCCACTCGTCGTCCGTGCCGGGCTCGACGAAGAACTCGATCTCCATCTGCTCGAACTCGCGAGTGCGGAAGATGAAGTTGCCGGGCGTGATCTCGTTGCGGAAGGCCTTGCCGATCTGGCCGATGCCGAACGGCGGCTTCTTGCGGGCCGTCTGCAGCACGTTCGCGAAGTTCGTGAAGATGCCCTGCGCGGTCTCGGGACGCAGGTAGTGGAGACCAGACTCGTCGTCGACGACACCGAGGAAGGTCTTCAGGAGGCCGGACATCTGACGGATCTCGGTCCACTGGCCGACCTTCGAGGGGTGCTCGGGGTCGGGGATGTCGGCGAGGCCGTTCTCCGGCGGGTGGCCGTGCTCGGCCTCGTACGCCTCGAACAGGTGGTCGGCCCGGTACCGCTTGTGGGTGATGAGCGATTCGGTCAGCGGGTCGCTGAAGACCTTGACGTGACCGGACGCCTCCCAGACCGGGGTGGGCAGGATGACGGCGGAGTCGAGACCGACCATGTCGCCGCGGCCACGCACGAACGCGTTCCACCACTGGCGCTTGATGTTCTCCTTGAGCTCGACGCCCAGTGGCCCGTAATCCCACGCAGACCGCGTACCGCCGTAGATGTCTCCCGAGGGGAAGACGAAGCCGCGGTGCTGGGCCAGGGTGATGACGGACTCGAGATGGGACTGCTCTGCCATGGGTGTGGATCCTCCGTGCCGCTTGCCACGCGGCGGTACCTTCCGGTGCTGACGCCTGGCTGGCGCCCGCTCCCGGAACCCCTCAATCCTATGGGCGAGCCCGTGAGGACGCCCAACGACCCTTGTCCGGCACCGGATGGCCGCTTAGCCTGACAACCATCGCGGTACGCAGGATGGAGCACCGATGGACTGGCTGTGGAACCTCGACGTCATCGACGGTCCCCTCGTCTGGGTGCTCGACGGGCTCAGCATCGCCGGCCTGCTGTACCTCGTCATCCGTCGGTCCGGGCTGCTGTGGTACCTGAGCGCCGCCATCGCCCTCCTGGCGGGCGCGCTCCTCGCCCTGGGGACGGTCTGGCTGGTCTTCGACGTGCTCAACCTCTTCGGCGGGCCGTTGATCCGCTCCGCGGAGCCCTGGTTGATCGGCGTCTTCGCCGGCATCGCGCTCGCCGTCCTCACGATCTGCTGGCGCGTCTCGTGGAAGCGGCGCGTCATCGCCGTCGCGTGCATCCTCGTCTTCGGCGCGACCGCGGCGCTGGGCGTCAACGGCGCGTACGGCGTCCAGACCACCCTCGGGTCGATGTTCCACGTCCAGAACCGCAAGCCGATCACCCTCGTGACGCCGACGAGCACGCCCACCGGCGATCCGGCCCGTCCACTGTACGAGACGTGGAAGCCGCCGGCCGACCTGCCGAAGACGGGCAGGTTCGGCCCGCTCCCCACAGGCGACCGGATCCCGAACACGAACTCCGGGTTCGACGCACGCCCGGCGCAGATCTACTACCCACCCGCCGCGCTCGTGAAGGATCCCCCGGCGCTCCCGTTCGTCCTCATGATGATGGGACAACCGGGCGACCCCGACGCGAAGTGGATCGGCGAGGCGCTCGACGCGATCGCCGCCGGCCACCAGGGGCTCGCTCCCATCGCGCTCGTCGTGGATCAGCTCGGCGACCCTTCCGCGGATCCGCTGTGCATCGACGGGCGGTACGGGAAGGTGGAGACGTACGTCACGCAGGACGTGCTCCCCTGGGCGAAGGCGAACCTGCACATCCTCCAATCGCCGAAGGATTGGACGGTGGCCGGATACTCGGCCGGCGGCAGCTGTGCGATCTACTACGGAGCCAAGTACCCGCAGACCTTCGGCAACGTCGTCAGTGTCTCGGGTGAGGAGTATCCCGGAGCCGGGCTCCCGGCGGAAAACCTGCGCGTGATGTTCAACGGCGACCAGAACGCGTACGACGCGATCAAACCGTCGACCATCATGGCGAAGACGAACTACGCCGACACGGAGGCGTTCTTCTCCGCTGGGACGGCGGACGCGGTCTACACCGACATGATGCGGCGCGCCGCAGCCACCGCGACGTCGGCCGGCTGGAAGGTCCAGACCTTCGCGATACCGGGCGGCGACCACGGCGCCAGCTCGCTCACGGGCGGGCTGGACCAGACGCTCCGTGCGCTCTACCCGCGGATCGGCCTCCAACGACCATGACGGCGGCGGGGCTCCACGACCCGGCCTCCACTCCACCGTGGGCTGTGGAGAACTCCGGCGGCGATCTGAACCGATTGGTTATGGTCGATGCCCATGACCAGCCAGCTCCCGCCGATGCCACAGCCCCTCCTCGTCCAGATCGGGAACATCAGGGTCACTGAGGACGTGATCATGACACCCGCCGGCACGTGGCCGCTCGCGGACGTCAACGTGACGTCGAGCGATCAGACCTCGACGACCACCCACACCCCGGCGTGGGCCATCGTGCTGGTCATCGTGTTGATCTGGTTCTTCTTCCTCAGCCTGCTGTTCCTCTTCGCGAAGGAGAGGCGTGTCTCGGGGTTCGTCTCCGTGAACGTCCAGGCCGGCCCGTACACCTACACCGAGCAGGTCCCGATCTCGACCGACTTCGCCCGACACGACACCATGAACCGCGTCGGCTACACCCAATCACTGATCGGGCAGGCAAGGCACCGGGCGATCGCGAACCGAGCGGCGGAGTCCTCCCGGCACCCTGAGGTGCGGTGACCGGTCGGTCGAAGGCCACGCACGCGACGAGTTGGCTCAACCGGGCGGCGGTGCGAGAGACGCGCCCTCGAGGAAGGCACCCATGACGAGTTCGTGGCGCAACTCGCCGAGAGTGCCGTCGAGACGGCCGACGAGGGTCTCGACGCCCATCCGGCCGAGCTGGGCGGCGGGCGAGACCAGGACGGCGAGTTCGGGGTCCGCGGTCTCCGACACCTCCGTGGTCGAGCCGATGAGGACGACCGACAGGTCACGCGGAACCGAGACGCCGAGCCGGCCGAGTTCGCTCACGAATCCGACGGCAGCCCGATCGTTGAGGACGAGTAGTGCGGTGGCCTCGGGCGCCTCCTCGAGCAGCGTCGTGGCGAACGCACGACCTCCCGCGGGGTTCGGTGGGCACCGCAGCGTCCGGCCACGGAGTCCACGGGCGGCGCAGACGGCGTGGAACGTCTCCCGGACACGGACCACCGGCCCGTACCCGTCGAGGTCCTCGCGCTCCGGTTCCTCCAGGAGCACGAGGTCGCGGTGGCCGAGCGCCTGCAACCGATCTATCGACTGCTCGACCATGCCCTCGAAGTCGACGTCCACGTAGTCGAGGCCTGATGGGTCACGCGTGCGGCCGATGAGTGTGAGCGGGGTCTTCGCCGCGAGGAGCTGGTCGACGCGTCGGTCGTCGAGACGCACCTCCATGAGGATGACGCCGTCGATGAGGCCATCAGAGGTGAGGTCACGGAGCGCGTCCGGATCGTCCGGTTCCGGCCAGAGGACGACGGTGTAGCCGAGTTCGGCAGCGGCCTCCGCAGCCCCCGTGAAGAAGCGGGCCGCCGTATCCGACAACCGATGCTGCAGCACCGGGAACAGCAGTGCGATAATGCGGGTCCGACGGCTCGCGAGCGCGCGGGCGACCGCGTTCCGGCGGAAGTCCAGCTCGACCATCGCCGACTCCACCCGCAGTCGGGTGGCCGGGGACACCGGCTTCGAATCGTTGACGACGAACGACACCGTGGCGACCGAGACCCCTGCGAGTCGCGCGACGTCACGCATCGTTGCCATGGATCCCCGTTCAGGTGCGGTGCTGTCCGGTCAGTCTCTCACGGATCACGATTCGGTAAACCGGTTAAATTGCTCCTTGACGAGTCCGACGACGCGGTGCATGCTGATTCCCGAAGCGCGTAGTAAACCGGTTAACTTTCTGGTCTGCGCGATCCGACCTCGACCGGCGAAGGAGCCGTGCTGATGCCTGTACCGACCACCGACGACCACCGGACCGAGCAGCCACTGCGCGTCGCGATCGTCGGGTACAGCTTCATGGGCACGATCCACGCGCAGGCCTGGACCACCGCTCCCCGCTTCTTCGACCTCGGCCGCGGAGTCGACCTCGTCGCCGCCTGCGGTCGCGACGCCGACGCCGCCCGCGCGTTCGCCGACCGGTTCGGGATCGCCGACGTCGAGACCGACTGGCGAGCGCTCCTCACCCGAGGCGACGTCGACGTGATCGACATCTGTACCCCGGGCCACCTCCACGCCGAGATCGCGATCGCCGCACTCGACGCCGGCATCCACGTCCTGTGCGAGAAGCCGCTCGCGAACA
This sequence comes from Plantibacter sp. H53, assembly GCF_001650455.1. Taxonomy (NCBI): domain Bacteria; kingdom Bacillati; phylum Actinomycetota; class Actinomycetes; order Micrococcales; family Microbacteriaceae; genus Plantibacter; species Plantibacter sp. H53. The sequence goes on from NZ_LWCT01000014.1 coordinate 66,419, forward strand.
CGATGGAGGAGGCCGAGCGGATGAACGCCGCGGCCGAACGGGCGGCGGCGCGCGGCGTGCACGCGATGGTCGGCTTCAGCTACCGGCGCACCCCCGCGCTCGCCTATGCGCGACGGCTCGTCACCGACGGTCGCCTCGGGACGATCCGCCACATCCGTGCTCAGTACCTGCAGGACTGGATCGCGGATCCCACCTTCCCGCTCGTCTGGCGACTCGACGCCGACCAGGCTGGCTCCGGTGCGCTCGGTGACCTCGGCGCCCACATCATCGATCTCGCACGGTTCGTCACCGGGCAGGAGCTGACCGGCGTGAGCGCCCTGACCTCGACCTTCGTCACCGAGCGGCCGCTCCCCACCTCGTCGAGCGGCCTCAGCGCCACCGCGGGCGACGACCCAGAGGATGGCGAGGCCACGGAGCCGCTCACCGGGCGGGTGACCGTCGACGACGCGGTCGTGTTCATCGCCCGGACCGACGGCGGCGCCCTGGCGACCTTCGAGGCCACCCGCTTCGCCACCGGTCGCAAGAACGCGATGCGGCTCGAGGTCGACGGTTCCGATGGATCGCTCGTCTTCGACTTCGAGCGCATGAACGAGCTGCAGTTCCACGACCACACCCTCCCGGCCGAGGAGGCGGGCTTCCGGCGCATCCTCGTCACCGAACCCGGTCACCCGTATGCGGACGCCTGGTGGCCGGCCGGCCACGGCCTCGGCTACGAGCACACCTTCGTCCACGAGGTCGCCGACCTCGCCCGCGACCTCGCCGCCGGCCGGGCGCTCGAACCGGGCTTCGCCGACGGCCTCCGGGTGCAGCGCGTGCTCGCCGCGGTCTCGGCGAGCGCCGACGCAGGTGCCACCTGGATCCCACTCGACCACTGACCGAACCACCCACCGCACCACGATCACCACCGCATCACGATCACCACCGCATCACGATCACCACCGCATCACGATCACCACTCACCAGGCAAAGGAGCCATGACATGAGATCCACGACCACCCGCGACACCCGGCCACGCATCATCCGTCGGCCGCACGTGCTCGGATCGCTCGCGATCCTCGCGATCACCCCGTTCGCCCTCACCGCGTGCAGCGGTGGCGGTGGCGCGGCGGCTGGAGGCGACGCCGGCACCCTCACGATCCTCGACTACTACAACAACGAACCCGACAAGACCCTCGTGGGCGACGCCCTCGACCGGTGCGCGGACGACGTCGGCGTGAAGATCAAGCGCGAAACCGTCCCCGGCAAGGACCTCATCCAGAAGGTGCTCCAGCAGTCGTCGTCCAAGACGCTGCCCGACGTCCTCATGCTCGACAACCCGGACGTCCAGGAGATCGCCGCGACCGGCGGACTCTCGCCACTCAGCGACTACGGCGTCGACACCTCGGGCTTCGCGAAGGGCATCCTCGACGCGGCGAGCTACGAGGGCGAGGTCTACGGCCTGGCGCCGACGGTCAACACCCTCGGCCTCTTCTACAACGAGGACCTCCTCGCGGCGAAGGGCATCACCCCGCCGACCACGTGGGACGAACTCAAGACGGCCGCGGCGGCACTGACCGAGGGCGACACCTACGGGCTGGCCTTCAGCTCCATCGCCACCTACGAGGGCAGCTGGCAGTTCCTGCCGTTCATGTGGACCAACGGCGGCGACGAGGCCGACCTCACGACGCCCGCCGTCGCCGAGGCGCTCCAGCTGCAGGTCGACCTCGTGAACTCGGGGTCGGCGTCGAAGAGCGTCATCAACTGGTCACAGGCCGACGTGAACGACCAGTTCATGGCCGGTAAGGCCGCGATGATGATCAACGGTCCGTGGCAGATCCCGGCCCTCAGCGCCGACACGAACCTCAAGTACGGCAGCGTGCAGGTTCCGGTCAACAAGGCCGGCCAGACGCCCGTCGCCCCGCTCGGCGGCGAGGTGTGGACCGTCCCCGTGACCGGCGACAAGGACAAGCAGGCGAAGGCGGCGAAGTTCGTCGAGTGCATCTCGAGCGACGAGAACCAGCTGGCCCTCGCGGAGGCCCGCTTCACCGTCCCGACGAAGACGGCCCTGGCCGAGCAGTACGTCGCGAAGGTCCCCGAGATGGCCGCGTTCACCGAGCAGGTCGCCAACGCCCGCTCGCGCACCGGCGAGCTCGGCGAGGAGTGGCCCGAGGCCGCGACCGAGATCTACACCGCCATCCAGCTCGCCCTGACCGGGCAGGCGACGCCTGAAGAGGCGTTCAAGCAGGCGGCCGCGGGCTGATCCCGATGAGCAGTGGCATCGCCGGAGCATCGCTCCAGGCCCGGAAGACCGGCCAGCGGTCCAGCGGCACCGACGGGGGCGCGCCGACCAAGCGCACCCCCGCCGGGGCCGGCCGCCGGAGCCGACGCTTCCGCCGGGAAGACCTGATCAAGCTCGGCTTCGTCCTCCCCGCAGCGCTCTACATCGTCCTCTTCTTCGGCTATCCGGTCGTCAAGAACGTCACGATGAGCTTCCAGGAGTACACGACGAAGACGTTCTTCACGGGCGAGGCGCCGTGGGTCGGGTTCGCGAACTACGTGACCGTGTTCAGTTCCCAACTGTTCACACCGGCGCTGCTCAACACGGCGTTGTTCACGGTGGGGTCGATCGCCGGGCAGTTCGTGATCGGGCTCGCGCTCGCCGTGTTCTTCAAGCGTCGCTTCCCCCTGAGCTCGTTCCTCCGCGCGATGCTGCTGCTCCCCTGGCTCCTCCCCCTGATCGTGTCGAGCGCCACCTGGCGGTCGATCCTCGACCAGGACAGCGGCGTCCTGAACGCAGCCCTCGGCTCCATCGGCCTGTCGGGCGTCCCCTGGCTGACGAGCCCGTCGGTGGCCCTGTTCGCGGTCGTCCTCGTCAACATCTGGATCGGCATCCCGTTCAACGTCACGATCCTCTACGGCGGCCTCCAGGACATCCCCGACGAGCTCTACGAGGCGGGAGCGCTCGACGGCGCGACCGGCTGGAAGGCGTTCCGCCACATCACCTGGCCGAACCTCCGCCCCGTGGTCAGCGTCGTGCTCGTGCTCGGCGTCGTCTACACGATCAAGGTGCTCGACATCATCCTCGGCCTCACGAACGGCGGGCCAGCGAACGCCACCCAGACCCTCGCGGTGCGGTCGTATCAGGAGTCGTTCGTGAACTTCGAGTTCGGTGTCGGTGCGGCCTTCAGCAACATCCTCATCGTCATCTCGCTCCTCTTCGCCATCGTCTACCTGCGCGTGAACCGACGCGCGGTCGACGAGTAAGGACACGGACCCTCATGACCACGACCAGCATCGTGACCGGCGGCCGGCAGACGCGCCGCTTCGCCCCGGTCGGCCCGCGTCGCCACCGCGGCGACCGGCGCCACCTCGGTTACACCGTCCTCGGCATCCTCATCCTCGCGATCATGCTCTTCCCCGTCTACTGGATGGTGAACGCGTCCCTGCAGCCCTCCGGCAACACGCTCACCGGGGACTTCTTCCCGGTCAACCCGAGCTTCGCCGGGTACGAGAAGGCGATCGCCGACCAGGGCGGGCACCTCGTCACGAGCCTCGTCATCTCGCTCGGAACCGTCGTCCTCAGCCTCGCGATCGCGGCCCCGGCGGCCTACGCCCTCGCGCAGTTCCGGTTCCGGTGGATCAGCATTGCCCTCCTCGTGATCCTGATCGCCCAGATGATCCCGGGCATCGTGATCGCGAACGCCCTCTACTCGGCGTACAACGACCTCGGCCTGCTCAACTCGATCCCCGGGCTGATCCTCGCCGACGCCTCGCACGCCATCCCGTTCGCGATCCTCATCCTGCGGGCGTCGATGCAGACCATCCCGCCGTCGATCGTGGAGGCGGCGCGGGTCGACGGCGCCGGGCACGTGCGGGCCTTCGTCTCGATCGTCCTCCCGGTGAGCCGCAACGTGCTCATCACCGCCGGTCTGTTCGCCTTCCTCTTCTCCTGGAGCGACTTCCTGTTCGCCCTGACGCTGACGACGACGGAGGACGTCCGGCCAGTGACGCTCGGCATCTACCAGTACCTCGGCTCGCAGGTCTCGAACTGGAGCGCGGTGATGGCGACCGCCGTCCTCTCGTCCCTGCCCGCGATCCTGCTGCTCGTCATCGCCCAGCGGTTCATCGCAGCGGGCGCCACGGGCGGTGCCGTGAAATGACCGACGACCACTCCGACACCCTCTCCGACCACGCAACGCATCCTCGAAGGAGCACCACCATGTCCGACAGCAGCACCCCCATCCGCGTCCTCGTCTGGGGCGAGAACCGCCACGAGCAGATCGAGGAGAAGGTCCGCGCCATCTACCCGGACGGCATGCACACGACCATCAAGGAGGGCATCGAAGAGCACCTCGGCGCCGACGCCGTGGTCACCACGACCACGCTCGACGAACCGGAGCACGGGCTCACCGAGGAGGTGCTCGCCGCGACCGACGTGCTCGTCTGGTGGGGCCACGCGGCTCACGGCGAGGTCGCCGACGAGGTCGTCGAGCGCGTGCACCAGCACGTGCTCGCCGGTATGGGTCTGCTCGTGCTGCACTCCGGCCACTGGTCGAAGATCTTCGGCAAGCTCATGGGCACCTCGTGCACGCTCCGGTGGCGGTCGGAGGAGGACCGCGAGATCGTCTGGACCGTCGACCCCACCCACCCGATCGCCCAGGGGATCCCGCACCCGTTCATCATCCCGGCGCAGGAGATGTACGGCGAGTTCTTCGACGTCCCCGCGCCCGACGAGCTCGTCTTCCTCTCGACCTTCACCGGTGGCGAGGTCTTCCGTTCCGGCATGACCTACAAGCGCGGCTTCGGCAAGATCTTCTTCTTCTCCCCCGGCGACCAGGACTACCCCGTCTACCACCACGAGCACGTCCGTCGCGTCCTCGCGAACGGCGTCCGGTGGGCGCAGACGCTGCGTCCGGAACGCGCGGTGCCGGTCCTCCTGCGGTACGAGACCGAGGACTTCTACAACGGCCGCGGATACGAAGGGGCGCTCGCGCGATGAGTGCTCCTGTCGACGGTGGCTTCGCGACGCTCGCGGACGCCATCAGGCCGGTCCGGCTCGTGCTCGTCGGTGCGGGCGGGATGGGAC
>NZ_LWCT01000015.1:0-71446 GCF_001650455.1 Plantibacter sp. H53
GTGTTGGGGGTGCTGTGGGGCGGGATGCACGCGCCGGACAGCACGTTCGACGCTAGCAGCCCACTCCACCGAACGGACCCCCAAGGGACGATCACCCGGGCTGTGCTACGAGCAGCGCGGAGGTGTGAATCCCTGCAGAGTTGCTTGGCAGTTCCCGCAGAGGATCGGCCTCGGGGTGGCATCTCGCCGAGAACCCGAGCATGGTGGGGAACTCGTATTCGCGAACGGAACGGAGAACACACATGCTCACCCTGACCGAGAACGCCGGCCGAGTCGTCAAGACCCTCGCCGAGAACGCACCACTCACCCCGGGACTGGTCGTCCCGGACGACGCGTCGTCGCTCACGCACGGCGCCGGACTGCGCATCAGCAGCAGCTCCGACGACAACAACTTCGAAGTCACCATGACGGCGACGCCGCACGAGGCCGACCAGGTCATCGAAAGCGCCGGAGCGACCGTCTTCCTCGAGGAGTCCGCAGCCGTCGCCCTGAGCGACGCGGTCCTCGACGCGCAGATCGACGAGCAGGGCGGCGTCCGCTTCGCCCTCGGCAAGGCCGAATAGCGCCCTGAGTCCACAGAACGCCCGGTGATCCACGATCACCGGGCGTTCGTGTGTCCGGGTGGGCTCAGTCCTCGGCGTGTCTGGCGCGACTCGGCTGCACCCGTGGCGGCTCGCCCGGCATCTTCGGGAAGTCGGGAGGGAACGGGAGCTCGCCCAGCCCCTGCTCGAGGTCCCGCTCCCACCACTGCAGGAGGACGTCGATGCGCCCAGCGGTGTCGTGCATGCCGGCCCACGGGTCGCCGGTCGTCCGGAGTCGCTCCGGGACGGTCCGCACTGTGAAGGAGCCCGGGTCGATCTCGGGGAGTTCGTCCCAGGTCACCGGGCACGAGACGGTCGCCGAGGCCAGCGCACGCGGGCTGTAGGCGCCGGCCATCGTCCGATCGCGGTTCGCCTGGTTGTAGTCGACGAAGATGCGTTCACCACGCTCCTCCTTCCACCACGAGGTCGTGACCCGGTCGGGATCCCGTCGCTCCAGTTCCCGAGCCGCCGCGATCACGGCGTGCCGGACGTCGAGGAACTCGTGCTCCGGCTCGATGGGCGCGAACACGTGGACACCTCGGTTGCCGGAGGTCTTCACGAACCCCGTCAGACCGACCTCCGTCAACAGCTCCCGCAGCGAGCCCGCAACGCGCACGGCGTCGGCGAAGTCGGTTCCCGGCTGCGGGTCGAGGTCGATCCGCAGTTCGTCCGGATGGTCGGTGTCCGACGCCTGTGACGGCCACGGGTGGAACACGACCGTGTTCATCTGCGCGGCCCAGACGACAGAGGCCGCCTCGTCGAGGACGAGTTGCGGATGCCGCCGGCCACTCGGATACACGACGTCGACCGCCCGGACGTACTCCGGCGCCCCCTTCGGCGGGTTCTTCGAGAAGAACCACTCGCCGTCCACGCCGCCTGGGAACCGCTGCAGGGACACCGGACGGTCGCCGTTGGCGGCGAGGAAGGCCGGCGCGACCTCGATGAGGTATTCCGCGAGCTCCCGCTTCGTGACACCGGACGCCTCCCAGAGCACGCGGTCGGGACTGGAGAGACGCACCTCGCGGTCGCCGTGCGGTCCGGGGACGGTGAGGACGATCGCGGTGCTGGCCATGTCGGACACGGTACGCCGACGGCACCCTGCTGTCAGGAGGCTTGTGCTCGACGAAGCGGCGCCGTCCCGCTCAGCCCAGGTGGACGGCCTGCTGGTCACCCGAGGGCAGGAGGTCCTCCTTGCGACCGCGGATGCAGACGACCGCGATGACGCTCGCGATCACGAGGCCGACCGCAGCCGCGATGAACGCCGCCGAGTAGCCCTGGGTGAACGCCACGAGCTGCGAGGCCTGATCCGTGACCGTCGCCTGGTCGGTGACACTCGCGTAGACCGTGGTGAAGACCGACAGGCCGATCGACCCACCGATCTGCATGGAGGCGTTCGCCGTGGCGGAGGCCGCACCGGCGTCGTGCGGGGCGACTCCCGTCAGCGCGAGGTTCTGCATCGGGACGAAGATCATCGCCATGCCGATCCCGAGCACGAGCAGCGCCGGCAGCACCTGGACGAAGTAGTCGCCGTCGGCCGTGATGCGGCTGAGGTATACGAGGGCGGCCGCCGCGACGAGCGGACCGATGATGAGCAGCGGGCGCGGGCCGATGGCCGGCAGGAGCTTCGTGGCGATCGGGGCGACGATCATGATCGCGACGGTCATCGGGAGGGTCGCGATGCCCGCCTCGAGCGGCGGGAAGCCGAGCACGATCTGCAGGTGGAACGTCAGGTAGAGCAGGGCACCGATCATGACGCTGCCGACGATCATCTGCATGAGGAAGGCACCGCCGCGGACCCGGTCCGCCACGATGCGCAGCGGGAGCAGAGGCTGCGCGACACGCATCTCGATGAAGACGAAGAGGGAGAGGAGTCCCGCACCGAGCGCGAGGAAGCCGATGGTGTCGGCGCTCCCCCAGCCGCCCTCGGCCAGCGTGAAGCCGTAGACGAGGGAACCGAGGCCCAGGATGACCGTGATCGCACCGAGCCAGTCGTAGCGGTTGTCGCCCTCGGCCTTGCTCTCGGTAACGAGGATGAGGCCGGCGATGAGTCCGACGATCACGAAGGGCACGTTGACGAGCAGGCACCAGCGCCAGTCGACGAACTCGGTCAGCACGCCGCCGAGGATCAGGCCCACGGCCGCCCCGGCACCGGCGACGGTACCGAAGACGGCGAAGGCCGTGTTGCGGTCGCGGCCGTGGGCGAAGGTGACGGTGAGGAGCGCGAGTGCGGCGGGCGCCATGAGCGCGGCGAACACGCCCTGCAGGCCGCGCGCGATGATGAGTTCGGTCCCGCTCTGGGCGAACCCGCCGAAGGCCGATGCGGCGCCGAAGCCGACCATGCCGACCAGGTAGGTGCGCTTCCGGCCCCAGTAATCGGCGATGCGGCCACCGAGCAGCAACAGCGCGCCGAACGCGAGGGCGTAGGCCGTGACGACCCACTGACGCTGCGTGTCGGACAGCTCGAGCTCCTGCTGGGCTGCCGGAAGGGCGATGTTCACGATCGTGCCGTCGAGGACGACGATGAGCTGCGTCATCGCGAGGACGACGAGGACCCACCAGCGGCGGGCCGGGGAACCGGACGGTGCTGTGGTGGGATGCGATGCGGTGGCTGCGGATGCAGACAAGGAGGACCTCCGTGCGAGGGGTGTGGGTGCTGGGGGTTTCCAGCCCCAGATCGATGCTCGACACACGGCGCGGGTGCAGCACGGTGCGGACGATCAACCACCCCAACCACGAAGTCGGGCAGAGGACCAGGATAGCGGATGCCGACGTCGCTGCACCCGCGAGGCCACGCGGATCACTCCGAGGTGAAGAGATCGAGCACGGCCTCCGGGTGTTCCACCGCCGCGAAGTGCCCGGTCGCCGGCAGGGTGCGCAGTCGCAGGTCCGGGACGAGAGCGGTGAGGACGGCTGCATCGTCGGGCCCGACGAAGACGTCGCGGTCGCCCGTCATGCAGCGGACGGGACACCGCACGCCGCGCCAGACGTGCAGGTCGTAGGCGGCGGCCGCTCGGGCCGCCAGGAGGAACGACGCCGGCCGGACGTCGGCTGCGAGCGCGTCGACGACCGAGCGGTCGAGGTCCCGACGTCGTCCGAACAGGGGCGACATGAGCGGTGCGAGCAGACCGATCCGGTTCAGCGCGCGGACGAGCCCTGGCCCGCGTCCGCCGAGCGCCTGCAGCATCCGCATCGCGAGGAGCATGCCCGCGAACCACGGGAGCCGGGCGCCGCCACCGAGCGGCTGCCGGATCGCCTCGACGACCCCGATCCCCGTCGGTGAGACGAGGTCGACCCGGATCGTCGCCTCGGGTTCGCGGACGGCGAGGTCGAGCGCGACGAACCCGCCGAGCGAATGCCCGACGAGACGCCAGGACAGGTAGCCGAGCGAGCGGGCGACGGTCGCGACGGCGGTGGAGAGGTCTCCGACCGTCACCGGATCGGCGGCGGGAAGTGCCGATGCACCCCACCCCGGGAGATCCACGGCGATGACGTCGTCGACGACCGCGCCCCGCTCGTCGTCGGCGCGGAGGAGGGGTGACCAGGTGGTCCAGGAACCGGCGGCGCCGTGCAGCAGGATCGTTGCCGGTCCACCCGCTTCGCGCCCCGCACGGACGGTGACCGGTCCGAGATCGGTGTCCACCGTGACGCGTCCCAGGCCGAGCGCGGTCGCATCGGCGGTGATCACGGAGGGGTCGTCCGGCGGGGCGGGACGCGAGGGGTTCACGGGCATGCGTGTCATTCGGAAACGAGGTGCCGCTCGGATCGGTGCTCGATCGACGACGCCGGTCCACCGGCACGGCGCGCAACCCCCCTGGTGGTCGGGAACCCGGCCGCTACCGTGGTCTGATGCCTGAGAACGCACGCGCCGCCGCAGACCAAGCCGCTGGAACCGCACACAACAGCACGACCCTCCGCACGCTCGCCCGCACCGGTCACGCCGTCAACGGGTTGCTCCACGTCCTCATCGGCGGGATCGCGATCTCCATCGCCCTGTCCGGCGCGAGCGGTGGATCCGGCGGCGGCGGTGACGCGGACCAGTCGGGTGCGCTCAAGACGCTTGCAGGCACGCCCGGCGGGATCGTCATCATCTGGGTCGTCGCCGTCGGCCTGTTCGCCCTCGGTCTCTGGACGGCGATCTCCGCCTTCCTCGTGCGCGAATCCGACACCCGCAAGCGGTGGAGCAAGCGGATCTCGACCGCCGGACGCGCGATCGCCTACCTCGCCGTCGGATCGACCGCGCTGACCTTCGCCCTCGGCGGCAGCCAGGACTCCTCGCAGTCCAGCCAGGGCCTCACAGCGACACTCCTGTCCTCCCCCGGCGGGGTGTTCGTCGTCATCGTCGTCGGCCTCGTGGTCATCGGCATCGGCGGCTTCTTCGTCTTCAAGGGCGTCACGCGGAAGTTCCTCGAGGACGTGCACCCGCCCACCGGCACGACGAAGCGTGCCGTCGTCGTCCTCGGCGTCATCGGATGGGTCGCCAAGGGGATCGCACTGGTCACCGTCGGCATCCTGTTCCTCGTCGCGGCCGCCACCCAGGACCCCGAGAAGGCCTCCGGCATGGACGGTGCCATCTCGGCATTGGCCGCGCTCCCGTTCGGCGTCGTCATCCTGCTCGTGGTCGGCGTCGGGCTGATCGCCTATGGACTCTTCTGCGGTGCCCGGGCGCGCTGGGGCAGCCTGTAGGACGGTGAGGCGGGCGCCCCGGGCGACGGCGCGGACCGGTCGGCTCCAGACCATGTCCTGCAAACGCTTGCGTTGCGACTACCGTTAGGAGTATGACGTCTTCTGATTCCACGACGCAGCCCGAGGCGGAACCCGCCGGCGCTACGCAGACCTTCTCCGACCTCGGCCTCGACGACGCGGTGCTCAAGGTACTCAAGGACGTCGGCTACGAGACCCCGTCCGCCATCCAGGCGGCCACCATCCCGCTGCTGCTCGAGGGACGCGACGTCGTCGGCCTCGCACAGACGGGCACCGGCAAGACCGCGGCGTTCGCCCTGCCGATCCTGTCCCGCCTCGACATCACGCAGAAGACGCCGCAGGCGCTCGTCCTCGCACCGACCCGTGAACTCGCCCTCCAGGTCTGCGAGGCGTTCGAGAAGTACGCCACCCACCTGCGCGGCGTCCACGTCCTGCCCGTCTACGGCGGCCAGGGCTACGGCGTCCAGCTGTCGGCCCTCCGTCGCGGCGTCCACATCGTCGTCGGCACGCCGGGTCGCATCATGGACCACCTGGAGAAGGGCACCCTCGACCTCACGGAGCTCAAGTACCTCGTGCTCGACGAGGCCGACGAGATGCTGAAGATGGGCTTCGCCGAGGATGTCGAGACGATCCTGGCCGACACCCCGAAGGACAAGCAGGTCGCGCTGTTCTCCGCGACGATGCCGTCGTCCATCCGTCGCATCTCCGCGAAGTACCTGAACAACCCGGAAGAGATCACGGTCAAGACGAAGACCACGACCTCGGCCAGCATCACGCAGCGCTACCTGACGGTCTCCTACCCGCAGAAGGTGGACGCGCTGACCCGCATCCTCGAGACCGAGAACTTCAGCGCGATGATCATCTTCACGCGCACGAAGAACGAGACCGAGACGCTCGCCGAGAAGCTCCGCGCACGCGGTTACTCGGCTGCCGCCATCAACGGCGACGTCGCCCAGGTGCAGCGCGAGCGGACCGTCAACCAGCTGAAGGCAGGCAAGCTCGACATCCTCGTCGCGACCGACGTCGCCGCGCGCGGTCTCGACGTCGAGCGCATCAGCCACGTCGTCAACTACGACATCCCCGTCGACACCGAGTCCTACGTGCACCGCATCGGTCGCACCGGCCGCGCCGGACGCACGGGCGACGCGATCAGCTTCGTCACACCGCGCGAGCGCCACCTGCTGAAGGCCATCGAGCGGGCCACCCGTCAGCCGCTCACGCAGATGCAGCTGCCGAGCGTCGACGACGTCAACGCGACCCGCCTCACCCGCTTCGACGACGCGATCACCGAAGCGCTCGGCCAGACCGAGCGCATCGAGCGTTTCCGCGAGATCATCGGCCACTACGTCTCGCACCACGATGTCCCCGAGGCCGATGTCGCCGCGGCGCTGGCCGTCGTCTCCCAGGGCGAGACGCCGCTGCTCCTCTCCGCGGAGGACGAGCGCCGCCGTCGTGAGGAGTTCGACAACACCAACCGCGGCAACGACCGCGCCGGTCGCGACCGTCGCGACTCCGGTGACCGCGGCTCGCGCTTCGACCGCGGCGACCGGAGCGACCGCGGCGATCAGGGCGACCGCCCCGAGCGTCGCAGCCGCCCGTCCAGCGGACCGATGGCCCCGTACCGCATCGCCGTGGGTCGTCGCCAGAAGGTCGACCCGCGTCAGATCGTGGGCGCGCTCGCGAACGAGGGTGGTCTGAAGCGCGAGGACTTCGGTGCGATCCAGATCAAGCCGGACTTCTCGATCGTCGAACTCCCGGCGAGCCTCGGCAACGACGTCTTCGACCGTCTCGAGAACACCCGCATCAGCGGCAAGCTCATCGAGCTCCGTCCCGACCGCGGCGGCCCGGCCCGCCGACGCGACGACGAGGGCGGCACCGGCGGCGGCTCGTACGACCGCAAGCCGCGTTCCTAGCACGCCACACAGACGACGAGAGCCGGACGGAATCCTGGGATTCCGTCCGGCTCTCGTCGTTCCGCACCCGGCGGGGTGCGTCCGTCAGTCGCGCGGGTCGAGCACGCTCGTGACTACGGCGTAGTCCGCGTCGAGCGTGATCTCGAGCTCGTCGCCGTTCTCGAGGAGGACGTCGACCTCGAACGCCTCGCCGGGGTCGTCACTGCGGTCGACGTCGGTCACGGTACCGCCCTTCGCCTCGGCGAGCGCCGCCTTCGAGGCCGCGTCGAACTCGGTGTCGGTCAGCGGCACGTCGTCGGCGTCACGGGCGTCGCGGTCGTCGGTCGCCGCCGTGGTGTCACCGTCGTCGACGGCGGTGCCACCGTCGCGGTCGGTGTTCGACGCCGCCGTGACGCGGTCGTCGTCGGCGTCGCCGAACTCGTCCACGGCGTAGGCGGCACCGGCTCCACCGAGGGCGAGGGCCCCGACGACGATCGCGGTGATCCACACGGGCTTCCGGCGCCAGAAGGCCGACTTCCCGGAGGTCGCCGGGGTCGCGGGGATGGCGGTGTGATCGGTCGTCTCGACACGGTCGATGGGCTCGATGCGCTCGGTGGCTGCGGTGTCCTGCGTACGATCGGTGGGCTGGGAGGCGGTGTTCTCGTTCATGTGCCCCAGACTGTCCGAGGAGCGCTGAAGCGGACCTGAAGCGAGCTGAAGCCGCGTTCAGGAAGCGGACGACGCCGGGAGCGTGACGATGAACGCCGCACCGCCGAGCGCGCTGTCGACGAGTTCGATCGACCCACCGTGCAGCCGCACGACGTCGGCCACGATCGCCAGGCCCAGGCCCGAACCGCCGGCGTCACGCGAACGGCTCTCGTCGAGGCGGACGAACCGTTCGAACACGTGTGCGCGGGACTCGACCGGCACGCCGGGGCCGTCGTCCTCCACGGAGATCCTGACGAACCGACCATCGGTGGCGGATCCCAGTCGGACCACGGAGCGCGCGTGCCGGACGGCGTTGTCGACGAGGTTCCGCACCACCCGGGCGAGCAGGACGTCGTCGCCGTCGCCCCTCGCCGCCGCGACGGCCGCGGACTCGACACGCAGTCCGCCTGCAGACCGAAGGCGAGCGGCCTCCGCCAATAGGAGGTCGTCGACGTCGACCGTGCGCCGCCCGGTGCCCACCGCCCCTTCGTCGAGCTTCGCGAGGAGCAGGAGTGACTCGACGAGCCCCTGCATCCTGGCACCCTCCTCGAGGACCATCGAGGACAGCTCGGCCGGATCGACCCGGTCCGGGTGGAGCGCCGCAACCTCGGCGTACTGCCTGATCACCGCAAGCGGTGAGCGGAGCTCGTGGGAGGCGTCCGACACGAACCGCCGCTGCGCCGTCTGGGCGTCCTCGAGCCGCTCGAGCATGCCGTTCATCGTCCCGGCGAGGCGACCGATCTCGTCGCCCGTGTCGGGGACCTCGATCCGTCGGTGCAGCTCGCCCGCCCCGAGCTCCGAGACCTCACGGCGGATGCGTTCCACCGGCGCCAGCGCACGCCCGACGAGCAGCCAGGTCAGTCCGCCGACGAGGGCGACGAGCACGGGCACCGCGATGAGGAGGAGCATCGACACGAGTCCGACGGCGTCGTCGGTCTCCTCGAGGGAACGGCCCGCGAGGACGACGAGGTCACGGCCGTCGACGTCGACGTCCTCACTGGCGAACACCACCGGCTCGTCGTCGACGACCGAGACGAACACGTCACCGTCCGGGATCGGCGTCGGGAGCTCGATCTCGTCGTCCGTCCGGTCCACGACACGTCCGTCCTCGACGAGGACCAGGAGTCGACCGTCGTCCTCGGGCAGCGTCGTCGCGTCGGCCGCGACGAGCTGTGCCGAGACGCTCTCCGCCTCGGCCGAGGCGCTCTGCTCGACGCCGGAACGCAGCGCCGCGGAGAACAGGCCGACGAACGCCACGGAGCCGACCCCGAGGAAGACTCCGACCGCGAGCACCGATCCGAGCGCCGCGCGGGCTCGGACGGAGCGCCACAGCCGCCGTCGGGGCGCGACCGCTCCGTGCTGCCCGCCGTCAGCCACGACCGCCCGCCAACCGGTATCCGAACCCGCGCACGGTCTCGATCGAAGCACGCTCGAAGGGGCGGTCCACCTTGTTGCGGAGATGTCCGACGTAGACCTCGACGATGTTGGGGTCGCCCTCGAAATCGTCGTCCCAGACGTTCTGCAGGACCTCGCGCTTCGACACCACCTCGCCCCCGCGTCGCATGAGGAACTCGAGGACCGCGAACTCGCGCGAGGTCAGGTCGATCGGGACGTCGCCCCGGTGGACCTGCTTCGACGCCGGGTCGAGCCGCAGTTCGCCGACCTCGAGCACCGTCGGCCGCTCCCGCGATCCACGCCGGACGAGTGAGCGGATCCGTGCGACGAGCACCGCGAAGGAGAACGGTTTGCTCAGGAAGTCGTCGGCACCGGTGTCGAGGGCCTCGACCTGGTCCCAGTCGCCGTCCTTCGCCGTGAGCATGAGGATCGGGGTCCAGTCGCCCGCGTCGCGGAGCTGCTGACAGACGCGGTAGCCGCTGAGGCCCGGCATCATGATGTCGAGGATGATGGCGTCATAGCGATGCTCGCCGGCCATCCACAGGCCGTCGACACCGTTCGCAGCGACGTCGACCGCGAAGCCCTCCGCCTCGAGCCCTCTCCGAACACCGTCGGCGAGTCGCACCTCATCGTCCACGACGAGTATCCGCATCCGGTGCAACCTCCAGGGTCCGTGCCGGTCGACGGTCGAGCGGCGCGTCCCAGTCTGGCGCGGACGAGCTGAAGCAGTGCTGAAGCGGGACGGTCCGGCGCGGACCCCCGTACGCTGGAGCAGTGCCAGTCCCCGCCGCCGCCGACCCGTGGGACCAGTCCCTCGACGCGACGGACACGGCTCCGGCGCGCCGCCGACTCCCCCTCTACGAGGCCGGCGCGATCCCCGTGCCCTTCGTCATCCGCGGCAACACCGAGCGGATCGCGCGGGACACGCACTGGGACGAGCACTCCCACCCCACGCACGAGCTCCTGTGGAACGATCGCGGCGCATCCACCGCGACCGTCGACGAGCGTGTCTGGACCGTCACCCCGCACCACGGTCTCTGGATCCCGGCCGGTGTCCGCCACACCGGATGGACCCCGGCGGGCACCTGGCAGCGGGCCGCGATGTTCAGCGTCGATCGGGTCCCGATGATCTCCGAGCAGCCGACGGCGGTGGAGGTGACGCCTCTGCTGCGTCTCCTGCTCGATCGGCTCAGCGACGCCGAGCTCGAGGACCGCGCGCGTGCCACCACCGAGGCCGCCATCGTCGACGTGCTGGAGCCGGCCGAGCACGAGCTGCTCCTCCGAGTCCCCCGGTCGGCGCTCCTGGCACCCATCGCCGAGCGCATACGCATCGACCCGTCCGACACGACCTCGCTCGTCGACTGGGCCACCCGACTGGGCGTGAGCACCCGGACGGTGACGCGCGCCTTCGAATCAGAGACCGGGTTGGGGTTCACCCGCTGGGTCGCCGCCGCCCGTGCCCAGCACGCGATCACCCGGCTCACGGCGGGTGACAGCATCGACGAGGTCTCGACCGCCGTCGGGTACCGCTCGTCGACGGCGTTCGGGACCGCGTTCCGCCGCGTCACCGGCATGAGCCCCGGGCGATTCCGGAACCGCTAGGACGGATCGGTGGATCCGCGATCGGTTGTCCGATTCGCGAAGGAACGCGTCGGATCCGCTCGATTGCGCCAGGATCGGTTGCCAGCTAACTTTGGTTAGGCAACCCTTCATCTCCTTCTCCTCGTGCATGATGCCGGCCGCTCACGGTCGCCATACCCGACCCCTCGACGACGTCCTCCGGCGCAGTCGTTCGTCGTGCCCGCACGCAGGTGTCAGCCAGCAGCACCCGAAAGGACCCCATGCAGCGCGCACCACGTCTCATCGCCCTCTCCGCGGCGGCGTTCCTCACCATCGGCCTCGCGGCCTGCTCGTCGTCGTCGGCCGACGAAGGCACCGGCAGCGGCGACGGCTTCACGCCGATCACGATCGAGCACGCCCTCGGCACCACGACGATCGACGCCAAGCCGGAGCGCGTCGCCACCGTGAACTGGGCGAACCACGAGGTGCCACTGGCCCTCGGCGTCGTGCCCGTCGGGATGGCCGCTGCGAACTTCGGTGACGACGACGGCGACGGGATGCTCCCCTGGGTCGAGGAGAAGCTCGAAGCGCTCGACGCCGAGACCCCGGTGCTCTTCGACGAGACCGACGGGATCGACTTCGAAGCCGTCGCCGACACGAACCCCGACGTTATCCTCGCCGCATACTCGGGGCTCACCCAGGAGGACTACGACACCCTCACCGAGATCGCCCCCGTCGTGGCCTACCCGGAGACCGCCTGGGGCACGTCCTGGCGCGACACCATCCTGTTCAACAGCGAGGCCATGGGCATGGCTGACGAGGGCGAAGCACTCGTGACGCAGCTCGAAGACGAGATCAGCGACGCGGCGGCGGCGTACCCGCAGCTCGAGGGCAAGACCGCGATGTTCCTCACCCACGTCGACACCAGTGACCTCAGCGAGGTCAGCTACTACACGACCCACGACACCCGCACCGCGTTCTTCGAGGACCTCGGCCTCGCGTTCCCCGAGAGCGTCGCGGCGGCCTCCGCCGAGACCGAGTCGTTCTCCCTCACGCAGAGCGCCGAACAGGCCGACGCGTTCAGCGACGTCGACATCATCGTGACGTACGGTGGCGACGAGCTCATCGCGGCGCTCGAGGCCGACCCGCTGCTGTCGCAGATGCCCGCGGTCGCGAACCGCGCCATCGTCGCCCTCCCCGGCACCAGCCCCCTCGGAACCGCCGCCAACCCGACGCCGCTCTCGATCTCCTGGATCCTGGACGACTACCTGAAGCTGCTCGCGCAGGCGGCTGACCAGGCGGCGTGATCACCGGCACCGCCACCCCGCCCGCCTCGGGTGTCGCCGTCGTGCGACGCCCGAGGCGGGTTCGTGGGCTCTGGCTCCTCGTCGCAGCCCTCGTCCTCCTCGCCGCGATGGTCGGTTCCGTGACGATCGGCTCGCGCGACGTCGACTGGTCGGCGGTCCTCGGTGCCTTCGCGGGTGGCGTGGACGGCTTCGACCAGGCGGCCGTGGCCAAGCGGATCCCACGCACGCTCCTGGCGGTCGTGGCCGGTGCGGCGCTCGGCGTCTCCGGCGCCGTCATGCAGGGTGTGACCCGTAACCCCCTCGCCGACCCGGGCATCCTCGGGATCAACCTCGGCGCCTCCCTCGCCGTCGTGACCGGTCTCGCCTACTTCGGGCTCGCAGCGGCGAACACCACCGTCTGGGTCGCGATCATCGGTGCCGGAGCCACGGCGGTCTTCGTGTACACGGTCGGCTCGCTCGGCCGCGGTGGCGCGACCCCGCTCAAGCTCGCCCTCGCCGGGGCCGCGACGTCGGCCACCCTCGCCTCCGTCATCACCGCCGTCGTGCTGCCCCGCGGCGACATCGCGAGTAGTGTGCGGTCCTGGCAGATCGGGGGCGTCGGTGGCGCCACCGTCGTCCAGCTCGAGCAGGTCCTCCCGTTCCTCGTCGTCGGGTTCCTCGTCTGCCTGCTGTCGGCCCGCGGCCTCAACTCCCTCGCACTCGGCGACGACCTCGCCGCCGGCCTCGGCGAACGGGTCGCCATCGCACGCGGTGCGGCGGCCCTCGGTTCGGTGGTGCTCTGCGGGGCGGCGACCGCGGTCACCGGTCCCATCGGCTTCGTCGGGCTCGTCGTACCGCACGCCTGTCGGCTCATCGTCGGCGTCGACCACCGGTGGCTCCTCCCCTTCTCCGCCGTCGTCGGGGCGATCCTCCTCACCGTCGCCGACGTCCTCGGCCGCATCGTCGCCCGCCCCGCGGAGATCGACGTGGGCATCATCACCGCGCTGATCGGCGCACCGATCTTCATCGCGATCGTCCGACGCCAGAAGGTGAGCGCCCTGTGACCGGCGTCGACGAGCAGACGCCCTCGACCATCGACCGCGTCGTCGGTGGACGCCGGGTGCGCCGTCGTCGCCGGGTCGCCGTCATGACCGCCCTCGCCGCGCTCATCGTCGCGGTCTTCCTGATCTCGCTGATGGTGGGCAACACCTTCTATCCGCCGAGCGACGTCGTGCGCGTCATCCTCGGTCACGACGTGCCGGGCGCCTCCTTCGCCGTCGGACGGTTGCGGCTCCCCCGGGCGGTCCTCGCGGTCGTCGCCGGCGCCTCGTTCGGCCTGGCCGGCGTCACCTTCCAGACGATGCTCCGGAACCCCCTCGCGAGCCCGGACATCATCGGCATCAGCGCCGGGTCGAGCGCAGCCGCCGCCTTCGCGATCGTCACCCTCTCGCTCGGCGCGACCGAGGTGTCGGTCTTCGCCATCGTCGTCGGCCTCGCGGTGGCGGTCCTCGTCTACGTCCTGGCCTACCGCGGCGGCGTCGCCGGAACCCGACTCATCCTGATCGGCATCGGTGTCGCCGCCATGCTCGACAGCGTCACGACGTACATCCTGTCGCGGGCGGCCCAGTGGGACCTGCAGGAGGCCACCCGGTGGCTGACCGGCAGTCTCAACGGGACGAGCTGGTCGCAGCTCGGTCCGGTCGTCGTGGCACTGCTCGTGCTCGGCCCCGTCCTCCTCGCCCAGTCGAGGAACCTCGCCGCGACCCGACTCGGCGACGACACCGCCGCCGCACTCGGCGTCCGCGTCGGCCGGACCCGGTTGATCATCATCGTCGCGGCCGTCGGGCTGATCGCGTTCGCGACCGCGGCGTCGGGTCCCATCGCGTTCGTCGCGTTCCTCTCCGGCCCCATCGCCTCGCGGGTCGTCGGCCGCGGCGGGTCGATGCTCGTGCCCGCCGCGCTCGTGGGCGCCCTCCTCGTCCTCGTGGCCGATCTCACCGGGCAGTACCTCCTCGGCGCACGCTACCCCGTCGGCGTCGTGACCGGGGTGCTCGGGGCGCCGTTCCTCATCTGGCTCATCATCCGCACCAATCGCGCCGGTGGCTCGCTGTGACCGGCACGCCGCCCGACCATCCCGGAGGCACCCTGTGACCACGGAACACCAGCTCCTCGTCGAGCGACTCGCACTCGGCTACGGCGACCGGACCGTCATCGACGGACTCGACCTCCTCGTTCCGCCCGGTCGGGTGACGGCGATCGTCGGCGCGAACGCCTGCGGCAAGTCGACGCTGCTGCGATCGATGTCCCGCCTGCTGACGCCTCGGAGCGGCCGCGTCGTCCTCGACGGCAAGGACGTGCACCGACTGCCGGCGAAGCAGCTGGCACGCACGCTCGGCCTGCTCCCGCAGTCGCCCATCGCGCCGGAGGGGATCACGGTCGCCGACCTCGTCGGCCGGGGCAGGCACCCGCACCAGGGCTTCCTCTCGCGCTGGAGCACCGAGGACGACGTCGCTGTCGCCGCAGCCCTCGACGCCACCGAGACGAGCGAGCTCGCGGACCGGCACGTCGACGAGCTGTCCGGCGGACAGCGTCAGCGCGTGTGGATCGCGATGGCGCTCGCGCAGCAGACCGACCTGCTCCTCCTCGACGAACCGACCACCTTCCTCGATGTGAGCCACCAGGTGGAGGTGCTCGACCTCCTCACCGACCTCAACCGTTCGCGCGGGACGACCATCGTCATGGTGCTCCACGACCTGAACCTCGCCGCACGATACGCCGACCACCTCATCGCCCTCGCCGGCGGCCGCGTCCATGCGGCGGGGACGCCCCACCAGGTGCTGACGGAGTCGGCGGTGCGCGCGGTGTTCGGACTGCAGAACCAGGTCATCACCGATCCGACCTCGGGCAGGCCGCTCATGCTGCCGATCGGCCGTCACCACGTGACGGTGTGAACGGCGGCGTCACCGCCGACCGCGTCTAGGCTGGGCGCATGGGTGATGAGGACCGCCGGAAGCGAGCCGCCGAGCAGGAGGCCCGGGCACTGCGTGCGCTCGAGTCGATCAGGAACGGTGGCGATCTCGGCCAGGAGACGCTCGACCTCTCGAACGAGTACTCCGACGGGCTGGGCACCCGCGTCGCAGCGTGGTTCCGCGGCGCGAGACGCCGGAAGGACTGACCGCCGTCAGTCCGCCTGCTCCGGGCGCACCGGGTAGTGGCTCGTGATCGAGACGCGGTTGAAGGCGTTGATGACGATCGCCAGCCATCGGACGGCGGCGATCTGACCGTTCGTGAGCGTCGACAGGTCGTCGTCCGGCAGTCGCCGGCGATGTTGCACGTCCGCGATGAGGGTGACGTCCTCGGTGATCGCGAGGGCTGCCTGCTCCACCGGGCTGAAGTACTCGCTGTCGCGCCAGGCGGACAGGATGGCGAGGCGTTCCGTGGTCTCGCCGAGCGCGATCGCATCGGCGACGTGGATGCGCAGGCAGTACGCGCAACCGTTGATCTGTGAGGCCCGGATCCGGATCAGCTCGATGAGCCGCTTGTCGATGCCGGTGGCGAGGGCCGCTCGACCCGCGGCGCGTCCGGTCTCGACGAGCGCCTGATAGACCTCGGGTGATTCCTTGTCGAGCCAGACGTCGGCGCTCATGGGGTTCCTCTCGTCACTGGGCGGGCGCGGTCCCGCATGCATGCGTCCAACGCTAACGCGCGCGGCGGGAGGACGTCACCGTGGTCCGTCTCGGTGCTGCATCACCGCGGCGGGATGTCCTGGCGCGTGACCGCGACCGCTGGTTCGTCGGCGTGGGGTCGCAGTTCCACCCGACGACTGCCGCAGGCGGTACACCGGAGGTAGCGCAGCGACCCCTCCGAGGTGATATGCGCCGACTCCGTCGCCCAGGTGTGGCGGCAGGCGTCGAGGGCGTTCGGCGACGGTTCGGAGGACTGCGGGGGTGCGTCGAGGAGGGTCATGACTCCACCATGATGTAATGGCGTTATGCATCTCAACCCTTACGGTTCGTACGCCGTCCTCCTGGCCGCGTCGCTGGCGAACGACTGGCCCGACGACCGGCACGGCATCGTCGCCCGCACCCGCGAGCACGGGATGACCATGCCCTTCACCGAGGTGACCGACGACCACGCCCGAGTCCGCCGGGTCGTCGACGAGTGGCTGACCGTCGTCGACGCGGCAGACGATCAGGCCAGGGCGGCCGCGCTCAACCGCCAGATGGCTTCCGCGGCCGCGTTCCCGCGGCTGACGGACCACGACGGCGAGGGGTGGCACCTGCACTACCGCGACGAGCATCAGGCGCTCCCCGAAGTCCTGGCCGCGGTGATCAGCGTCGGGACCGCCCTCCACCTGACGACGAGGGGGATGCAGCGGCTCGGTCGGTGTGCCGCGGGGACCGAACCCGGCGACACGTGCCGGCGGGTCGTCGTCGACGTCACCCGCAACGGCCGTCAGCGCTACTGCTCGGTGCGGTGCGCCAACCGGTCGGGCGTCCGCAGGCACCGCGCACGCGCGGGCGGCTCAGCCCGCTGACCGGGCGTCGGGCAACAGGAACCAGATGCTCGCTCCCCCGAGACCCGACTCGTCGATCTCGATCCGGCCACCGTGCGCCTCGACGATGCGTCGGCAGGTCGAGAGGCCGATGCCGAGGCCGGCGACCTCGCTCCCCGCCGCGCGTTCCATGAGGTCGAAGACGCGCTCACGCTGCTCCGGAGCGACGCCGGGACCGTTGTCCTCGACCGCGACCAGCACCCCGGCGGAGACCCGCTCGGCCTGGACGAGCACGTGCGGGACGACTCCGGCGGCCGCACTGAACTTCACGGCGTTCGCGATCAGGTTCTGCAGCAGGGCTCGCAGCAGCGTCTCGTCGCCGTGCACCTGGAGGCGCGTGTCGACCTCGACGGTCGCGCCGGTCGAGGTGATGGTCGCGTCGAGGTCCTCGACCACGGAGGACACGAGCGGCTCGAGGTCGATCGGGACGCGTCGCGGACGGGCGCCACCGATCCGTGCGAAGTCGAGCAGGTCGGTGATCATCGCCGCCATCCGGTCGGCGGCGGACTCGGCTCGCGCGAGCGCCTTCGCCGCGTGTGGCGCGTTCACCATCTCCGGACTGTCGGTCGCGAGCTCGAGGAACCCGGAGACCGCCATGAGCGGGTTGCGCAGGTCGTGGCTCACCTGCCCGGCGAACTGGGCGAGCTGTTCGTTGGACTGGCCGAGCTCGTGCGTCAGGCGAAGCAGCTCGAGGACGTCGACGACCTGCCTCGCGAGGAGGTCCAGGGCTTTGCCCTGTTCCGCGGACAGCTCTCGGACACGGTCGTCGAAGATGCACAGGGTGCCGATCGGGACGCCGTCGGGGGTGATGAGCGGGCTCGACGCGTAGAAGCGGACGTTGGCGAGCTCACCGGTGACGAAGGGGTTCGCCGCGAAGCGTGGGTCCTCCCGAGCGTCCGAGACGATCGTCCGCACCCGCTGTTGGAACACGACCGCGCACATCGAGTCCTCGCGCGAGCAGCTCGCCGGTTCCAACCCGACCGCGGCGATCTGGTGCTGGAACCGGTCGTCGATGATGTTGATCACGGCGGTCGGCACGTCGCACATGGCCGCGGCGAGGTGGACGAGACTCTCGAGGTCCGTCTCGGGCGGACGACCGACGACCTGGTACTCGGCGATCGCGGCACGCCTCGTGATGTCCTCTGCGGTGATCACGCGCGGCCTTTCGTCGTCGGAATCCGGAACGTGTCCATGCTACCCATCCAGGGCACGTGCGCTGCCCCAGCTGTCGGGGATGTCTCATCCCAGCGGTCAACGGAGCCGGAGTCGCCTCCAGGCGAGTTCGGCGAGCACCGCGGCCTGCAGGTCCAGAACGCCGTCATCGAACACCGCGCGCTCGGAGTGCAGCGCGACGGATCCCTCGTCGGGGGCGGCGCCGACGAAGACGAGCGTGCCGGGGACCTCGTCGAGGATGTAGGCGAAGTCCTCCGACGCCATCGACGGCACCTCCTGGCGGATGACCCGGTCTGGCCCTACGAGTGAGTCGAGCGTGCTGAGGACGAACCGCGTCTCCTCCGGGTCGTTGACGGTGACGGGGTAGGACGCGATGAACGTCGACTCGAGGGTGCAGCCGTGCGCCTCGGCGATCGCGGTCAGCAGCTCGGGCAGCTGCTCGCGCACCGTGTTGAGCGTCGCCTTCGACAGCGTGCGGATGTTCGCCTCCAGGCTGACGGCCGAGGCGAGCACGTTGCTGGCCTCGGAGTCGCTGCTCACCCGGGTGACGGAGATGACGGCCTGGTCGGTGGCCGGGAGCCGACGGGCCGCGAAGGTCTGCATCGCGAGGATGAGGTGTGCGGCGACCGGCACCGGGTCGACGGCGAGGTGCGGAAAGGCCGCGTGACCGCCCGTCCCACGGATGGTGAGCTGCAAGGCGTTGGCACTCGCCATCATCGCGCCCTCCCGCGTGACGAGCTGCCCGCGTGGGGTGCTGCAGTCCACGTGCAGTGCGTACGCCGCGACGGGTCGTTCTCCGGCGATGTCGAGCAGACCTTCCTCGAGCATGAGCCGTGCGCCGGCCTGGCCCTCCTCCCCCGGCTGGAACATGAACACGACCGTGCCGGCGAGGTCGGCGCGACGGGCGGCGAGCAGGCGGACGGCGCCGAGGAGGCCCGCCATGTGGAGATCGTGGCCACAGGCGTGCATGGCTCCGGACGTCGACGCGAACGGCAGCCCGGTCGCCTCGGTGACCGGCAGACCGTCCATGTCGGCACGGAGCAGCACGGTGGGGCCCGGAGCACCACCCCGGAGGACGGCGACGACCGAGGAGAGGCCGGTGCCCGTCGTGACCTCCAGGCCGAGCCCGGCGAGTTCGCGCAGGATGATCCCCTGGGTCGCGGGCAGGTCGAGGCCGACCTCGACGGCCTGGTGCAGTTCGCGCCGGACCGCCACGAGCTCGTCGCGTATCGCCGTCGCGTCCTCCTGGAAGCCGGTCACGAGCGCATCGCCTCGACGTGCGGCGAGCGCCGGTACACCTGCTCACCGCGGATCCACGTCTCGGCGACCCTGACGCTGGCGATCTCGTCCGCGGGGACGGAGAAGACGTCGCGGTCGAGGACGGCGAAGCTGCCGTCGTACCCCGTGGCGATCCGACCGACGCTGTCGAGCGGCGAGAGCAGGCCGGCTCGTCCCGTGTACAGCAGGAGCGCCTGGGCGACGCTGACGGCTTCCTCGGGGACGAAGTCGGCGCCGTTGTAGGCCTGTCGTCGGACGGCGGCCTCGACGGAGAGCATGACGTCGTCGGCGCCGCTCCAGGCGGTGGCGGGGCGGTCGGAGGAGAGCGCGAGTGGCCCGATGGTGCGGAACAACCGGGCGATCGGGTAGGCGTCGGGGACCTGTTCGGCGCGGAGTGCGAGTTCGTAGCCGTCGTATTCGGCGAAGAAGAACACGGTGTGGGTCGCGATCCCGAAGGTCATGCGCGCCGCGCGGAGCCGTTCGGCGTACTCCTCGCTGATGATGGTCGCGTGCTCGATGCGGACGGACGGGATACCGTCGAGCCAAGGCTCCTGGTCTGCGAAGAGGCTCGCGACGCGGTCGAGCGCTTGATCACCCATGGCGTGCACCGCGAGCTGGACGCCGTTGCGGCGAGCCCAGGCGCCGGCTGCGAGCACGTCGTCGTCCTCGACGAGTCGGAGTCCGTGGTCGCAGGATTCGGGATACGGTTCGGCGACCCAGGCGGTGCGGTTCGAGTAGGCCCCGTCGAGGACGACCTTCACCCCGCCGATGCGGATCCGCCCCTCGCGATCGTCAGGGGTCAGCTCGTCGAGTGGCGCGGAGGGGTCCCAGCCCGGGTAGAGGGCGACGCGGGTGCGGAGCCCCTTGGCGGCAGCGGCGCGGAAGGCGTCGAGGGGGTCGTGCAGCCGGTTGGACAGCAGGTCGCACACGGCGACGATCCCTCGCGAGGCCAGTTCCTCGCCGATCGCGACGAGCGAGGCGACCTGCTCGTCGCGTTCCGGCACGGGGATGAACCTGGCGACCGCATCGACCGCGGCGATCTCGGTGAGGACGCCGTTCGGTTCGCCGTCCGGTCCGCGTTCGAAACGTGCTCCGGCCGGGTCGGGCGTGATGGCCGTGATGCCCGCGAGGCGGAGCGCCGCGGTGTTGCAGACGGCGGAATGGGCGTCGCAGCGCCAGACGAGGACGGGGCGTTCGGCGGACACCGTGTCGAGATCGGCCGCGGTCGGCATCCGCCCCTCGGGGAACTTCGTGTCGTCGAACCCTCGGCCGAGCACCCAGGCGCTCGGCGCGGTCAGGGTCGCCTGGTGCTCACGCAGCCGCTCCACGAGTCCGTCGATCGAGACCACCGACGGCGGGAAGCACTCGGCGGCCACAGCAGTGGCGGCCATGAGCGCCGGGTGGGTGTGGCTGTCGATGAGGCCGGGGAGCACGGTGCGTCCGCCGAGGTCGACCGCGGGTTCCCCCGCGATGGCGGACGCTTCGCCCACCCAGTCGAAGCGGCCGTCGACGATGCGGAATGCGGAGGCGACGTCCGTCTCGTCGGTGCCGGTGAACACCCGGGCGTTCGTGAAGAGCTGCGAGGTGGTCGGCGTCGCGGTGGGTTGCGGCGTCACGGTGGGGGTCTCCGTCTCGGTCTCGGCTGCCATCAGATCGCGCGCCAGGTGAATCGACCGCCGAGCAGGGTCGCGGCGACCGGCATCGACCGCAGCCGTTCGGCGTCGGCGTCGAACGGGTCGAGGTCCGTGATGACGAGGTCGGCGGGCTGTCCGACCGCGATCGACGTCCGGACGCTCGCGGCCAGGGCCACGTCCAGCGGGAGCCGTTGCTCGGGGTGCCAGGCGTCGCGGCCGTCTCGACTCCGGCTCGTCGCGGAGGCGATCGCCTGCCACGGGTCGAGGGGCGAGACCGGAGCATCCGAGCCGAGTCGGAGGCCGACGCCTGCGCGGTGCAGGGATCCGAACGCGAAGGCGCGACCCGTGCGGCCGCTCCAGTGGCGGTCGGCGACGTCGCGGTCGTCCATCGCGTGCTCGGGTTGCAC
Organism: Plantibacter sp. H53; assembly: GCF_001650455.1. Lineage (NCBI taxonomy): Bacteria > Bacillati > Actinomycetota > Actinomycetes > Micrococcales > Microbacteriaceae > Plantibacter > Plantibacter sp. H53. Next base: position 21,171 of record NZ_LWCT01000015.1, read on the forward strand.
GCTCGCGATGAGCCCGAGGCTCGCGAACCGGGCGAAGTCCTGCTCGCGCACGAGCTGGGCGTGCTCGATGACGCCACGCATCCCGAGCGCTTCGAAGGTGTCGAGGACCTCGGTGTTGGCTCGGTCGCCGATCGCGTGGACGGCCGCCTCGATCCCGGCGCTCCTCGCTCGTTCCAGCAGTCGGCGAAGCTCGTCGACGGAGACGCTCTCGACCCCGCAGGCGTGCGGGCTCGAGGGGTCGACGCCCGGATACGGGTCCCAGCACCAGGCGGTCCTCGTGTTGAGGGAACCGTCGACGACGACCTTGAGTCGTCCCATGGTGAGGAGTCCGGCCGGGTCGATCGCGTCGCCGGTGCGGAGTCCCGCCGCGATGACGGACTCTAGTCGGTCGGGCCACGCGGCGGCCTCGATCCGCAGGCTCGTCGCGCCGTCCGCGATGCGCTCGGACCACTCGCCGAGGTTGTCGGTGTTCTCGAACTCGACGATCCCGACGACGCCGCGGCGGGCTGCCGCGTCGGCGGCGTCCCGGTAGGCGTGCGCGGCGAGCCCGGAGCGCTGGTCGATCCGCTGCAGCGCCTCGATCCACGGTGCTTCGGCGACGACACCGCTCGCGTCGAGGTCCAAGCCGAGGCGTCGCGCGGCGCGCGTGTTCATCCAGGCGCAGTGCAGGTCGCCGCTGACGAGGACGACCGGTACGTCCGATTCGGTGGCCTCCAGCGCGGCGAGGGTCGCCTGCTGCGTCCACAGGCCGTCGCGGAAGCCGTACCCCATGAGGAACCCGTCGGTGAGGGGTGCATCGGTGTCGACCGCGCGACGGACGGCCGCGAGGACGTCGGCCGCGCTCGCGGTGGCGGTCAGGTCGATCCGGCGCCGCTGGATCACCCACTGGGTCATGTGGACGTGGGCGTCCCAGAGCCCCGGTCCGACGGTGCGTCCGGCGACGTCCACGACCTCGCCGGACGCCTGGACCGTCCCGGCCGGTCCGATCTCGGCGATCCGACCGTCGCGGACGAGGATGTCGACGGGCTCGCCGCCGGAGGGCCGTGCATTCCGGAGCGTGAGCTCGGTCACGGTGTCCGTGTCCCGTCGTCGGTGGTCGGCGCCGTCGTCCCCGTGTCGAGCCCATGGAGGGCGGCCATGCGGGCGGCCAGGGTCACGTTCTGGTACGGACCCGGCTCCCCGAGCGCCGTGACGACCCGTTCGACGACCGCGGCCGGTTTGTCCTGGCTCATCTTCTCCTTGGCCTCGAACCGGGTCACGCGCAGGCGGAACCCGACCGTCCCGTGGACGATGCGCGCCGCGTACTCGCTGTTCGCGATCGTCCCGTTCATCAGGTACGGCTCGGGCAGCACACGCTCGAAGTGGGCGACGAGGCGGTCGAGTACCTGCAGGTTCTCCTCGTCCGAGAGCAGTTCGGGCACCCCGTACAGGTGAGCGACCGCGAAGTTCCAGGTGGGGACGGCCGGCGAGGTGTCGTACCAGCTCGGGGACACGTACCCCTGGGGCCCGTAGACGATCACCATGACCTCATGCTGGCCGAGCTCGTGCAGTCGCTCATCCGGCCGCCCGACGTGGCTGAGGAGCACGATCCCGTCCTCGTCCTCCTCGAGCAGGACCGGATAGTGCGACGAGACGAGCCCACGACCGGGGACGTGACTGACGACCGTCGCCCAGGGGTGCTCGCGCACGAGTGCGCGGACGGCTTCGACGTCGCCCTGGACGTACTCGGGGGTGTGCCTCATCTGCCGCCTCCTGCGGTGCTCGGGGTCTCGACCGCGGACGCTGCGGCCGCCAGGGCCGTCGCCACGTTCGAGGGGGCTGCGACGCCCCGGACGCGCGCCAACCAGGCGGTCGTCGCGGCGAGGGCCCCGAGGTCGAGCCCGGTCTCGATCCCGAGCCCGTGGAGCATCCACACGAGGTCCTCGGTTGCGAGGTTACCGGTGGCGCCCTTCGCGTACGGGCAGCGACCCAGGCCACCCACGGAGGAGTCGAACTCGGCGACGCCCAGGGAGAGCGCCGCGTACACGTTGGCGAGTCCCTGCCCGTAGGTGTCGTGCAGATGCAGCGCGACCGCCTCGACCGGTATCCCGGCGGCGAGCACGTCCCGGACGACGCGGGTCGTGAGCCCGGGCGTCCCCACGCCGATCGTGTCGCTGACGGCGACCGTCGAACACCCGGCGCGGTCGAGCCGCACGGCGGCCTCGACGACCGTCGCCGGATCGACAGCACCCTCCCAGGGGTCCCCGAACGCCATCGACACGTAGCCGCGCACCGGGACGCCCTCCGCGGTCGCGGCGGCGACGACCTCCTCGGCCCGTTCGACGGCCCCCTCGCGCGAGGTGTTGAGATTGGCCCTGGCGAACGACTCCGAAGCGCTCACGACCACGGAGACCTGCCGGACACCCGCGTCGATCGCCCGCTGCAGGCCGCGCAGGTTCGGCACGAGGGCGACGGCGCGTGCACCCGTCGGCACCTCGAGTCCCGCGACGAGCCGTTCCGCATCCGCGAACTGCGGGATCCAGGTGGCCGGTACGAAACTCGTCACCTCGAGGTCCCGCGACCCCGCCTCGTACAGGCGCCGACAGAGTTCCGCCTTCAACGCCGTCGGCAGGATGTCCGTCTCGGCCTGCAGCCCGTCCCGCGGTGCCACCTCGTAGACGCGCACCCGGGTCGGGAGACCGTCCACCGGTTCCATCCGGGGCTGCGGAAGGCCGCTCATGCCGACGTCGCCCGGAGCTCGTCGAGCACCTCACGCGCGTACTCGACCCGGATCCGACGGTCGGCGACGATCCTCGACGCGACCGCCCCGATCTCGTCCACGGTCGCGCCGGCGCTCGCCGCGATCGTCCGGGCGTGCAGGGTCATGTGGCCGCGCTGGATGCCCTCGGCGGCGAGTGCCCGGCACGCGGCCAGGTTCTGGGCGAGGCCCACGGAGGCGATGACGGCCGCGAGTTCCCGGGCCGTCTCGACGCCGAGGAGGGTGACGCCCGCCTGCGCCGTCGGATGTGCCTTCGTCGCTCCACCGACGAGTCCGACGGCCAGTGGGACCTCGATCGTGCCGACGAGGTTCCCGTCGGCGTCCTGCTCGAACTGTGACAGCGCCGAGTAGCGACCGGACCGCGCCGCGTGAGAGTGGCAACCGGCTTCGACCGCCCGGGTGTCGTTGCCCGTGGCGAGGACGACGGCCGTGATGCCGTTCATGATGCCCTTGTTGTGCGTGGCCGCCCGGTACGGATCGGCCTCGGCGAACGCGCTCGCGGCGACGATGTCGGCGACGACCTGCGCACCACCGAGGAGGTCGGCGTCGAAGACCGCTCTCGCCCGGGTGATGCGCTGATCGGCCTTGTTCGTGAGGATCCGCAGGAGGGTCCGCGATCCGGCGATCTCGGCGATGCGGGGCGCGATCGCCTCCGCCATCGTGTTCACGGCGTTCGCGCCCATGGCGTCGCGGACGTCGACGTGGAGGTGGACGATGACCTGCGTCCCGACGCGCGTCGGCAGGATCCGGACGTCGATGTCTCGGGCGCCACCGCCGAAGGAGACGAGGATCGGGTCGAGCTCGTTCGCGAGGGCGAGCAGTTCGTCCCGGGCCTCGAGGACACGGAGCCGCGCGGCGTGCGGGTCGACCGCGTCGAGGACCTGGATCTGCGCGATCATGACGTCGCCCGACGACGACGTCCGGAAGCCGCCGTGCACGCGCGCGATGCGGGCGGCGTTGGAAGCCGCGGCGACGACGCTCGGCTCCTCGGTCGCCATGGGGACGAGTCGGTCCTGGCCGTCGATGGTGAAGTTCGTCGCGACGCCCACCGGGATGGCGATGACGCCGACGACGTTCTCCACCAGGTGGTCCGCCTGGGCGATCGACAGGCCGGCGTCGGGTCGCAGTGCGGCGAGCGCCTCCGCCTCGATCCCGGCCCCCTCGGCGACGAGCTCGAGCCGCTCGTCCGGCGTGTGGTCGCGCAGCCCCTGGATTCGGCTGTTTCTCGGCATGGGTCGCCCTTCGGTACAGGCAGACACCGGATCCTCGGTGCTGCGGTCAAGACGACCCTAGGAGCGGTGATCGTCGACGACGATGGGTGGATGACTCAGCGGATCAACGATCGTGTGGGTGGATCCCACACCCCGCTGGACCGGCCGTCGCTCTAGACTCCTGAGGGACCAGTCAGGAGACCCGATGCGAGAGCCTGCCGACATGCGAACGGCCACCGACCTCGTCGACGCCGACCCCGTCCACGACACCGAGCGGGAGCTGATCCGGCTGCGACGCCGCGAGCACGAGCTCTCCGCCCTGTTCTCCAGCGCCCGTGAACTGGCCGAGCTCCGCGACAGCGACGCCGTGCTCGCCAGGCTCGTCCAGCGCGCCCACCAGATGATGGGTGTCGATCTGGCCTACCTGTCCGAGTTCGACCCGGTCACGCACGAGTTGCGGGTCCGCGAGACGAGTGGCTCCGTCAGTCCGTCGTTCCAGACGCTCCGGGTGCCTCCCGGGCGAGGGCTCGCGAGCGTCGTCGTCGAATCGCGCACGGCCCAGTGGGTCGCGGACTACTCCGACTACTCGACCGACCGACACGAGCGCGGCATCGATGACGCGGTCGCAGCGGAGGGGCTCGTCTCCCTGCTCGGCGTGCCGATGCTCACGAGCGACGACGTCCTCGGCGTCCTGTTCGTCGGCAACCGCGACCGGAAGGACTTCTCCCCCGACGAGGTCGCGCTCCTGGCGGCGCTCGCGGACCACGCCTCGGTCATCCTCCAGACGACGCAGACCCTCCGCGACCTGCAAGACTCCGAGGACGCCAGCCGACGGAACCTCGCGGACCTCACCGCCCACCTCGTCGAACGCGACCGGGCGAACACCGTCCACCAGGAACTCGTCCAGGCGGTCCTCGCGGGGGGCGGATTCGCACCCGTCGCGGAGACGCTCGCCACCGCACTCGGCCGTGCGGTCGCCGTGACCGACGCGCAGGACCGGGTGATCGCTGCGGCAGGGCTCCCGCTCTCCCCCGGCATGCTCGACCTCGACGACGCCACCCGCGCAGCCATCACCGACAGCCGTCGCTCGGGCCACTGCGTCCTGGTCGCGAGCGGTGGTGTCGGAGCGGTCGCCGCCCTGTCCGCCGGCAGCCGGCACTTCGGCGTGCTCATCCTCGGTGACGGCGACTTCGAGCTCGGCGCCGTCGACCTCCGCACCGTCGAACGCGCGGCCCAGGTCGCGGCCCTCCTCGAGCTGCAGCAGGAGGCGGCCTCGGGCGCAGACCACCGCGTCCGCAGCGAACTCATCGCCGACCTCCTCGACGACGTGCCCGAACGCCGATCCGACGTCGAACGACGCGCCAGGCGCCTCGGCATCGACCTGCGCGAACTCGACTCCCTGCTCCTCCTCGCCGTCCCGGGAGACCAGCAGACCACCGCCGCCCGGGCGCTCAGCCGCCGACTCGACGACCACGCGCTCGTCGGCGAGTACCGCGGGTACGTCGTCGCCGCACACGCCTCCGACCGCCGGCCGCTCGACGCCGACGCCGTCCGCCGACACGTCGCCGGCAGCATCCAGCAGCCCGTCGTCGCCGTCGTACCCCGCACCGCTCCCGACGCCCTCACCTCCGCGTTCACCAGCGCGATGCGTACCGCCAGACTCATCGCCGCGCTGGAACTCTCGGACCTCACCGCATCGACCGACGACTTCCTGCCCTACTCCGCGATCTTCGACACCGATGCGCGGGCGCTCGCCGACTTCCTGCGCGACACCATCGGACTCGTCCGGCGCTACGACGCCGAGCGGAACGCCGACCTGCTCGGGACGCTGCGTGCGTTCGTGCGGAACAACGCGAGCCCCACCCGCACGGCGCGCGCCCTGAACTTCCACACGAACACGATCCTCCAGCGGCTCGACCGGCTCGACCAGGTGCTCGGAGCGTCCTGGCGCGAGGACGAGCGCATGTTCCGGCTCGGCATCGCCGTCCGTCTCGACGAGCTCCGTGAGCAGTTGCAGGCCGGACGGTAGGCGAGGTCGCCGGATCAGCGGTCCGTGTCCGCGGCGAAGGCCTCCGCGCCCGACTGCGGGAACGGGTTGCCCGTCGGCCGGCCGAAGACGAGGATCATCTCGGCCACGGCGTCGGACTCGTTGCGGACACCGTGGACGAGCCCGGCCGGCGCATAGAACGCGTCGCCGGATCGCAACAGCCTCCGGTGCTCACCCGAGGTCACGACGAGTTCGCCCGCGGTGACGACGTACAGTTCGTCGGAGCTGTTCGGCGAACAACTCGCGTCGTCACCCTCCAGGTGGAGGTGCTCTCCCTCTGCTGCTCCGGGTTCGAGGCGATACCGCATGACCGATGACGGCAGGGCCGTGGTCTGCTGGAAGTACCACTCCAGATCGATCCGGCCCGGGCCCTCGTACAGGGCCACCTCGTGAGCGTTGTCGCCGAGTCGTTGCACGCGCATCCGGTTCCTCCTGGTGGTCGTCGATCGGTGGGTGGGATCAGGTCCGGTAGAGGACGGGCATCGACTCGAGGAGTTCGCGCGTGTAGGCGTCCTGAGGTCGGGTCATGACCTGCTCCCCCGTCCCCTCCTCCACGACGCGGCCGTTGCGCATCACCGCCACCCGATGCGCGACGTGATGGACGACCGCCAGGTTGTGGGTGATGAAGAGGTAGGTCACGCCCGTCTCCTCCTGGAGGCGGACGAGCAGGTTGAGCACCTGCGCCTGCACGGAGACGTCGAGGGCCGAGGTCGGCTCGTCCAGGACGACGAACTCCGGCTTCGCCGCCATGGCCCTGGCGATCGCGATGCGCTGCCGTTGCCCACCGGAGAACTCGTGAGGGAAGCGCCCCGCGGCGTCCCCCGGCAGCCCCACCTGGTGGAGCGACTCGACGACCCGAGCTCGACGAGCTGCCGCCCCCAGCCCTGCGGCGACGAGCGGTTCGGCGATCGAACGTGCCACCGTGAAGCGCGGGTCGAGGGAGTCGTTGGGGTCCTGGAACACCATCTGCACCCGCCGCCGGTGCGTCCGCAGCGCCGACCCACGGAGCCGCGAGACGTCGCCACCGTCGAACTCGATGCAGCCCGAGCTCGGTCGCCGCATCAGGAGGATCGCCCGGGCGAGGGTGCTCTTCCCGGAGCCGGATTCTCCGACGAGTCCGAGCGTCTCGCCCCGACGCACTTCGAGCGACACGTCGTCGAGCGCGAGCGTCGCGTGCTCACCGTGTCCGAACCGTTGCGTGACGCCGTCGACGCGGAGCAGAGTGTCGCTCATCGGACCTCCTCCAGGACCGCCGGCGCCTCGGCGAAGTCGTTGTCGACGGGGATGACCGCCAACGGCGACCGCACCGGCACCGACGGTCGCGGAATGCTCTCGAGGAGCGCCCGGGTGTACGGATGCTGCGGGTCCGCGAGGACCCGCTCGGCGCGGCCGGTCTCGACGATGCGCCCGCGGTACATCACGGCGACCCGCTCGCAGAGCTGCCCGATGACGCCGAGGTCGTGGCTGATGAACAGGACGCCCATCCCCGTCTCGTCGCGCAGAGTCCGCAACAGCTCCAGGATCTGTGCCTGCACCGTCACGTCGAGCGCGGTCGTCGGCTCGTCCGCGACGAGCAGGGTCGGTCCGGCGGCCACCGCGATGGCGATCACGACTCGCTGGCGTTGACCGCCGGACAGCTGGTGGGGGTAGTAGCCGAGCCGTCGTTCCGCGTCGGGCATCCGCACGAGGTGCAGGATCTCCAACGCCCGCGCCCGAGCCTGCCGTTTGTCGGCGATCCCGTGGATGCGGAGGACCTCGGCGATCTGCGCCCCGATCCGCATGCACGGGTTGAGGGCGGACATCGGCTCCTGGAACACCATCGAGGCGCGCGCTCCGCGGAGCCCCGACCAGTCCCGTTCCGTGGCGCCCTGCATGTCGGTCCCCGCGACGTCGAGGCGGGACGCCGTGACCGTCGCCGAGTCCGGCAGCAGCCCCATCATCGCGAGGGCGATGCTCGACTTCCCGCTCCCGGACTCGCCGATCACCCCGACGATCTCCCCCGGACCGACGCGCAGGGACACGTCCTGCACCGATGGCGCAGCGCCACCGTAGGCGATGCTCAGCCTCTCCACGTGGAGGGCGTCGACGTCTCGATCCATGGTCAGACCAGCTTTCGCTCGAGTGGTGCGGGAGGGACGGTGGGGTGGACGACAGGACTACTGGCTCAGCCAGGCCTCGTCGAGCCGGTACCTGGAGTAGTACGCGTCGCTCTGGTAATCGTGCAGCTTGGCGCTGTCCCAGACCTCGAAGTAGACCGGGACCGCGACCGGCACGATCTCGAGCACCTGCTCGGCCGCTTCCTCTGCCAGCTGGTCGACGAGCTCGGCGTACTCGGCCGGGTCCGAGGCGCTCTTCGCCTGCTGGAAGAGCTCTCGAGCCGCATCCGCCTCGGGGTTCCCCTCCCAGTGGTTGTAGACCCCGCCGTCGACGAGCACGGGGTCGTAGTAGAACAGCGACGCCGCACGAGGGCTGCCCGGGATGGCGACGAGATCGGTCCAGCTCTCACCGGTCGTGAAGACCGGGGCGATCTCTGACAGCGGCTTCGCGTCGAGCTTCAGGGTGATGCCCGCTTCGGCGAGCTGCTGCTGCATCATCTCGTAGACGGGGTGGTGCGACTGCGCGACGTCGCCCATGTAGCTGAGCGTGATGGTCGGGTTCGGCTGGCCGGCGTCCGCGAGGAGTTCCTTCGCGCGGCTGACGTCGCGCTCGTAGTACGGCAGCCCCTTCGGGTCGAGCGCGCCGGGGTCACCGGCCGGTGGCACGAACGACAGCGCGGCGTAGCCGAGCATCGCCGTGTCGACGAGGGCCTGGCGGTCGAGGGACAGCGCGACGGCGCGACGGACGTCGATGTCGGCGAGCGGCCCGGTCTCCGGGTTGATGTAGATCGCGAGGTTCTGGCGGTAGGACGCCTCCCCGAGGGTGAATCCAGCCTGGACCGCCTGATCGGCGAGGCTCCCGTCCGTGAAGTACGCGGCCTGGATGCTGCCCTGCTGCAGCGCGGCGAGGCGTGCGGACTCGTCGGGGATGAAGTCGAAGACGATCTCGTCGAGGTACGGTTTCGTGTCCTGCCAGGCGTTCTCGTTCTTCGCCATCGTGACGCTGACACCGTCGCTCCAGTCGGTCACCTGGAACGCGCCGGTCCCGAAAGTGGTCCGCTGCCGCTCGTCCGGGGTCGCCGCGCCATAGCCCTCCTCGCTCACGATGAAGAACGTCTGGCGTGCGGAGACCGCGTCCACGAAGGTGCCGTCCGGTGCGCTGAACCGGAACGTGACCTCGGTCTCACCGGTCTTCTCGATGCTCGAGACGTTCGCCAGGTAGGTGCTCGCCGACGTGGTGGCCTCTTTCATGAGGGTGAAGGAGTAGACGACGTCGTCGGCGCTGAACGCGCTGCCGTCGGCGAAGGTGACATCGTCGCGCAGCTCGAAGACCCAGGTGAGTTCGTCCGGTTGCGACCACTCGGTGGCGAGCGCCGGGATGACCTCGCCGTCGTCGTCCTTCGCGAGCAGCGTGTCGTACGCGACGGCGTTGATGACCTCGGCGGCGATCGCGCTGGCGGCCATCGGGTCGAGTCCGCCGGCCGACGGCTCGGCCGGGACGCCCCAGTGCAGGGTGCCGCCGGCGACCGGGTCGCCGCCCGCGTCGGCCGTGGATCCGCCGGGCGCACAGCCGCTGAGCGCGAGGGACGCCGCCACGATGGCGACCGTCCCCGCGAGGATGCGTGTCTTCATTGCTGCCTCTTCTCTGGAGCGTCGTCCGTGGACGCCGCGTCGATGGTGGTGCGGGATGACGTGCCGTGGTGCGCCACTGCCGTTCCCCGACGCCCGCGTGGGCGGCCGAGCGAGAACGCGGGCTCCCGCCTCGGGGCGAAGTGGTCCTGGAGCCCGTCGGCGAGGAGGTTCCAGGCCGCCGAGAGCAGGATGATCACGAGGGAGGGCAGGACGATGAGGAGGGGCTGCACCTGCATGAAGCGCGTGAACTCGCTGATCATGCGGCCGGCCGAGGGTTCGGGCGCCTGGACACCCTGACCGAGGTAGCTGAGCGCGGCTTCGATGAGGACCACCTGCGAGGCGACGGACGCGAACTGCACGAAGAGCGGCGTCAGGACGTTGGGGAGCAGGTGCTCGACGATCACCCGATGTCCCCGCACGCCACTGAGCGTCGCTGCGAGGACGAAGTCCCGTTCGCGCAGCGCGATGACCGGGGCTCGCATGACCCTGGCGAATCCCGGCGCGAACACGAGGCCGAGCGCGATGATGAGCGGCCACGGCCCGGTGCCGATGACGACCCCGACGACGAGCGCGACGAGGATCGCGGGCAGGGCGAGCGCCGCGTCGACGATCCGCATGATGATCGCATCGACCCAGCCGCCGAGGTACCCGGCCACGAGCCCCAAGGCCGTACCGATGACCGCGCCGAGTAGGGCGGCGGCGCCCGAGATGAGCAGACTCGTCCGTGCGGCGAGCGCCAGGCGGGTGAGGTTGTCGCGACCGAGGTTGTCGGTGCCGAGCAGGTGGTCGAGGCTCGGCGCGGCGAGGGCCGGTCCGGACGCGGCGAACGGGTCGTAGGGCGGCGCGAGGGTCATCCACCCGGCGAGCAGGAGGATGCCGACGAGGATGCCGGATCCACTCCAGAAGGCGGGGCCGAACCCGTTGCGACGGCGGCGGCCGTCGATCTTCGCGAGCGCGATGGCGCGGGTGACCGTCATGACGTGTGGACCCTCACTCGTGGGTCGATCAGCGGGTAGATCAGATCGACGATGAAGTTGATGAGCACGTAGACCGTGCCGATGAGCAGCACCGTCGCCTGGATGATCGGGTAGTCGGACGAGCGGATGCCGGTGAGGAGGAGCGAGCCCATCCCGGGGAGCGCGAACACGGTCTCTATGACGACCGTCCCGCCGACGAGCGCGGCGAGTTCGATCCCGATCACGGTCGTGACCGGGATGAGGGCGTTGCGCAGCGCGTGCCGGCCGACCAGTCGGGACGGTGACGCCCCTTTGGCCCGCGCCGTGCGGACGAAGTCCTGTCCGAGCGTGTCGAGCAGGGTGCCGCGGGTGTACCTGGCGACGATCGCCGCGAGGACGAGACCGATGAGGAGCGCCGGCAGGACCAGCACGCCCACGAGTCGCAGCGGATCCCCGCTCGCCCCCGCCGTACCCACGAGCGGCAGGCGCAGGGTGAGTGAGTTCACGAGGATGAGGACGGTGCCGAGCACGAACGGCGGCGTCGCGAGGAGCACGAAGGACAGCCCTCGGACCGCGTTGTCGGGGGCCCGACGCCACCGGGTCGCTGCGAGGACACCGGCCGGGATGCCGAGGACGGTCCCGAACAGGGTCGCCATGACGGCGAGGGTGAGGCTGAGCGGGAGGCGCTGGGCGATGAGGTTGGACACCTCGTTCGGGACGGTGATGGCTCGTCCGAAGTCACCCTGCAGGACACCGAGCAGCCACGCGAGGTACTGCGTCAGCCAGGGTCGATCGAGGCCGAGCTCCGTGCGGAGGGCGTCGAGTGCGGCCGGGTCGGGGTTCGAGGGGTCCGCGAACGCCGACAGGGGGTCGCCCGGGATCACCCGGACCATCGAGAAGACGAGGACGGACAGGACGAACAGGACGAAGAGCGACGACAGGACCCGGGAGACGATGTATCGCGCCATGGGATCAGCTCACGGAGGTCGGCATCGGTGAGACGCGGTCGGCGCTGCGGGCGTGGGACGGGGCGAAGCTCGAGATGTCGTCGCTCGTCCGCCCGTCGAGTGCGAGCTCCGCGAGGATGCGTCCGAACGCGGGCGTGAACTTGAAGCCGTGACCGGCGGCGAGGGCGACGATGACGTCCGGGTGCTCCTCGAGCGGGCCGAGGACGAAGTTCCGGTCCGGGGTGAGCGCGTACTGGCACGTCACCGTGCGGAGCTCGCGGCCCGACGCCGGCACGAGGTCCGCCATGAAGTCGGCCAGCTGCCCGGTGAGCTCCGGCGACGGGACGAAGGTGCGCTCCGCCGGCGACATGCGGTTCTCCGAGACGTCGCGTGCGGCCTTCACGGTCGGTTCCCCGAAGGTCGGGAAGCCGTAGTAGCACTCCTCGTCCTCCCAGATCCACACCGGGAACCGCTCGCGATCGAGCTGCTCGGCATCGGACGGGCGGAAGTAGGTGACCTGCTCCTGCATCACGTCGAGCGGGATCGCCGCGTCGAGCGGCTCGAGCAGCTCGTTCGCCCAGGCGTCGGCGGCGAGGACGACCTTGCCGGCACGCACCGGCCCGCTGGAGGTCTGCACGACGACGCCGGCTCCGTCAGGGGTGAGTGCGTCGACCCGGGTGCGGTCGCGGATGTCCGCCCCGAGCGCCCGAGCACGGAGCTGGAGCGTCGCGACGGTACGGGCCGCGTGGGCGATGCCGGTGTCGGCGGTGTAGACCGTCTCCACGTTCTCGGGGATCCGGAACTGCGGCCAGCGCGCCTGCACCTCGACCGGCGTCAGCAGCTCGTGCGGCACCCCGCACTCATCCAGGGCCGCGGTGAAGTCGGTGGCCGAGTAGGGTCCGTCGACCGGCAGGAAGATGACGCCACCCGTGATGGTGAGCAACCGTTCGCCCGACTCCTGCTCGAGGTCAGCCCAGTCGCGGTACGCCGACTGCGCGAGTCGCGCGTACTGCGGAGCCCCGTACGACGTCCGGACGATCCGCGAGGTGTCGTGCGAGGCGCCGCGGACGTGCCCGAGTTCGAACTGCTCGAAGGCGACGACCTTTGCGCCCCGACGGGCGAGGTGGTAGGCGGCGGCACTGCCGAGAGCTCCCATGCCGACAACCGCGACGTCGAACGATTCCATCCGGTGGTGCTCCTTCGTGCTTGCCCGATCGATTCAGGCAAGTGTGCTGGAGCTCCGGAGACCGGCCTATGGACCGATGACCCAGGTTTTCGCGTCAGGAATGTGCCGTGGCGACGACCGCACGCCAGGTCAGCGGCCGCGTCGCCCCGAGAACAGTGCGTGGAGGAGCGGTACGACGGAGACCACCATGAAGACGGTGCCGAGCACGGCGTCGTCGGCTCGGAGGACGGCTCCAGCGACGAGGAGCGCGGCGAACAGCACGGCGGAGACGACCCGGCCCGTCGTGCGGTCGAGCCGCGCGATCCGCTGTTCCAGTCTCGGGTTGGTGGTCGCGACCGCGCCGGCTTCCACCCGCGTGATGACCGCGTCGAGACGCTTCGGCAGGCGGACGGCGACCGTGGCGATGTCGAGTGCCTCGCGACCGAAGTCCTGGACGACGTTGCCGCGTTCGTCACGGAGCAGCTGCGCGGCGTAGGGCTCGACGGAGTCCCAGAGGTTGAACTCGGGATCGAGGGCACTGCAGACACCGGAGGTGAGCGAGATCGCACGGATGATGAGCAGGAAGTTCTCGGGCAGCTGGAACGGCAGCGTGCGGATGACCTCGCTGAACTGGTTGCCGAAGTCTCGGAACTCCTTCGGGTCGACGTCGCGCAGTTCTGCGAACCCCATGCCGCCGAAGCGTCCGAACAGTGCGGTCATGGCCCGCTCGAGCTCGGTCGTGTCGGCCGAGGGCAGGAGGACGCCGAGGTCGCGGATCGCGTCGACCAGGCCCTTGCCGTCGCGCGATGCGGCGGCGATGAGGAGCTTCCGGAGGCCGCGCCTCGTGTTCGGTGGAACCTCGCCCATCATCCCGAAGTCGATGAACGTCAGCTTCCAGGGTCGCTCCCCCGGGGCGCCGTCGACGGGCGTCACGAAGATGTTGCCGGGATGCGGGTCGGCGTGGAAGAAGCCGTTGGTGAAGAGCTGGTCGAACATGACGGCTGCGAACACGGGTGCCACGTCGACCGGGTCGATGCCGGCGGCGCGCAGGGCGTCCGCGTCGGTGATCTTGATGGCGGTGACGTCTTCGAGCGTCAGGACGCGCTGGGTCGTTCGCTCCCACACCACCGCGGGCACGGAGACGCGGTCGTCCCCGGCGAAATCGACGGCGAACCGCTCGGAACTCGCGGCCTCATGGAGGTAGTCGATCTCTTCGAGGCTCGTCGCGGCGAACTCCTCGACGAGTGCGGGCATGTCGACGCGGTCGGAGACGAGCCGGACACGGCGCAGCCAGCCGCCCACCTTGCGGAGGGCGGCGAGGTCGACTGCGACGATCTCGTCGATGCCCGGCCGCTGGACCTTGAGCACGACGGCGTCGAGCCCGGTGTCGGCAGCGAGCGCCGGCGCGAGCATGGCGCGGTGCGCTTGTCCGAGCGAGGCTGCTGCCACGGGACGTTCGTCGATGCCGGCGAAGACCTGCGAGAGCGGCACGCGGAGTTCCGACTCGGCGAGCGCGCGGATGCGAGGGAAGGCGACGGGCGGGACCTCGTCCTGCAGGCCTTCGAGCTCCTTCGTTATCTCCGGCGGGAGCACGTCGAGGCGCGACGACATGAACTGGCCCACCTTGATCATGAGGCCGCCGAGGTCGACGGCGAGCACGTGGAAGCGTCGTGCGAACTTCTGCATGCGGCGAGTGCGGGTCCGCTCCGTCAGTTTGATGAGTCCGAACCGCGGCAGGACGATCTCGAACCACCAGGCGGCGGCCAGGTGCCAGCTCGCGAAGCGGAGGATGCGACGGTACCGGGCACGCCCATGAGCGGGCGGACCGGCTGGAACGCCGGCCCGCCCGCTCAAGGGGAGCTCGCCGAAACGGGACGCCGTGTCGCTGGGCGTCCCGCCGGTCGACGACACTCGGTCAGTCCTGGGCGAGGATCGCGTAGAGGCGCTTGCGAGCGTCGTCGAGGATGGCGACGGCCTGCTGGACCTGCTCGGGCGTTCCGGTGCGGCCGACCTGGGCTGCGGCCTGGGCCAGCTCGACACCGGCCTTCGGCAGGGCGGTGAAGCCGGGGTGGTCGGACGAGTCGGCGTTCTGCCACGGAGCGGACGCCCCGGACTCGGCGACCTCGTCGCGACCGGCTTCGGTCAGCGCGTAGGTCTTGCGACCGCCCGACTCCTCGGCCGTGATGATGCCCTCGTCGGAGAGGAGCTGCAGCGTCGGGTACACCGAGCCTGCGCTGGGCTTCCAGGAGCCGCCGCTGCGCTCTTCGATCTCGCGGATGATCTGGTAGCCGTGCATCGGCTGCTCGGCCAGGAGGGCCAGCACGGCGGAGCGGACGTCGCCGCGGCCGACACGGGAGCCGGCGCTCTTCTCGAACTTCGAACGCAGCTGTTCCATCATCTGCCACATGCCGTCGGTCCCGAAGCCGGCTCCGCTGCCGAAGCCTCCACCGTTACCGAACCCTGCGCCACCGAATCCTGCGCCACCGCTTGGGAATCCACCCATGATTGCTCTCCTCCGTCGTACGTGAACGATGCTCAACGATATATCGGTGAAGCTGTGAACGATATGTGTAATCGGAAGATCGTGATGGCGTAACGTCGCCCTCATGAGCCCCTGGACCGCAGCAGACATCCCCGACCAGCATGGCCGCGTCGCGATCGTGACCGGTGCGAACAGCGGGATCGGCGCGGTGACGGCCCGCGAGCTCGCCGCCCGCGGTGCCGCCGTGATCCTCGCCTGCCGCGACACCGAGAAGGGCGCGCGGGCGGCGGCGACGATGACCGGCGACGTCGAGGTGCGGCAACTGGATCTCGCCGACCTGGCGTCCGTCCGTCGATTCGCCGACGGCGTCGAGCGGGTCGACGTACTGATCAACAACGCGGGCGTCATGGCGGTCCCCGAACGTCGCACGACCGACGGCTTCGAGATGCAGATCGGCACGAACTTCCTCGGGCCCTTCGCACTCACCGGCCTCCTGATCGACCGCATCACCACGCGGGTCGTGACGCTGTCGAGTGCCGCGCACCGGGCCGGCAAGATCGATCTGACCGATCTCAACTGGCGCAGCCGGACGTATCGGCGCTGGTCGGCCTACGGCCAGTCGAAGCTCGCCGATCTGATGTTCTCGGCCGAGTTGCAGCGACGCCTCACGGCGGAGGGGTCCTCGGTGCTGTCCGTGGCCGCGCACCCCGGCTTCGCGTCGACCGAGCTCCAGTCGCACACCGAGTCCGCGCAGGGTCCACTCCTCGCATGGGGGACCCGGCTCCTCGGTCAGAGCGCGGACATGGGTGCACGTCCGACGCTGTATGCGGCGACCTCGCCCGACGTCGAGCCCGGCGGCTACTACGGTCCGAGCGGCTTCGGGGAGATGCGTGGTGGTCCGAAGCCGGTCGGCCGGACCTCGGCGGCCCGCGACGAGCACGTCGCCGCCGAGCTCTGGAAGACGGCCGAGGCGCTCACCGGAGTCACCTACCGGTGAGCGCTCCCGGCCGTCTCGGCGTCACGCGGGAAGGATCTCCTCGATCGCGGCGATGACCTCGGGGGCGTCCGGCTCGGTCGTCGGACGGAAGCGGTGAACGGTCCCGTCGGGCGCGATGAGGAACTTCTCGAAGTTCCACTTGACGTTGCCCGCCTTGCCGTTCGCGTCGGCGGTCTTCACGAGCTCCTGGTAGAGCGGGTGCCGGTTGCGGCCGTTGACCTTCACCTTGTCCATCATCGGGAAGGTGACGCCCCAGGTGGCCGAGCAGTACTCGGCGATCTTCTCGTTGTCGCCGAGCTCCTGCAGGAACTGGTTGCTCGGGAACCCGATCACCGTGAAGCCGCGGTCGGCGTACTGCTTCTGGAGTGCCTCGAGCTTCTCGTACTGCGGTGCGAGGCCGCAGCGGCTCGCGACGTTGACCACGAGTTTGGCCTTCCCGTCCCACTCCGCGAGGGTCGTGTCCCGGCCGTCGAGGGTGGTGACGGGGATGGTGTCCAGATCGGTCATGGTGTGATGCCTCTCATCTGTCGAACGACGTCCTGCTCGAGCACCGTTGTGCGCAAGCGAATCCACTCCGAACGCTACTCGCCCGGGGCGCGACCGACGCCCTTTCGGCAGGGCGTTCCCAGCCGACAGCCGTTGACACCGCCTGCCCGCCGGTGGATCGTGAGTGCAGCAGATCGGAGCAGGACATGGGACGCATCCACATCGACCTCTTCATGACCCTCGACGGCGTCGCGCAGGCACCCGGCGGGCCCGAGGAGGACCCCAGCGACGGGTTCGCGTTCGGTGGCTGGCAGGCGCCGCTCATCGACGAGGTCGACGGGGAGCAGATCGACGCCGGCATGGTGGGTATGGACGCCCTCCTGCTCGGGCGCCGGACCTACGACATCTTCGCCGGGTACTGGCCGCACCAGGAGGGTGGCCAGGACGACGGCATCGCGAGGCTCTTCAACCGACTGCCGAAGTACGTCGCATCACGCGAGCCGCAGGAGCTGGGGTGGGCGAACTCGACGCAGCTCGGACCGGACCTCCCCCAGGCCGTTCGAGCTCTTCGCGAGCGTCACTCACAGATCCACGTCATCGGCAGCCTCGACCTCGTGCAGACCCTGCTGGCCGACGCGCTCTTCGATCAGCTGAACCTCTGGGTGTACCCGATCACGCTCGGCACCGGGAAGCGCGTCTTCGCGACCGGCACGGTCCCGTCCACACTGCGCCTGCTCGGCCCCGCGACCACTTCCCCCGCCGGGACCGTCCACCTTCGCTACGAACGGATCGACGGCACACCGGCCACCGGCGACATGGGCGACCCGCGATGAGCGCGTCGGACGAGGCATCGGCGCAGCGGCCCGAAGCAGACACCCGCTTCGACACGGTCGTCGTCGGTGCCGGCGTCGCGGGGCTCGTCGCCGCACGGTTGCTCGCGGCCGCCGGACGCGCGGTGGTCGTCGTCGAGGCCCGCGACCGGGTCGGCGGGCGGGTGTCGACCGAGCGTCGCGACGGGCGGGTGACCGATCTCGGCGCGTCATGGGTGCACGGTGTCGATGACAGCGCGGTCGCCGCGGCGGCCGAGGCGTTCGGGATGCGGACGGTCGAGTTCACCGTCGGTGGTTACCAGCCGGACAGCCGACCGATCGCGTACTACGGTCCCGACGGCAGGCGCCTGTCGGACGCCGAGGCTCGCGGTTTCGCCGAGGACGTCCATGCCCTCGATGCGACGCTGCTCGGTGTCGTCGCCGAGTCGGCCCCGGACGCGTCGTACCGTGACGTGACCGAGGCGGCACTCGCCCTGCAGGCGTGGGAAACCGAGCGGGCGCAGCGGGTCCGTGAGTACCTGGAGCATCGTTCGGAGGAGCAGTACGGCGCGTGGATCGAGGACCTCGCGGCGCACGGGCTCGACGACGACGCGATCGACGGTGACGAGGTCGTGTTCCCCGACGGCTACGACGTGCTCCCGCGACGGCTGGCCGAGGGGCTCGACGTGCGCCTGGAGCACGTGGTGACGAATGTGTGGTGGTCCACGGACGGCATCGAGGTCTCCGCACAGGGGCCGACGGGCGAGGTGGTGCTGCGCGCGGGCTCGGTGGTGGTGACGGTGCCCGTCGGGGTCCTGCAGTCGAAAGAGTTCGCGATCGATCCCCCGCTGCCGGAGCCGGTCGCCGGCGCCCTCTCACGATTGCGGATGAACGCGTTCGAGAAGGTGTTCCTGCGTTTCGAGCGACGGTTCTGGGACGACGGCGTCTATGCGATCCGCCAGCAGGGGCCGGAGGGTCGCCGGTGGCACTCCTGGTACGACCTGACGACGGCGCACGGCGCCCCGACCCTGCTGACGTTCGCCGCCGGCCCGACGGCCGTGGAGATCCGGGACTGGGACGAGTCGCGCGTCGTCGAGTCGATCCTCGACCAACTGCGGCGTCTGTACGGCGACCGTGTCGAGGAGCCGACGGAGGTGCACGTCGCCCGGTGGCAGGACGACCCGTTCTCCCGCGGGTCCTACGCCTACATGACCGTCGGCTCGACGACCGCGGACCACGACGCCCTCGCGACCCCGGTCGGCGACGTCCTCCACCTCGCGGGTGAGGCGACGTGGACCGACGACCCGGCGACCGTCACAGCGGCCCTGCACTCCGGCCACCGGGCCGCCGAGCGCGTCCTCGGTCGGTCGATTCCCATCGAGACCCTCTGGCGCGACGAGAGCGCAGTACCGGTCGTCGACCCGGTCCGATGACGACCACGAGTGCGCTCTCACGAGCGTGGAGAGAGAGGAAACGTATGCGATTCATGATGTTCGTCCTCACGGACCCCGTGCCCGACGAGCCAGCCGATGACGCGGACGTCGACCACTGGGTCCAGGCGCTCGACACGACGGGGCGTCGTCTTCTCGGCGACGTGCTTGACCCGAGCGAGGCGTGCGGCGTCCGTGTGCGCGCCGGTGAGCGACTCGTCACCAAAGGACCGATCCCGGGAGCGACCGACACGCTCTGGGGCTTCGACATCCTCGAATGCGCCGACCTCGATGAGGCGATCGACATCGCCGCCCACCACCCGATGGCCCGCAACGGCCGCCTTGAGCTGCGCCCGTTCCCGGGCCCGTAGGAAGCCGACGGGCTGAGCGGACACCCAGGCGCCGACCGCCGGTCTCAGGAGCCCGCCGGCGTTGACCCATTGACCTCGGGCCGACGAGGGAGGCGGAATCGCCGAGCGTTCGGTCCTTCGATCAGGCGCGCAGCGGCTTCAGCGCGCCTGCCCACGCCTCGAGCTGGTCGAACAGCACCCCGGCGGCTTCGGTGTGCTGGGGTCCGGGCGTGAAGGTGCTGAAGTCCTCGAAGTCGGTGAAGAGCGAGAAACTCAACTGCTGCCGCACATCCGCGATCTGCAGTTCCGCGCTGATGCCGCGAAGGTGTTCGATCGCGCGGGCACCGCCGAGGCTTCCCCACGCCACGAACGCGGCGGCCTTGTTGTTCCATTCGGCGTACAGGTAGTCGACGGCGTTCTTCAAGACGGCGGAGGTGGAGTGATTGTATTCGGGCGTGACGAAGACGAATCCGTCGTAGGGCGCGATCGTCGCCGCCCAGGCCTTCGTGTGCTCGTTCTCGTATGCCCCGAACGACGGCGGCGTCGGCTCGTCGAGGAGAGGCAGCGGGTGGTCGAGCAGGTCGATGAGCTCGTAGCTCGCGCTCCGACCGGCGGCCTGCTCGACGACCCAGTCGGCGACTGCCTTGCCGTTTCGGCCGGGGCGGGTGCTGCCGAGGATGATGGCGATTCGGAGGTCTGACATGGGGTGCTCTCCTTCGATGTGCGTGCCCGTCCCGCGAAGCACGGGACGTGGTGGTGCTTGGCTCGCACTGTAGCCGGGAGGCTGGGCAGGCGCCTCCATCCGGGGTGGGGCTTGCCGAAGGGCTCCGGGCGTGCTGGGAGCGGCGAACCCGGGCGTCAGGCTCAGGAGCCCGCCGGCCGGCCCGGCAGGGTCTGCGCACCGATGACGGCGAGGAGCCGGAGTTTCTCGGCGCTCTCACTCCCGGGCTCGGCCGTGTAGACGAGCAGCCGGTGGGACTGATCGGGGTCCAACAGCGTCTGGCAGTGCAGTTCCAGCTCGCCGACCTCGGGGTGGAGGAACCGCTTGACCTCCGTCGGCCGGAGACCGACCTCCTGCGCGGCCCACAACTCGCGGAAGTCCTCGCTCCGTTCCAGCAGTGCGTTCGCGAGGCGTTCCGCACGCGATCCGGGACCGCGCATCGTGACGACCTCGCGGAGCCCGGCGGCGTACACGCGCGAGAGCAGCAGGCGATCGGCGGGCGCGTAGGCCGCGCTCGCGGTCGGGTCGGTGAACCACCGGTAGCCCAGGCTCCGGTCGTCCCCGGTGAACCGGGAGGCGTCGCCGTTGAGTGCGACGGCCATCGGGGTCTGGCGAAGCGTCTCGCCGAGTTCGTTGATGATCTCGGCGGGGGTGTCCTGCAGGCGGTCGAGGATCCGCAACAGACCGGGGCCGACGTGGTCGCCGTGCGCTCCACGCGCGGGAGGCGTGCGCCCGGCCAACCGGAAGACGTGGTCCCGTTCATCGAGGGAGAGACGCAGGCCCTGCGCGATCGCCGCGATCATCTGCTCGGACGGCTGAGGCCCGACGCCGCGCTCGAGCCGCGCGTAGTAGTCGGTCGACATGTTGCAGAGCGCCGCGACCTCCTCCCGGCGGAGGCCGTCCGTCCGTCGCCGCGGACCGCGCGGAAGCCCGACGTCCTCCGGCTGCAGCTGGTGCCGACGGTGGCTGAGGAAGGTCGCCAGGCCGTGCCGATCGATCATGTCGCGTCTCCTCGTCGTGCAGCGGTCCGTGGACCTCTTTTCTATCGTGCGAGAGCGGTGCCAGCCACGGATCGCCGATCAGTGGATGAGCCGGTCCTGGACCGGCCGAAACCGACCGTCGAGAGTGGTTCCCACACGCCGGACCACGGCGACACCCACGACGAAGGAACGACCATGCCAAGAACACCCGCGTTCACCATCCCCGACCTGACCGGGTCGTTCGCCGTCGTCACCGGCGCGAGCGACGGCCTCGGTCGGATCATCGCAACCGACCTCGCCCGGGCGGGTGCCGAGGTCGTCCTGCCCGTGCGCTCGACCACGAAGGGCGCGCACGTCGCCGACGGCATCCGTGCAGCGGTTCCCGGCGCGACGGTGTCGGTCCGCAGTCTGGACCTCGCCTCCCTGGATTCCGTCACAGCGCTCGTCGACCAGCTCTCGGCGGAGGGTCGCCCGATCGACCTGCTCGTCAACAACGCGGGCGTCATGACGCCACCGGAGCGGCAGGAGACGCGGGACGGCTTCGAGCTGCAGTTCGGCGTCAACCACCTCGGCCACTTCGCGCTGACCCTCGGTCTGCTACCGCTGCTCAAGGCCGGTGGAGCGCGCGTCACGCACCAGACGAGCATCGCCGCCCGGAGCGGATCGATCAACTGGGACGACCTCGACTGGAAGAGCAGCTACGACGGGATGCGGGCCTATCAGCAGTCCAAGATCGCCGTGGCATTGTTCGCCCGCGAACTCGATGCTCGGAGCCGAGCCGGCGGCTGGGGTGTCTCCAGCAACCTGTCGCACCCCGGCGTCTCCCCCACCAACCTGTTGGCCGCCCAGCCGGGCATGGGCCGACAGCGCGACACCGGAGCCCGTCGTGTGGTCCGCCTGCTCTCACGCCTCGGCGTCGCAGGCACGGTGTCGAGTGCCGCTCAGCCCGCGCTCATGGCCGCGACGGCACCGACCGCGCGAGGCGACGAGTTCTACGGACCGGTCCGCACGATGGGTGGCCGACCCGCGCTCCTCCCGGCACTCTGGCCGCCGATGCGGAACCTGGACGACGCCCGTCGACTCTGGGACGAATCCGAGCGGCTCATCGGACGGTGACGCGGCGGCAGGGCGCTGGTCGGACGGCCGGCGCTCTGAGCACGCCCGCCGGAACCCGTGGCGGTCACCGCCACCCCGGACGTCCGGCGGCGTGCTTCGACGTGATTCGCATGGTCGCGCCCTCCGGGAGCGGAGGCGTCCCATCCGCGCCGCGTGCGATGCGGAGCATCCGCGTCGCTGTCGCGTGGAGGAGTTCGCGGAGATCCTCGGGCTCGTCGACGATCACCGCATGATCCCCCAGCCCGGCGATCACCGCTGGAAGCCAGTCGAGGCGTTTGGCTCGGATCGAGACCCGATGCCAGGCAGGTGCGTCATCGATCGACTCCACGACGGCCACGCTCTCCGGGAAGTGGGCCCGGATCTGCGGGACGTTCGCCTGGATGCGCAACCGGACGTGCCATCGGTAGTCCGCCCCCGCGAAGCGATCGACGAGTGGAGGGCGCTCCGCTCGAGCACCCGGGCCCGAGACGACGCCGGGCAGCGTCCGCGCCGATCGGATGCGGTCGACCCGGAAGGTGCGCTCCTCCGCTCGCTCGACGTCGAACGCGTCCAGGTACCAACGAGCGTCGTGGACGAGCAGGTCGAACGGATGCACCGTGCGACGCGAGGGCGTGTCCTCCGCGTCGCGGTAGCGCAGTTCCACGGGGCGTCTCGCTCGGATCGCGTCCGACACGGTGAGCAGGACGCCCGCGTCGGGCACGTCGTGGCGCGACGGCCTCAGCGCTGCGGACTGCATGACCGCCTCGAGGCGATCCACGGATGCGGCCGGGAGGGATCGTCGGATCTTCGCGAGGGCGATCTGCGCTGCGACGTCCGGGGAGTCCGAGGACGATTGGGCTTCGCTCAAGCCGAGGAAGACGGCGACCGCTTCCTCGTCAGTGAGGATGATCGGCGGCACGCGTCGGCCGACGGCGAGGCGGTACCCGCCGTAGCGACCGCGCACCGACTCGATCGGGACATCGATGTCCACGAGACGCTGCACGGAGCGGCGCACGGTCCGTTCGTCCACGCCCAACCGCTCGGCGAGCTCTGGCACGCTGCGGATCTCCGCGGACTGCAGCAGCTCGAGCAACTGCAGCGCTCGAGCAGTCGGCGAGCCGGTGTGTCCCATCTCATGAGAATACCGGGCGAAAACGGTCCGGTATTGGCTCTATGGTCGTCACCGCCCCGCACCTGTGGGGGAACCACCAGCCAAGGAGACACGCATGCACCTCGCAGCCACCCGGATCATCACCGACGACGTCGACACCCTGGTCGCGTTCTACGAACTGGTCACCGGTGCGACCGCGGCACGATTGCACCCGTTGTTCGCCGAGGTGCGCACCGACACCGGCACGCTCGCCATCGCCAGTTCAGCGACCATCCCGCTGTTGGGCGAGGACGCCGCCGCACCGCGTGCCAACCGATCCGTCATCCTCGATCTACTCGTCGAGGACGTCGACGCGGCCTATGCGACGCTCCAGGGCGTCGTGGCGACGTTCGTGAACGAGCCGACGGACATGCCGTGGGGCAACCGGTCGCTGCTGTTCCGTGACCCCGACGGCAACCTCGTCAACGTCTTCACCCCGATCACCGTTGACGCAGGGTGAACGCGTCGACTCGTGACGTACGTCCACGGCCTACGCCGGGATGACACGCTCGCCGGCTGTGGGAGGCGTCCGAGCAGCTCATCAGCTGACGCGCCAGAGCCGGCGAGCGGAACACGGCCTATCCTCGGTCCCGTGAAGATCGTCGTGTCGGGCACCCACGCCAGCGGGAAGAGCACGCTCATCGCGGACTTCGCGCTCCGCCACCCGGAGTTCACGGTCCTCGGGGAGCTGTTCGACCTCGTGGAGGACGCCGGAGACGTCCCGA
Source organism: Plantibacter sp. H53 (assembly GCF_001650455.1). Classification (NCBI taxonomy): domain Bacteria; kingdom Bacillati; phylum Actinomycetota; class Actinomycetes; order Micrococcales; family Microbacteriaceae; genus Plantibacter; species Plantibacter sp. H53. The sequence goes on from NZ_LWCT01000015.1 coordinate 45,208, forward strand.
GCAGCGCCATGTTCGCCGCCCAGCTACGCCTCTCGGCGGACCGACTGCTGGACGAGTCGGATGACGGAGACGTCATCGCGGAACGCGGGCCACTCGACTTCCTCGCATACCTCCTCGCGTCAGCGGAACAGGCCGGCACCGACCTCGACACCGGGTTCCTCGAGCGGGCGACCTCCCGCACCGCTGCGGCGCTCCAGACGGTGGATGTGCTGGTGGTCCTGCCGTTGACGCCGAACGACGGGATCCACGTCGGCGCGGACGAAGACCTGGAGCTGCGGACGGCCATGAACGCCGTCCTGCTCGATCTCGTCGACGAGCCCGATCTCATCGCCGACCACGTCACGGTCGCCGAGATCACCGGCGACTCGTCAGACCGATTGGCCGCCCTGGAGGCTCTGGTCGCGTCGCAGCAGCGCTGACCTGCCACCGGACACGCCCACGACTGGGTGCCGGGTGGTCGTCATCCGGGTCACCGCGGGCACGGGCACACGCCTACGCCGGGATGACGCTCGACATGAGTCGCGGTGCTGGCGGGAGCGCTTCGTGCCGGTCTGACGCACGCAGGCCGTCGATCACGAGTGCGGCGTAGCGTCGTGCAGCTCGGACGCGCTCCGTCTCCGTCGTCGTCGAGAGTCCGCGAGCCGCGAGCAGGACCACGAGGAAGTCGTCGAGGACGAAGTCCGGGCGCAGCGCGCCGGCGTCGATGGCACGACGAGCGACGGCGGTGATCGCCCGCACGGCCTGTTCGCGCTGGGTCCGGAAGTCGACGGCATCGGGGTAGGCGGCGAGGAACGCGTCCGTGAACCCCTGGTTGCGGGCGTTGAGGACCAGGACCTCCTCGATGATGCTGCGGAAGGCACGCCAGGGGTCGACGTCCGCGAGGGCGTCGACCACGATCGAGCGGCAGGCGCCGAGCTCGTCCACGAAGGCGGCTCTGACGAGATCGGCTTTGGTCGGGAACCGTCGGTAGAGGGTGGCCGGCCCGACACCGGCTCGGCGGGCGATCTCCCGCATGGTCACGTGGAGGCCGTCCGTCCCGAACAGATCGCGGGCTGCGGCGAGGACGCGGTCACGGTTCTCCTGCGCGTCGGAACGCAGGTTCTGAGGCAGTGTCGCGGACATGTGTCTCACATTACTCAAGTGGACGGGTGCGTCCGTTACGTTTCGGGAGGCGGGTCAGATCCCCCGCCGCGAAACGGAGTGCACCCATGCGCGCAGTGATCATCCGCACCTTCGGCGACCCGAGTGGAATGGAGGTGACGGACCTTCCCGTCCCCACGCCCGGGGTCGGTGAGGTCCTCGTCCGAACGGAGGCCGCAGGCGTCGGCGGGGTCGACGTCGTAATCCGCCGGGGAGGGATCGCCCAAGCCGCTCGCGACTCGGGGATGATCCCGGGGAGTGAAGCCGCTGGCGTCATCACCGCGACCGGGCCGGACGTCGATCCCGCGTGGGTCGGTCGACGGGTCTGGGCGTTCACGGGGACCTCGGGTGCGTACGCCGAGTACGTGACCGCGCGCGCCGACGAGATCGTCGAGCTGCCGTCCGACCTGACGTCCGTCCAGGCGGTCACGCTGGGCAGCGCGTTCCCGGTCGCGCACTTCGCGCTCGAACGCGCTCGCCTGGCCGAGGGCGAATCCGTCCTCGTGCGCGGGGCCGCCGGGAGTATCGGCCTGGCCGGCGTCGAGCTGGCCGCTCGTGCCGGCGCCGGCGTCATCGCCGTCACCACCTCGTCCTCCGAACGCGGGGAACGTCTGCGGGCGTTCGGTGCAACCCACGTGCTCGACCGCTCCGGCGCAGGCGATGCGGATGCCCCGGCGGAGTTCGACGTCATCCTCGACATCGTCGGCGGGCCCAACCTCCCCCGGTTCATCGAGCGGCTCTCGCCGAACGGCCGCTTGATCGCCGTGGGCGTGGTGGGTGGGTTCCCGCCCGCCGACTTCGGCACGGCTCTCCTGGCCGGCTTCCGCCGATCGATCACCTTCGGGACCCTGAGCCTCGACACCGTGCCGCGCGAGGAACTCGCCCGGGTGCGAGCCGAGGTGTTCGACGACGCCGTCCGAGGCACGCTCTCGCCGGTCGTCCACGACACCATGCCGCTGAGCGACGCAGCCGAGGCGCACCGTCTCATGGACGTCGGGGACGTGTTCGGGCGCATCGTGCTCGTCCCCTGAGTCGGCTGACGAGGCAGGCACCGATCCGCCACCGCTACAGCCAGATCGTCGCCAGCCAGACCTCGACGGCGGCGAGCACGAGCAGCGCGACGTTCAGCCCGAGGACACGGAACTCGCCGCGACGCACGTGCACGGCGATGCCACCGATCTGCACCATGACCAGCCCGACCGCGGCCGCGACGGTCAGCCAGGTGAGGACGCCCACGAGCGGTGGCAGGATCAGGCCGAGCACGCCGAGGATCTCGAGGGCGCCGATCGCGCGGACGGTCCACAGCGGCATGGTGTCGACCCAGGCCATCATGGGGCGCAGCTGATCCGTCGAGCGGACGAGCTTCATTCCGCCCGAGTACAGGTACATGACCGCGAGCAGTCCTGCGACGATCCAATAGGCGACGACCATGTGCAACCTCCGATTGTATGCATGCGTTGATGGTTACGATGGGTAACCAACGCAAGTGTGGACCGGATCGGACCGGCGTACAAAAGGCACACGCGTGTGACCGAGCCGCGAGGGGTGCCGTGTTCCGCTACCAGAGGCTGTGTTCCGTTCGAGGCGATCAGGGCAAGGCCATCCGTTCCCTCCTCGACCGAATCGCCGACAAGTGGGCGCTCCTCCTCATCGCGACGCTCCACGACGGCCCGATCCGGTTCACCGAGCTCGAGCAGCGCATCCCGGGCATCTCCCGACGCATGCTCACCCTGACCCTCAGGAACCTGGAGCGCGACGGGCTCGTCATCCGCACCACCTTCGCCGAAGTGCCGCCGCGGGTCGAGTACGAGCTGACGGACCTCGCGCAGTCGCTCATCCCCCACGCGGTGGCACTCGCCGAGTGGGCCGGTGAGCACGTCCCGACGATCGAGGCGAGCCGCAGGGCGTTCGACGAGCGGTCCTGAGCGCCGGGCGTGGTGCGGACCAACGGAAAAAGTCCCGGAAACCAGACGGTTTCCGGGACTTCCTGGTCGGGCTGACAGGATTTGAACCTGCGACCCCTTGACCCCCAGTCAAGTGCGCTACCAAGCTGCGCCACAGCCCGATGCCATCCCCGCGGGCGGAGAAGACAACTCGAACAGTCTAGCGGATTCCGAGAGCGCTCCGTGACACGACTCCGGGGACGGCAGATCGGCCCAGACAAGCCTCGGACAGGCCGCACTCGTCGGGTGGGAGGTCTCCCCTGCCCGCCCCCGGACGGGGCACGCTACCGTGACTCGTCCGCAATCGCGTGACAGGACGAACGGACCGATCCGGCCACCCGATGGAGGACCCCATGCGCTACAGCCACTACTGGAAAGAGGTCCGCGTCGCGGCCCTCACCGCCTTGCCCGTCGCGATCGGCTCCGGCATCGTCCAGGTCAGCCGCAACACGCCGATCGACGACGCCGTCATCGGCGGCGCCATCACCTTCGTCGCGCTGTCACTGCTCATCCCGGTCGTGCGCCACTGGCTGCACCCCGAGTCCCGCGGCTGACCACTGCGGCAGGCCGCAGCACCCGCGGCACGCCCTGCACGACGCGCCGCGAGATCGGGCACGTGCCATCGCAGAGCCGCTACTCGGCCTTGCGGTCCGCGACGAGCTGGTCGCGCACCTTGCGCCGCAGCACCTTGCCGATGAGCGACGTCGGCAACTCGTCGAGCTGCACGACCCGCTTGGGCACCTTGTACGCCGTGAGGCGGGTCCGGCAGTAGTCGCGCAGCGAACCCGCGTCGAACACCGTTCCGGCGCGCATGACCACCGCGGCCGTGACATCCTCGCCACCGGAATCGCGCGGCAGACCGACCACGGCGGCCGACTCGACGTCCGGGTGCGACAGGAGCGTCTCCTCCACCTCGGACGGACTCACGTTGAACCCACCGGTGATGATGAGCTCCTTGACGCGGTCGATGACGGTCACGAAGCCGTCCACCGACACCGTCACGATGTCACCGGTCCGCAACCAGCCGCCCTCGAGCAACGCCTCACGCGTCTCGTCCGGACGACCCCAGTAGCCCTGGAAGACCTGCGGACCACGGAGCAGCAACTCACCCGACTCCCCCGCCGCACGATCGACCGCCGGGTTCTCGGGATCGACGACGCGGATCTCCGTGCTCGGGAACGGCACTCCCACAGTGCCCGGCCGACGCGACGGACCGATCGGGTTGCCGAGTGCCACCGGCGACGACTCCGTCATCCCGTAGCCCTCGACGAGCAGACCGCCGGTCGCCTCCTCCCAGCGCGTGACCGTCGACACCGGGAGGCTCATCGCCCCCGAGATCGCGAAGCGGACACTCGTCAGGTCGACACCCTTGCGGCTCGACGCACGCGACAACGCGTCGTAGATAGGCGGCACCGCCGGCAGGAACGTCGGCGGCGACTTCTTCGCCGCCGTGAGCACCAGCTCCAGGTCGAACTTCGGGAACAGCACGAGCCGCGCCCCGATGCTCATCGCGAACGTCAGGCACAGCGTCATGCCATAGGCGTGGAAGAGCGGCAGCACGCCGTAGAAGACCTCGCCACCCTCGCTCAGGCCCGGCACCCAGGCGCGTCCCTGCGCCGCGTTCGCCCGCAGGTTGCGGTGCGTGAGGATGGCACCCTTCGGCGCCCCCGTCGTCCCGCTCGTGTACTGCAGGAGCGCGGTGTCGTCGAGCGTCGGACGCACGACCCGCTTCGACAGCTTCCGTCCGCCGATCAGCCGATCCCACGGAAGCACGTGCTTCGCCGACGGGGTCGCGGTCATCGCCGCACGCGAATCGCGCGCACGCTTCACCGGCAGCCGGAGCGCCAGCCGCTTCGACAACGGTAGGGCCTGGGTGATGTCGACCGAGACGATCCGCCCGCGCATCACGTCGGCCGGGAGGTCGGCCACGAGGTCGTAGACCTTGTCCCACACGATCGCGACGTGCGCACCGTGGTCCTCGAACTGATGCCGCAGCTCCCGAGCCGTGTAGAGCGGGTTGTGCTCGATGACCGTCGCGCCGAGCCGGAGCGCCGCATAGAACGCGACGACGTGCTGCGGACAGTTCGGCAGCACGAGCGCCACGCGGTCGCCCGGCTTCACGCCGAGCTTGCGGAGCCCTTCGGCCGCTCGCGCGACCTGTTCGCCGAGCTCGCTGTAGCTCGTCTCCGCGCCGAAGAACTCGAGGGCGATGCGATCACCGAAACGCTTGACCGAGGTGTCGAGCAGGTCGACGAGCGTCTCGGTGACCTCGTCGATGTCGGCTGGCACGCCGCTGGCGTAGGACGACAGCCACGGCCGTTCGGCCAGACGCTGACGCTGGGCCTCGCCGGCCTCGGTCGGCTCCGACGACTGCTCGCCCTCACGCTGCTCGGCTGTGTTTCCTCGATGGTCCACGATGATCCTCCAGATGACACCGCGCGCACCGCACGCATGCCTCCACCCTAGGCGGGCGCGTATGCCCGACCGGGGATGCGACCGGACCGCTTGACAAGCTCCAAAGCGTCACCGGTGAATCGCCCGAGGAGCCGTGGATCAACGCCAGAAGCCGGCCACCCGAAGGCGACCGGCTCCCGATGATCCAGCGACTCAGACGGCGTCGGGTGACGCTGGCGTCTTCGGCTGACGCTTCGCGGCCGCAGCTGCGTTGTCGGACATTGCCTGCTGGAGGTTCTCCCCCAGCGCGCCACCGGCGACTCCGCCCAGGAGGGCGGACAGGTCGAGCCCAGTGATGTCCTTGACGACCTTCGGGACCTCGCTGACGACCTGGCCGACCGTCTTCGTGACGGCTGACGCCCCCTCGGTCGAGATGACCGTGAGGTTCGAGATGTTGCCGAGCGGCTCGGACACGGCTCGCGTGATCTCAGGCAGACGAGCGATGATCTCGGATGCGAGTCCGGCCTCACCGTACTTCTTCAACGCCTCCGCCTTCGCGTCGATCGCCTCAGCCTCGGCCAGACCCTCCGCGGCCACGGCCGACGCCTTCGCGTCACCCTGGGCGCGGATACCCTCGGCCAGCGCGATCTGCTTGTCGCGCTCAGCGGTACCGGCGAGGCGCACGGACTCTGCAGCGGCCTGGGCGTCCTGCACGGCCGCGACCTTGTTCGCCTCGGCGATGGTCTTGCGCTTGAACGCGTCGGCCTCCGTCGCGGCATTGGCTGCGTCTCGGGCCGCCTGCGCGCGCTGGACCGTCGCGTAGGCGTCGGCCTCGGCCGGCTTGCGCACCTCGATGTCGAGGCGTTCCTGCTCCACCTTCGCCTTCTCGGCGAGCGCCTCACGCTCCTGCTCCGCGACCAGACGGTCCTGCTGCGCCGTGGCCAGCTGACCGGAGGCCTCGGCCTCGGCGTTCGCGCGGTCGGTCTCCGCCTTGATCGTCGCCTGCTTGAGGCTCAGGGCCTTCTGACGCTCCGCGACCTGCTCCGCCGCTTCGATCCGCGCGAACTCGGACGCACGAGCGGTCTCGGCCTCCTTGATCTCGGCGTTCTGCCGGGCGAGCGCGTTCTCCGCGCGCCCGAGGTCGGCGAGGTAGTTGGTGCCCGGCGTCGAGATGTCGGAGATGTTCAGCAGGTCGACCTGGAGGCCCTGCTCGGCGAGATCCGTCTTGGTCGCCTCGACCACTGCTTCGGACAGGGCGTTGCGGTTGGAGATGATCTCCTTGATCGGCATGTTGCCGATGATGGAACGCAGCGAACCTTCGAGGGACTGCTGGATGATCTGCGTCAGCGACCCCTGCTGGGAGAGGAAGCGCTGCGCGGCACGGCGCACACCCTCCGGCGTGCCGGAGACCTTGAAGTTCACGCTCGCCTGGATGGCGACCTTGATGAAGTTGGTGTCGACACCCTCCACGACGATGCCGATCTGACGCTGCTCGAGCGAGATCGGGAAGCCCTGCTGCAGGATCGGCCAGATGAACACCCGCCCACCGATGACGACGCGCTGACCGCCGTCGGGCTCACCCGTCTTGGCGCCGGCCCCCCGACCGACGATGACGAGCGCCTGGTTCGGCGGTACGCGCTTGATGCGTCCGGCGACGAACGCGACGATCGCGAGCGCCACCACGACGAGTGCGATCACGGCGATCACCGTGATGTTGGTGGTGATGAAGTCCATAGGGCAGGTGCCTTCCCCTCGAGGGCGTGCTGGTGGATGGATGGAATCAGGGCTGCGTGTCGGCAGCGGCTCCGCTCGACGCGGGTTCGACCTTCACGCGGGAGCCCTGGAGCTCGACCACGCGGATCCGGCTGCCCGTTTCGATCCGCGTGTCGGAGAACGCGAGGCGCGTCTCGATCTCGTGCGGGCCGTCGAGGCTGACCTCGCCGAAGGACGCCGAGATGGTCGACCGGGCGACGCCGTAGAGACCGAGCGGTGAACTCGGCGTGCCGTCCTCCGAACGCTTGAAGCTCCGGATCATCAGCTGGACGCCGACGAGCACGAGGACACCGATGACGGCCGAGATGACATAGGCGGACCAGACGGGCAACCCGTTCGCCAGCACGATCGCGCCGACCGCACCGAAGACGGTGAACGCGCTCCCGAGCGCGGTCGCCGAGACCGCCCCGTCCAGGAAGTCGAAGATCTCACCGAAGACCAGGGAGATGAGGACGATCACGAGACCGACGGCGCCGACGATGATGAACAGGGTCATGCCACCAACCCTACTGAACGCCCAGGCGACGTGCAGGAAAGCGGTCTCCCGTCACGGCGGCGACGGGCTGCGGGCCCCTGTGGAGCGACTGCAGCGGCCCTCAGACCACTGCGTCGAGCAGCTCCGTCAGCCAGCCTGCACCGCGCGTCGTCGCGCCCAGACGCTCGACGCGTTCGCGCAACCCTCGGTCCGAGGTGACCACCACGATCGCCCCGTCGAGTTCACGGACGACGTCCACGATCGCGTCGTCGCCACTCCCCGCAGCGTCGACGATCGAGACGCCGGCCCGCAGTTCGTGCCCGGCCTCTCGTACGCTGTCATCGGTGTGGACGCCGCGGGCCTGTCCTTCCACGACGGCGATGTAGGCCGGCCACCAGCGGTTGAAGTCGAGGTCGAGCGCCTGGGCGTCGAGACCCTCGTGCGCGAGGCGGCCGAGGCGCGCGACGAACCGCTGTGCGGCACCCGCACGGTCCTTCCACCACCCGTCGGGTCGCGAGCCGACGACGTTCGCGACGTCGACGACGACCGTGACGCGGCGCTCGAGCTGCGACCGCAGGCCAGGCCACGAATCGGCGAAGCCAGGGTGCAGAGGCAAGGTCTCGACCTCGGCGAGCGGCACCCAGGCGAGAGCGATGCTCTCCGGGTCGGACACCACGGGTTCGAACGGCTCGACCGCCTCGACGATCACCGTCGTGTACGACCAGAACCCGAGATCGAGCACGGAGTCGAACCGCAGCTCGATCGACTCGGCGGGGACACCCGCCTCCTCGTGCGACTCGCGGACCGCACCGTCGACAGCGCTTTCGAACTGGTGACGCGCGCCTCCCGGGATGCCCCAGGTGCCGCCGAAGTGGCTCCAACCGGCCCGGTGCTGCAACAGCACGCCGCGCGCCCGATCGTGCACGAGGAGTCCGGCTGCACCGAACCTCCCCCAGAACTTGCGGCCGTCCCCGGATTCGACCCAGGCATCCCCGGCGTCCCGGAGGGGGCCGCCGGGAGGATGCGCATCAGTCATTGGACCAGCCTGGCACGAAACGCTGGGCGGCACCCCCTTGCCCACCGTCATCTCCACACCACGTGCAGAATATGTTATATATTGAACTCCAGTATTGCATCGGCAGCGCTCGCGCCCGCCGCACCGACCCCACGCGAAGGACCCTCATGGATGCACGTCAACGCCGGACGCGGGCACGGCTCGCGCGCACGATCCTGCAACTCGCCGCCGAACGCCCCACCTCCGAGATCTCCGTCTCGGAGATCGCCGCACGCGCCGGCATCAACCGATCGACCTTCTACCAGCACGCGGCGGCGCCGTGCGAGCTGCTCGAATCGGTCCTCGCCGAGGAGCTCACGGAACTGAGCATGACCCACCTGGCGACCGTCTCCGCGGACGACGCCCCGGCGGCGATCACCAGCGCCACAGTCGCCGCGCTCCGCCACATCGACGAGCGCGCCGACATCTACCGCGTCGGTCTCGGCGACGACCTCATCGGTGCGAGTCTGCAGCCGATGCTCAACCGCGTCTTCACCTCGACGGTGCTCGAGATCTTCGAGCGCGGGGCGATCACCCTCCCCCACGCCGAATGTCTGAGCGAGGAGCAGCGCGAGCTGTTCACGCGATCGGCAGCGCACTTCGTCGCCGCGGGCTCCGTCGCGGCGTTCCGCGTCTGGCTCGACACCCCTGCACCACGCGATGTCGCGTCGTTCCTCGAGGTCATCGGCGAGCTGCTCCCGAGCTGGTGGCCGTTCCAGGCCGAACACGAGCCCGCCTTGGCGCCAGCGGACGAGCCCGCCCTCGCTCGCCCCTGATCACGCCTCGACCAGGACGACGAAGGCCCGGGACCACTTCATGGAGTGGTCCCGGGCCTTCGTCGCCACCGTCAGGCAGACGGACGCCGCGGTTCAGCGCTGGCGCTTCTCGCGGACGCGCATGTTGACGTTGATCGGCGTGCCCTCGAAGCCCCAGATCTCGCGCAGGCGACGGACCACGTAGCGACGGTAACCGGGATCGAGGAAGCCGGTCGTGAAGAGCACGAAGGTCGGCGGACGGCTCGCGGCCTGCGTGCCGAACAGGATGCGGGGCTGCTTGCCACCGCGCAACGGGTGCGGGTGCGCCGCCGTGAGCTCGGCGAGGAAGGCGTTGAACTTGCCGGTGGGGATACGCATGTCCCACGACTCGAGGGCGACCTCGAGGGCCGGGACGAGACGCTCCAAGTGGCGGCCCGTGCGCGCGGAGATGTTGACGCGCGGCGCCCAGGACACGTGCGAGAGGTCCTGTTCGATCTCGCGCTCCAGGTACTTCCGGCGCTCGTCGTCGAGCTGGTCCCACTTGTTGAAGGCGAGCACGAGGGCGCGACCGCTCTCGAGGACGAGGTCGATGATGCGCACGTCCTGCTCGCTGATCACCTCGGTGACGTCGATGAGGACGACGGCCACCTCGGCCTTCTCGAGCGCCGTGCTCGTGCGGAGCGACGCGTAGAAGTCGGCACCCTGCGACAGGTGCACCCGGCGACGGATGCCTGCGGTGTCGACGAAGCGCCAGATCTTGCCGCCGAGCTCGATCTGCTCGTCGACCGGGTCGCGGGTGGTCCCGGCGAGGTCGTTGACGACGACGCGCTCCTCGCCTGCGGTCTTGTTGAGCAGGCTGGACTTGCCGACGTTCGGGCGTCCGAGGATCGCGACACGGCGGGGGCCGCCGAACTCGTCCTTCGCGACGGCCGAGACCTGCGGGAGGACCTTGAGGATCTTGTCGAGGAGGTCGGCGACACCACGACCGTGGATCGCGGAGACCGGGTGGGGCTCGCCGAGGCCGAGGTTCCAGAGCGCTGCGGCCTCCGGCTCCTGACGGGCGTCGTCGACCTTGTTGGCGACGAGGAAGACGGGGCGTCCGGTCCTGCGGAGCAGCTTGACGACCTGCTCGTCGGTCGCCGTGGCACCGACCATGGCGTCGACCACGAAGATCACGACGTCGGAGAGGTCGATGGCGATCTCGGCCTGGGCCGCGACAGATGCGTCGATGCCCTTGGCATCGGGCTCCCACCCACCGGTGTCGACGACCGTGAAGCGACGGTCGTTCCACTCGGCCTTGTAGTTCACGCGGTCGCGGGTGACACCGGGGGTGTCCTCCACGACGGCCTCACGACGGCCGAGGATGCGGTTCACCAGCGCGGACTTGCCCACGTTCGGTCGTCCGACGATCGCCACGACGGGCAGCGCCGGCAGGAAGCGGATCTCGTCCGGGTCCTCCGTCGCGCCGTCGAGGATGTCGAGGTCGTCGCCCTCGAGGTCGTAGTCGGCCAGGCCGGAGCGGAGGGACGCGGCCCGCTGGGTCGCGAGCTCCTCGTCCATGTCCTGGAGGCGGTCCGCGAGGTCGTCGGGGCCTCCGTCGAACTGCTCGTCATCGTGAGCCATGGGAGTTCCTTGCTGTGAGGGATTCGGTGACGCGGACGACCGCGTCGACCGTCTCGTCGAAGTCGATGTGCGTGGAGTCGACCGTGGTCACTCCGTCCGCCGCGTTCATGAAGTCGACGACCCTGGAGTCCGCCCGATCACGCCGCTGCAGTTGTTCCGCGACGTCGCCGGCAGGGTGGCTCTCGAATTCCGCTGAACGCCTGGCCATTCTAGCCGCTTCGGATGCCGTGAGCAGGATCCGAGCCTGAGCATCCGGTGCGACCACCGTGGTGATGTCGCGTCCCTCGACGACGATGCCCGGGCGGTCGACGTCGGCGATGAGCGATCGGAAGGTCTCGTTGATCCATGCACGCACCTCCGGGACACGGGCGACGGCGGACACGACGGCCGTCACGCGAGGGCCGCGGATCTCGTCCGTGACGTCGCGATCACCGAGCGTGAACGCGGTCACGTCCGGGTCGAGTGAGACGGTGAAGGCGCCACCGAACGCGTCGAGCGAGCCGATCACCGCCGCCGAGTCCTCCGGGTCGACGTCTGCATCGAGCGTGTGGAGCGCGAGCGCGCGGTACCAGGCGCCCGTGTCGAGGTAGCGGTAGCCGAGCCGACGGGCGACGGCCTTGCTCACGCTGGACTTGCCGCTGCCGGCCGGTCCGTCGATCGCGACCACGACGGGTGCGTCCGGCGTCGTCGACGCGTCGGTGCTGGTGGGGTGCTGTTCGGTCATGTCTCTTCCTATACTTCCGCGATGCGCCAGCCGCGCGACTCGAGGTCGTCGACGGTGCGCTGCTTCACCTCGGGGAGGACCTGGACCTCCGCGAGACCGATGTTCGCGCCGGGCGAGTGCTCCAGACGCAGGTCCTCGATGTTGACGCCGATCTCGCCGAGCTCGGTGAACAGGGCGCCCAGCTGGCCGGGGCGGTCGTCGAGCAGGACGACGATGCTCGCGAACCGGCGGTTCTGGCCGTGCTTGCCGGGGAGCCGTGCGACGCCGGTGTTGCCGGCGGCGATCGTGTCCGCGATCGTGCGGCGAGCGCCCGGCACCTCCGGGTCCCGGAGTGCCGAGATGACGGACGCGAGGTCGGCGGACAGCTGCTCGAGCACCGGGAGGACCTCGGCGTGGTTGGCGCTGAGGATCTGGACCCAGAGCTCCGGCGCGCTCGAGGCGATGCGGACGGTGTCGCGCAGCCCCTGTCCGGCGAGCTGGATGGCGCCCTCCTCGGCGTCCTGCAGCTGGGCGGCCAGGAGGCTCGCGACGAGTTGCGGCGTGTGCGAGACGAGCGCGACGAAGCGGTCGTGTTCGTCCGGCGTCATCTCCATCGGGATGGTGCCGAGGTCGAGCGCGAGGCCCTCCACCTGCGACAGCGCCCAGGCGGGTGTCTCGGCGTCGCGGCAGATCACCCACGGGCGACCGAGGAAGAGGTCGGCTCGCGCCGAGATCGCTCCCCCGCGCTCACGGCCGGCGAGCGGGTGCGAACCGATGTACCGGGTGAGGTCGACACCGCGCTCGAGCAGTGCGCGGTACGGTTCGAGCTTGACGCTCGCGACGTCGGTCACGACGGCGCTTGGAAACGCGGCGAGTTCGGCCTCGATGACGCGAGCGGTGACGTCCGGCGGGACGCAGATGACGACGACGGACGGGTCGTCGGAGGGTTCCGCCGCACGACCCGCGCCGTAGTCGACGGCGAGGCGCAACTGACTGGGCGATGCGTCGTCGAGGATGATGTCGACGCCCTTGGCGCGCAGCGCGAGTCCGATGCTCGCGCCGAGGAGGCCGGCTCCGACGATGCGGACCGAGCCCTGCACGCGGGCGGGAGCTGCGCTCAGGTCGCTCATTCCGTCGGCTCCGGCGCCTCCGCTGCCGTGCCGTCGGCCGCACGGGCTTCAGGACCGTGTGCGCGGGCGATGGTCAGGATGGCGCCGAGTTCGTCCTTGCTGAGCTCGCGCAACTGGCCGGATCCGAGCGTCCCGAGGTGCAGCGGACCGAACTGACGGCGCACGAGGTCGACGACCGGGTGGCCGACGGCGTCGAGCATGCGACGGACGATGCGGTTCCGCCCGGAGTGCAGCGTGAGCTCCACGAGACTGGAGCCGTCCTCGGTGCCGAGCAGGCGGGCCTTGTCTGCGGAGATCGGTCCGTCCTCGAGCTCGATGCCCGCGGTCAGCTTCGCGAGGACCTGCGGGGTCACCTTGCCCGTGACCTTCGCGATGTACGTCTTCTGCACACCGAAGGAGGGGTGGGCGAGCACGTGCGCGAGGTCGCCGTCGTTGGTGAGGATGAGCAGACCGCTCGTCTCGGCGTCGAGGCGGCCGACGTTGAACAGTCGTTCCTCGTACTGCTCGGTGAAGCGGCGCAGGTCGGGGCGACCGCGGTCGTCCTTCAGCGAGCTGTAGATGCCCACCGGCTTGTTGAGCATGAGGTAGCGCTTCGAGGCGTCGAGCTGGATGGCGCTGCCGTCGACGGACACGAGGTCGTGCTCCGGGTCGATCCTCGAGCCGAGCTCGGTCACGACGACGCCGTTCACCTCCACGCGGCCGTCCTCGATGAGCTGCTCCGACACGCGCCTCGAGGCGACGCCGGCGTTCGCCAGCACCTTCTGCAAGCGGATGCCCTCTGATTCAGTGCTGGTCACTGTCGAATCCTTCCCGGCCATCGTCGAGCAACGGCGAGATCCGCGGCAGCTCCTCGATGGCGTTGATACCAAGTTGGGTGAGCAGGAGATCGGTGGTGCCGTAGTTGATGGCACCCGTCTCACTGTCGGTGAACATCTCCGTGATGAGTCCGCGCCCGAGGAGGGTGCGGACGACGGAGTCGACGTTGACGGCGCGGATCGAGGCGATCGCGCCGCGGCTGATCGGCTGCTTGTAGGCGATCACGGCCAGGGTCTCGAGCGCCGCCTGCGACAGCTTCGTCGGGTTCTGCGTCACGACGTAGTCGGTGACGAGCGCGTCGTAATCGGCCCGGACGTAGATCCGCCAGCCGCCGCCGACCTCGCGGAGTTCGAATCCGCGTCGGACGCCACCGCGTTCGCCGTCGTAGTCGGCGACGAGGTCGGCGATGGCCCGTCGGACGGCTCCGACCGGCACGTGCACGGCAGCGGCGAGGTTCACGAGGCTCTGCGGTTCGTCGGCGACCATGAGGATCGCCTCGAGCGCCCGTGGGACGTCCGGTGCGGGCACCGGCGCGGGCTCGGGCGGCAGGCTCTGGGCGGCGTCCGTCGGCCGCTCGATCGACTCGGGTGTCGCGTCAGGCATCGTAATCGGCTCCCAGGTTGGCGAGGCTGTCGTCGTTCCAGGTCTCGGCGGTCCAGCGGAGCGTGAGCTCGCCGAGCGGTTCGATCTGCTCGAAGGACAGCGCAGCGTGCCGGTACAGTTCGAGCACGGCGATGAAGCGCGCGATGACCACGCCCTTCAGCTCCGCACCGGCCACGAGCTCGCGGAAGGTGTGGGACCCGCCGCGGCGCAGGATGGCGACGACGTGCGCCGCCTGCTCCCGGATGCTCACGAGCGGAGCGTGCAGGTGGTCGAGACCGACGGTCGGCACCTCGCGTGGCGTGAACGCGAGCGTCGCGAGTGCGCCGAAGTCCTGCGCGGTCAGCGTCCAGACGAGTTCCGGGGTCTGCTGGCGGTACTGCTCCTCCAGCCTGACCGCCCGGAAGTGGCGCGCCGCCTCCAGGTCGAGGCGCTCCGCGAACCACGCGGACGCCTGCTTGAACGCGCGGTACTGCAACAGGCGGGCGAACAGCAGGTCCCGCGCCTCCAACAGGGCGACGTCCTCCGCGTCGACGAGTTCGCCCTGCGGCAGCAGCCCCGCGATCTTGAGGTCGAGCAGGGTGGCCGCCACGACGAGGAACTCGCTCGCCTGGTCGAGTTCGTCATCGGCCTCGAGCGTCCGCAGGTAGGCGATGAACTCATCGGTCACGCGGCTGAGCGAGACCTCCGTGATGTCGAGTTCGTGCTTGCCGATGAGGGTCAGCAGGAGGTCGAAGGGTCCTTCGAAACCCTCGAACGACACCCGGAACGACGGTGCCGGCGCGGGGTCGACGGTCGTCGCCTCATCGGAGCGCGAGCCGGTGTCGCCGGCCGGAGGGAGGACGGCAACGGGCGTCCGCGCGGGATCAGGCGATCGCGCCACGGGAGATGAGCTCTCTCGCGAGCTGACGGTAGGCCTTCGCGGCGGCGTGCTCCGGTGCGAACTCGGTGATCGGGGTTCCGGCGACGCTCGCGTCGGGGAACTTCACGGTCCGTCCGATGACCGTCTCGAGGACCTTCTCGCCGAACGCGTCGACGACGCGCTCGAGGACCTCGCGCGAGTGCAGCGTCCGGGAGTCGTACATGGTGGCGAGGATCCCGTCGAGCTCGATCGCCGGGTTGAGGCGGTCGCGCACCTTGTCGATGGTCTCGATGAGCAGCGCGACACCGCGGAGCGCGAAGAACTCGCACTCGAGCGGGATGAGCACCCCGTGGCTGGCGGTGAGGGCGTTGACCGTGAGGAGGCCGAGCGAGGGCTGGCAGTCGATCAGGATGACGTCGTAGTCGTCGGACACCTTGCGGAGCACCCGGGCCAGGATCGTCTCTCGCGCGACCTCGTTGACGAGGTGGACCTCGGCGGCCGAGAGGTCGATGTTGGCCGGAAGCACGTCGAGACCCTCGATGGCGGTGTGCTGGATGACCTCGGCCGGGTCCTTCACGGTGCCGAGCAGCAGGTCGTACACGGTGTTGGAGTCGTGGGTGGAGATGCCGAGACCGGCGGACAGCGCGCCCTGCGGATCGAAGTCGACGACGAGCACCCGGCGGCCGTATTCGGCCAGCGCGGCGGACAGACTGATGGTGGTCGTCGTCTTGCCGACCCCGCCCTTCTGGTTGCAGAGCGAGATGATGCGTGCCGGTCCGTGCTGCGCCAGCGCGGGCGGCACCGCGAACTCACGACGCGGGCGGCCGGTCGGGCCGTTCGGGTTCAGTTCGGCGGCGGTCTTGCGCGCAGAATCCTGCACTGCGCTCGTGTGCTTCGTACCGGCCACCGGTGTTGCCTCGCTCCCGCTTGCTGTCGTTCGAGTGACGAGTCTACCGGGCCACGGGTCAGGCCTGCGGTGCCGCTCCGCCCGCGGTCCATCTCGCCCGGGGATGGGACTGCGTGTACACATCACGGAGGTTGTCGACCGTCACCAGCGTGTACAGCTGCGTCGTCGCCACCGAGGAGTGACCGAGGAGTTCCTGCACGACCCGGACGTCGGCGCCGCCCTGCAGCAGGTGCGTCGCGAAGGAGTGTCGGAGGGTGTGCGGCGACACGTGCGACTCGAGTCCGGCGCGCTCGGCGGCACGCTGGAGGACGAGCCATGCGCTCTGCCGGGACAGTCGCGCACCGCGCTGCCCCAGGAACAGCGCCGGCGTGGAACGACCGAGGCCGGAGAAGACCGGCCGGACGCGCACGAGGTAGCGGTCGACGGCGTCGCGGGCGAAGCTGCCGAGCGGCACGATCCGCTGCTTGCCGCCCTTGCCGAGGAGTCGGACGATGTCGGTGTCGATGACGTCGTCGACGTTCAGGCCGACGGCTTCCGAGACCCGGGCTCCGGTCGCGTAGAGCAGTTCGAGGAGCGCCTTGTCGCGGACGGCGAGCAGGTCGTCGCCGTCGGTCGTCTCGAGCAGTGCGCGGACCTGGTCGATCGTGATCGCCTTCGGGAGCCGCCCCGGGAGCTTCGGCGGCCGCACCTCACGTGCGACGTCGACCTCGACGAGCTGTTCGTCGAGCAGGAACCGGTGCAGACCACGGATCGACGACAGCACCCTGGCGAGCGAGGACGCACGCACCGGCTGCCCCTCGGGTGTCCGGAGCGACGCCGTGTACTCCGACACGTGCGCAGCGGTGACGGCCGGAGCCTCGACGACGCCGTGCGCCCCGAGCCAGGCGAGGTAGCCCTCGAGATCACGCCGATAGGCGGCTTGCGTATTGGCCGACAGCCCGCGCTCGATCGCGATGTGCCGCAGGTAGTCGGCGACCGCGCGATCGAGCGCCACGCCTCAGGCTCCGCCCGGCCCGATCGTGGAGTCGCCGCTGTCGCGCAGCGTCGACCACCCGCGATCCCGAGCCGCGGCGGCTGTGAGGACGCCGAGCATCAGGATCGAGTTGTGGAGCCGGCCGTCGAGTACCGCGGCCACGGCGTCGTCGAGCGGCACCCACTCCACGAGGATGTCCGCCTCCTCCTCAGCACGGGCGAAGGCCTCGGCGGTCGCGGTGAGGTCACGCGCGAGATAGATGCGGATCGACTCGTTGCTGCCACCGGGCGTCGTGTAGAACTCCGTCAGCAGCTGAAGCGAACCGGCGACCAGATCGGCCTCCTCCTCCAGCTCGCGACCCGCGGCCACGGCCGGGTCCTCCCCCGCGATGTCGAGCAGGCCGGCAGGCAGCTCCCAGTCGCGCTCCCCGATCGGGTGGCGGTACTGCTGGATGAGCAGGACGCGCTCGTCGGCGTCGAGCGCCAACACCGCCACCGCCCCGGTGTGGTCGACGAACTCGCGCACGACCTCCCCGTCACCGTAGCGGAACGTCTCCCGACGGATGTCCCACACCTTGCCCGCGAACGCGCGCTCGGAGGACACCACCTCGACGGGGTGCGCCTCGTCGCGCAACGACGCGGCGTCGCCGAACGACTCAACCATTGGCGACGTCGAACAGCCGGCTCGCCTGCTGGCGCTCGAGCGAAGCACCGACGAGACCGGCGAACAGCGGGTGCGCGTGGTTCGGGCGCGACCGCAGCTCGGGGTGCGCCTGCGTGGCGACGTAGAACGGGTGCACCTCGCGCGGCAGCTCGACGTACTCGACGAGCGTGCCGTCGGGCGACAGGCCGGAGAACTGGAGGCCGGCGTCCGCGATCTGCTGGCGGTAGCCGTTGTTCACCTCGTAGCGGTGACGGTGACGCTCGGACACCTCGTCCGCACCGTACAGCTCGGCGACGATCGAGCCCTCGTCGAGCTTCGCCGCGTACAGACCGAGGCGCATCGTGCCGCCGAGGTCGCCGCCGGCGATGATCTCGACCTGCTCGGCCATCGTCGCGATGACGGGGAACTGCGTGTCGGGGTCGAACTCGGAGGAGCTGGCGCCCTCGAGCCCGACGACGTTCCGGGCGTATTCGATGACCATGCACTGCAGGCCGAGGCAGAGGCCGAGTACCGGGATGCCGTTCTCGCGGGCGAACTTCAGGGCGCCGAGCTTGCCCTCGATGCCGCGGATGCCGAAGCCGCCGGGGACGCAGATGCCATCGACGTCGGCGAGCGCCTTGATCGCTCCGTCGACGGTCTCGCAGTCGTCGGACGGGATCCAACGGATGCTGACCTTCGTGTCGTGGGCGAAGCCGCCGGCCTTGAGCGCCTCGGTCACCGACAGGTAGGCGTCGGGCAGGTCGATGTACTTGCCGACGAGGCCGATGGTGACGGCGTGCTTCGGGTGGTGAACGGCCTCGAGGAGGTCGGCCCAGCCGCTCCAGTCGACCTCGTTGGTGACGAGACCCAGGCGGTCGGCGATGTAGGCGTCGAGGCCCTGGTCGTTCAGCATGGTGGGGATGTCGTAGATGCTCGGGACGTCGACCGCGTTCACGACCGCGTCCTCGTCGACGTCGCACATGAGCGCGATCTTGCGCTTGTTGCTCTCTGTCACCGGGCGGTCGCTGCGGAGCACGAGTGCGTCGGGCTGGATGCCGATGGACCGGAGGGCCGCGACGGAGTGCTGCGTCGGCTTCGTCTTCTGCTCACCGGAGGCGCCCATGTACGGCACGAGCGAGACGTGGACGAAGAACACGTTGTTCCGGCCGAGCTCGTGGCGGATCTGGCGAGCCGACTCGATGAACGGCTGCGACTCGATGTCGCCGACCGTGCCACCGATCTCGGTGATGATCACGTCGGGCTGGGGGGTCTCGGACGCCTGGAGGCGCATGCGGCGCTTGATCTCGTCCGTGATGTGCGGGATCACCTGCACGGTGTCGCCGAGGTACTCGCCGCGACGCTCCTTGGCGATCACGGTCGAGTAGATCTGACCCGTCGTCACGTTCGCGGCCTGGCTCAGCTCGATGTCGAGGAACCGCTCGTAGTGGCCGATGTCGAGGTCGGTCTCGGCGCCGTCGTCGGTCACGAAGACCTCGCCGTGCTGGAACGGGTTCATCGTGCCCGGGTCGACGTTGAGGTAGGGGTCGAGCTTCTGCATGACCACCCGGAGCCCGCGCGCCGTCAGCAGGTTGCCGAGGCTGGCTGCGGTGAGCCCCTTGCCCAACGAAGAAACGACACCACCAGTCACGAAGATGTGCTTGGTCGTGCCGTTGGAGCCCGAGACGATGCCGTCGATCGGAGAGTTCAGGTTGCCCGCTTCAGAAGTATTCACCACGGGCTTTTATCCTACCATCCAGTTCGGGTCCATGTGTCGCTTCCTTCGCGGTCGCGTCGTCAGGAAGCTGCGAGGGCGAGCAGTTCGCGGGCGTGGGCGAGGCCGCTGTCGGACTCCGCGAGCCCGGAGAGCAGCCGCGCCATCTCCGCCTCCCGCTCGGCGCCGACGAGCTGGCGCACGCTCGACGCCGTCACCGAACCGTCTCCGCCCTTGACCACGCTCAGGTGGTTGTTCGCGAAGGCCGCGACCTGCGCGAGGTGGGTGACGACGATCACCTGCGAGCGTTCGGCGAGGGCCGCGAGGCGACGCCCGATCTCGATCGCCGCGGCTCCGCCGACGCCGGCGTCGACCTCGTCGAACACGAAGGTCGGTACGGGGTCCGCGCCGGCGATGACGACCTCGAGGGCGAGCATCACCCGGGACAGCTCTCCGCCCGAGGCGCCCTTGCCGAGCGGTCGGGGCTCGGCACCGGCGTGCGGCCGGAGGAGGAAGGCGATCACGTCCTTGCCGTGCAGCGTGAGGTCGTCGCGATCGGACACCTCGACGACGAGCTCCGCCTCGGCCATGGCGAGCGAGCGCAGTTCCGCGCTCGCAGCTGCGCCGAGTCGAGCAGCGGCTTCGACCCGGACGGCACTCAACGTCGCGGCAGCGGCATCGACCTCCCCGGAGAGCCGTTCGACGTCGCCCTCGAGCTGGGTGATGCGGTCGGAGTCGCCGTCGAGCTCCATCAGGCGGGTGCTGCCCGTCTCGAGCAGGTGCAGGACGTCCTCAGGCGTCGGCCCGTACTTCCTGGCGAGTGTCGAGAGCGTGGCACGGCGCTCCTGGACGACCTCGAGTTCGCGAGCGCCGTCCTCGTCGAGTCCGGCGAGGTAGCTCGAGAGCTCGGCGGCGATCTCCGCGGCCAGGTAGCTCGCGTTGGCGACACTCGCGGCGATCGCGCCGAGGGCGGGATCGTGCACCGAGGCCCGGTCGAGCTGCCGCCGCGCGCCTTCGAGGAGTCCGACGACGTCGCTCTCCTCGCCCGCCTCGGCCGAGACGAGTTCTCGGGCGCCGGCAGCCGAGAGACGGAGCTCTTCGAGGTTCGTCAGTCGATCGGCGCGCTCGGCGAGCTCGGCGTCCTCGCCGGGCTGCGGGTCGGCCTGCTCGATCTCGGCGAGCGCGACGCGCAGCTGCTCGGCCTCGAGGAGTCGCGTGTCGCGCTCGTTCGTCAGGGTCTCGAGTTCCGTCCGCAGCTCGAGGAGCTCCGTGTAGCGCCGCTGGTAGTCACCGAGGGCCCGCTGGAGCGGTTCACCGGCGAAGCGGTCCAGGGCGTCCCGCTGGGCCGGCGCGGCCCGCAGCCGGATCTGGTCGGACTGCCCGTGCACGACGACGAGCTGCTCGCCGAGTTCGGAGAGGATACCGATGGGCGCCGTCCGGCCGCCGACAATCGCGCGGCCGCGGCCCTCGGCGGTCACGATCCGACCGAGCAGCAGCTCTGCCGCATCACCCGCGGGGTCGAGGTCTCCCCCGGCCTCGCGGACGCGCTCGGCGACCGCGCCGTCGCCCGGCACCAACCAGCGTCCCTGGACACTCGTCTGCTTCTGGCCCGCTCGCACGACGCCGCTGTCCGACCGCTGTCCGAGGAGCAGCCCGAGGGCGGTGACCACCATCGTCTTACCGGCACCGGTCTCACCCGTCACGGCGGTGAAGCCGGGACCGAGCGGGAGCGTCCCGGACGCGATGACGCCGAGGTCGCGGATCTCGATCTCCTCGATCATGCGGTGCCCTCCTGATCGCTGTGGTGTCGGGTGGCCGTGGAGGCCGGGACGTGGATCGTGCCGGTCATCGGCTCCTCGCGTCCGACGGGGCCGCGCCAACCGGTGACCGGCAGCCGGAACTTGTTGACGAGACGATCGGTGAAGGTGCTCTCGTGGAGGCGCGCGAGGCGGACCGGCACCGAGGAGCGTCTGACGACCACCCGTGCGCCCGGCTGGAGGTCCTTGGCCCGGCGGCCGTCGCACCAGAGCACGCCGAGGCCGTCGGTGCGTTCCAGGACCTCGACGGCGAGGGACGACTCCGGGCCGACCACGAGCGGCTTCGCGAACAGGGCGTGCGCGCTGAGCGGGACGAGGGTGATGGCCTCCACCGACGGCCACACGACCGGGCCGCCCGCCGAGAAGTTGTAGGCGGTTGAGCCGGTCGGCGTCGAGATGACCACCCCGTCGCACCCGAAGGAGGAGAGCGGACGCTGATCGACCTCGATCACGACCTCGAGCATGCGTTCCCGGCTCGCCTTCTCGACCGTGGCCTCGTTGAGCGCCCAGGTCTCGTAGACGACCTCCGCGCCGACTTTGACCCGGACGGAGAGCGTCATGCGCTCCTCCACGAAGTAGTCGCGACGTACGACGCGTTCGACCGTCTCGGCGAGGTCGTCGCGTTCACTCTCGGCGAGGAAGCCGATGTGACCGAGGTTCACCCCGAGCAGCGGCGCCGCCGATCCTCGGGTGACCTCGGCCGCTCGCAGGATCGTGCCGTCGCCGCCGAGGACGATCGCCAGTTCGATGTCGCCGAGGGAGACCTCCTCGTCGAGGATGGAGACGACGTCGAGCTCCGGGTCGACGGCGATGAGGTCGGCCCGCTCCAGCGCGCTGAGGACCGGGCGGACGCCCGCCTCCAGGAGCAGCCTGGACACGAGCACGGCGGC
Organism: Plantibacter sp. H53; assembly: GCF_001650455.1. Taxonomy (NCBI): domain Bacteria; kingdom Bacillati; phylum Actinomycetota; class Actinomycetes; order Micrococcales; family Microbacteriaceae; genus Plantibacter; species Plantibacter sp. H53. The sequence continues at coordinate 67,416 of NZ_LWCT01000015.1, forward strand.
ATCGCGGGAGTCGTCGCGACCGGTGTGCGCGACGACCAGGATGTTCCTCGCCGCTACCGCAGGATCGGTGGAATGTGCCATCGGGTTACGCTCCAGCCATCGAGGTGATCTGCTGCATCCATTCTGTCGGATTGGTTCCGTGCTCGGCCGATATCCACACCACATACTCGCGGTTGCCGTGGGTGCCGACGATCGGCGACGGGATGAGCCCGGCCGTCCCCAGCCCGAGGTCCCAGGCCGCCCACAGGACGCCTGCGACGGCGTCGGCACGGAGCGCGGGATCGGTGACGACGCCCTCACGGACGCCACCACGACCGACCTCGAACTGCGGTTTGACGAGCAGGACGAGTTCCGCGGGTGACGCGACGACCGACACGAGTGCCGGGAGCACCTGGGTGAGCGAGATGAACGAGAGGTCGCCGACCACGAGCGACGGACGCTCGTCGAGGCCGGTGAGGTCACTGAGCTGCTCCGGCGTCAGGAAGCGGACGTTGCACCCCTCCACGACCCGCACCCGCTCGTCGTCTCGGAGCTGCGGCACGAGCTGGTCGTGCCCGACGTCGAGGGCGACCACCCGACGCGCTCCGCGCTCGAGCAGGACCTGGGTGAATCCGCCGGTGGAGGCGCCGGCGTCGAGGACGAGTGCGTCGTCGACGACGACCGGGAAGGTGTCCAGGGCGGCGAGCAACTTGTGGGCGGCTCGACTGACGTAGTGGTCGGCGCCGGCGACGGCGACCCGCGCATCCGGGTGGACCCGGTGGGAGGCCTTCACGATCGTGCGGTCGTCGACGCTCACGAGCCCGTCGGCGATGAGCTGGGCCGCATGGGTTCTGGAGCGGGCGAGTCCTCGCGCGGCGAGGGCGGCGTCGAGGCGGGCGGGCTGCGCGGCGCCGTCCGGCGAATCGGCTGCAGCCGGTGCTTCGGGTGTGTTCTCCATGCGTTACGCCGACGTCGTCGGCGAGTCGCTCCCCTCGAGCGTCGCCCGGAGTTCGTCGACGAGCTCGCCGTACGCGGCGGCCCGCTCCTCGAGCGGCTGCTCGTCGATGAGGCGGACGCGGGACACGAGGCCGTCGGTCGGGTGCTCCGGTTCGTTCGTCACAGGGCAACCCTACCGGCCGCCACCGTCGCCGCCCGCGGGAACCGCTGTGGGCGAACACCGGTCGCGACCCGCGCCTCCCGAGGGGTGGGCATCACTCCGCGTACAGGTGCTCCGGGACGTTGAGCCCGTAGATGGCACGGCCGGACGCCCAGATCGCGGCGCACGCGGCACGCAACAGGTCGATCCGGGAGGGGCCGTCGGACTCCACCACGACGTCGTTCCCGCGGATCCGCACGGTGGCCGCACCGACCGTCGCCGCCTTGCCGTCGCGCGACATGGTGGTGGCCGGATACGGCTCGTGCAGCTGCCGCAGGTCCTCGAGGATGAAGGTCGGCCGGGAGTGCTGGTCGGCCGCGAGGACGTGCTTGGCTCGATCGATGCCGGTCAGGACGAGGGCCGACGCAATCCCGGCGCGGTTCGCGCCGAGGATGTCGGTGTCCAGTCGGTCTCCGATGAAGAGCGGCTTGGATGCGCCGAATCGCACCTTCGCCGCATCGAAGATCGGCACTTCAGGCTTCCCGGCGACGGTCGCCAGACGGCCGACCGCCGTGTGGACGGCCGACACCAGCGTGCCGTTGCCCGGAGCGATCCCACGAGCCTGCGGGATGGTCCAGTCCGTGTTCGTCGCGACCCACGGCAGCTCGGAACCGTCGGCGGTCGGCGTTTGCAGCGCGAACGCCGCTTCCGCCAGCTGCGACCAGCCGACTTCGGGAGCGAACCCCTGGATCACCGCAGCCGGCGAGTCCTCAGCCGAGCGGGTGACGACGAAGCCACCCTTCTCGACCTCGTCGACGAGCCCGGCGCCACCGACCACCAGGATCGTCGACCCGGCGGGCACGAGGCCGGCCAGCAGCCGGACCGCGGCCTGTGGGCTCGTGACGACCTCTGCCGGCGCGACGCTGAGGCCGAGATCGGTCAGGTGCTGCGCGACGGAGGCGTCCGTCCGTGAGGCGTTGTTCGTGATGTATCCGACGCGAACGTGTTCCGCCGCCAGGTTCAGCGACTCCACTGCGTGCGGGATCGGGTTCGGACCGGCGTAGACCACGCCGTCCAGATCGGCGAGGACCACGTCGACGCCGTCGAGCGGGGTCACGGGCTTAGGCCTTCTCGTCAGCAGCGGGCTCACCGGACGGCTCCTCCCCGGGCTGATCGTCGGATTCAGGGGCCACTGCCACGGGCGACTCGGGTTCGTCGTCGAACTCGAGGAACTCCTCCACGACCACCATCGTCTCGCCCTCGTCGTCTGCAGCGGACTGCTCGAGCGCTTCGGAAGCGATCATCGCACGGTCGTGCCAGACAGCCGCCTCCTCCTCGCGACCGAGGACCTCGAGGGTCTCGGCGTAGGCATTGAACAACGCCGGGCTGTAGGAGAACGCACGCTTCGGGTCGAGCTGCGGGATCTGCAGCTCGAGCAGCGCGTCCTCGGTCTGCCCGAGGTCGAGCCGGGCACCCGACATCGCGATCGCGAGGGCGACGCGGACCGGCACATCGAGGGTCGAGCGATCGACGGACCGTCCGAGTTCCAAGGCACGCTCCGGTCGGCCGACGCCGCGTTCACTGTCCACCATGAGTGGCAACTGGTCGTCCTTACCGGAGATACGGCGGTAGGTCCGCAGTTCGCGAAGCGCGAGGGCGTAGTCGCCGGTCTCGTACGCGGTGATGGCGAGGGTCTCGCGGACCATCGCGATCCGGCCGGCCCGACGGGCAGCGGACATCGCGTGGAGGTGGGCCAACGCAGGATCGCTGTCGATCAGTCGCGCCGCCATCGCCAGGTGCTGGGCGACGCCGTCGGCGTTCTCCTTGCTCAGGGTCTTCAGCTCGTTTCGCGCACCCTTGTCGAGGTCCTGCGGCGTGACGTCGTCAGGGATCTCCGGGTCGTCGTGACGCGGCCGGATCGACTTGAGCTCGAACGCGATGCGCTCTTCTTCCGTCAGCTCGCGCTCGCGTCGGAAGGCGTCTCGGTCGCCGCGGGCTGGAGCACCATCGCGCGTCCACAGCTCGCGTCCACCGCTGTCGCGCCCGCGGTCGGGACGGCCACCACGCTCAGAGGAGTGTCCACGGTCGGTCCGGTTTCCACGGTCCGGACGATCGCCGGACGACGGACGGTCGCCGCTCCGCGCAGGACGGTCAGACCGCTGCGGACGATCCCCCGACGATGGACGGTCCCGCTGCCAGGCAGGACGGTCCGACCGTTGCGGACGGTCGCCGGACGCTGGTCGATCCTTCTGCCAGGCCGGACGATCCGAACGCTGCGGACGGTCTCCTGATGACGGACGGTCACCGCTGCGCGCGGGACGATCCGAACGCTGCGGACGATCCCCCGCCGCCGGGCGATCTTTCTGCCAAGCCGGACGGTCCGAACGCTGCGGACGGTCCCCTGATGACGGGCGGTCACCACTCCGTGCTGGACGGTCGGATCGCTGGGGACGATCGGTGCCACGAGCGCGATCATCGCGCCGTGCAGCACCACCGTTCCCACGGTTGTCACCGGAGGATCTCGGAGGACGTCGCTCACCCTTGTCGGGCTGGTCTGCTGACTGGTCACTCACGATGATCTCCACGGTGCTCGGACGCCGTCACCCGGCGTCAACCTACTGTTGAATTCTTGTCCCACGGTACCCGTGAAACGACGACTTAACGCAAAATGGCCACCCAAGAACCTTGGGTGGCCATTTCAACGAAGAAGTCCGGCGGTGTCCTACTCTCCCACAGGGTCCCCCCTGCAGTACCATCGGCGCAAAGAGTCTTAGCTTCCGGGTTCGGAATGTGACCGGGCGTTTCCCTCTCGCTATGGCCGCCGAAACACTATTGATGTATCAAAGTGAACAAGCAAACCAACACGCTGTGCGAACACAGTGGTGTTGTCTGCGGGTTCTCGACCGTACATCGAGAACCACTCAGTGGACGCGTAGCATCTTCGTATTCAAACAAA